>QIDK01000172.1 GCA_003228405.1 Gammaproteobacteria bacterium | reverse complement strand
TCAGACAAAAAAAAGCACCTACATTTCTGTAAGTGCTTGATTTTACTGGGGTGAGTGACGGGACTTGAACCCGCGACATCCGGAATCACAATCCGGGGCTCTACCAACTGAGCTACACCCACCATAAAAAGTAAAAATGGTGCGCCTGACAGGACTCGAACCTGTTACCCTCGGCTTAGAAGGCCGATGCTCTATCCAGATGAGCTACAGGCGCATGTACAGATCCGTCCAGATCTCGCAGGACTTCAGCTGATTGTCATCCCAAAATTAATACAATCAGCCATTTATTGTTTGGGCCAGAATGGCCATGCAGGACAACCATATATAGCCGGCTAAACCTCGCACTTTTAAATTTGGTCGGGGTAGAGAGATTACAAAATACATCCTGTATTTTGCCCTACGGGCCATGCTTCGCATGTTAAAAATTGCTCCAGGCAATTTTTTCGAACTCTTCCGTTCAAATCTCTCTACTCATCATGCAAGGCAACCATATATAGCCGGCTAAACCTCGCACTTTTAAATTTGGTCGGGGTAGAGAGATTCGAACTCCCGACATCCTGCTCCCAAAGCAGGCGCGCTACCAGACTGCGCTATACCCCGATACAATACTTCAAAATCCTTTTAACGAGCTTTGCAATTTACTGCCTGCGCTAAAGTAGCAGGCTCCGCTTGACTGCGCTATACCCCGATACAATACTTCAAAATCCTTTTAACGCTTTACACGCCCCCCCAAATACCCTTTCAGTACTGGCAAATGAGGAAGCGGATATTACGCATATAAGCGTTTCAGGTCAACCGCTTCGTGATGCAATTCCTTAAAATACTTATCTTTTTTCTTTATCTCACACCTTGTGGACACACGTTCATACGTGAGAAAATTCGCCTCTGAATTTATCTGGAAGCCAATGCATATGCCTGCACAAATTATAGATGGTAAACAAGTCGCTGCTGATTTGCACGCAACAATCAAACAACGAGTGCAACAGCGGCTGGATGCAGGTAAAAAAGCGCCTGGGCTGGCGGTAGTGCTTGTGGGTGAAGATCCGGCTTCTCAGGTGTATGTGCGCAATAAACGCCTGGCCTGTGAAAAGGCCGGTATTATCTCCAGAGCTTACGATTTACCTGCCAGCACATCTCAGCAGAAGCTTAATGACCTTATCGATCAGCTCAACCAGGATGATGAGATACACGGTATTCTGGTGCAGTTTCCTCTGCCTGAAGGGCTTGATGAATCGGAGATTATTGAACGTATTAATATCAATAAAGATGTGGATGGTTTCCACCCGTATAATCTTGGCCAACTGGCACAGCGAGCCCCCGGTCTACGCCCCTGCACACCTTATGGGGTAAAGTTGCTACTGGATTCAGCAGGTGAAACCTATAAGGGACGAAATGCGGTTATTGTAGGCGCATCTAACCATGTTGGCCGCCCGGCAGGCCTTGAGTTACTGCTGGCAGGGGCTACGGTCACTATCACTCACCGTTTTACTTCAGATCTGGAAGACCATGTGCGCCGGGCCGATATCGTTGTGGTCGCAGTGGGCAGACCGGGGCTGGTTAAAGGTGAATGGATTAAAGACGGGGCCACCGTAATTGATGTGGGCATTAACCGCAGGGAAGATGGCTCACTCTGTGGTGATGTAGACTTTGCCTCCGCCTCACAACATGCAGCGTGGATTACCCCGGTACCCGGTGGTGTCGGCCCTATGACTGTAGCGGTGCTATTATTAAACACTCTGGATGCGGCAGATAAATTAGAGAACCTCTGATCATATGTCTCTGTAATATTCGGAGTTTTCCTGGATTAAATGCTGTTTCTGTAGAAAAGCAGCCGCCGCAGACAATAAAAAATTGACTCTCTAATCGTAATGCTGCAATTTACACTTTAAAATCAGCTAACTAACTATTCCAAAGTCTTTTTATGCATGATGCTCTCAGTGACACGATAATTCTACTGGCTATTTCTGTCGTCGCAGTATCTATTTTCAGGCGTGTCAAGTTGCCTCCTATCCTGGCCTATCTGGCAGTGGGTATATTTCTGGGACCACATGCGGCTAATCTGATACAGAGTTCAGACACCCTGCATTTTCTGGCAGAAATCGGTATTGCCTTTCTTTTATTCAGCCTGGGGCTGGAATTTTCATTAAACAAATTAATCGCCAACCGACGTGCTGTGGTCGGTCTGGGAAGTGCTCAGGTGAGTATCACTCTATTTATTGCCGGGTTCACCGCCTGGCTACTGGGTGCCAGCATGGAATCAGCCTTTGTTATCGGTTGCGTTTTAGCGCTCTCTTCTACTGCAATTGTTATAAAACAACTGGGCGAACAGCTGGAAACCGATTCTCGTCACGGTCAGGCATCTATTTCAATTTTATTATTTCAGGACGTTGCAGTTGTCCCCATGCTGGTCATTATTCCGGTTATATCCAGTAATAATGAAGCGTCCTTTTTATATGAGATTTCCTACAGCTTTGCCATGGGCATAGGCGTTACTGCCATTATGCTGGCGATTGGCCGTTGGCTATTACGCCCGCTGTTTCATGAAATCGCCTCTGCCCATTCGGCTGAATTATTTACCCTGGCGGTACTGCTGGTGGCCCTGCTCTCTGCCTGGGCCACAGAATTTGCGGGTCTGTCCATGGCACTGGGTGCCTTTCTGGCAGGTATGATGCTGAGTGAAACAGAGTTTAAGCACCAGATAGAAAATGATATTCGCCCCTTTCGTGATATTTTACTCGGCCTGTTTTTTATTACCATCGGCATGATGTTAAACGTACATACCCTGCTAGAAGTTATACACTGGGCTGTTCTGGCTGCGGCGGCTGTTATTGTTGGCAAGTCACTTATTGTTACGGCCCTGAGCAAGAGCATCATTCATTCTTCTACTGGAGTGGCCTTACGTACCGGTCTGGTTTTAGCCCAGTGTGGAGAATTCGGCTTTGCCATCATGGCACTGGCCGTCAGTTACCACATACTCCCCCCAACGGCAGAACAAATTGTATTAGCGACCGTTATTCTCACCATGATCGCCACCCCTTTTCTGGTGAAATACAATGGACTCATCGCTAAAAAAATCACTGGTAGCTATATGCAAAGTCGTGAACAGGTTGAGGAAACGATTGCTACCGATGCGAGCAAACTTGACCAGCATGTCATTATTTGTGGCTTTGGTCGCATTGGGCAAAACATCGCCAAAATACTCGACTCAGAAGGCTTCAGTTATTTTGCGCTGGACTATAATGTTGAGCTCATCACCAATGCGGCCAAAGCCGGTTATAAGGTTTATTTTGGAGACTCGACCCACCGTGAAATTTTACTGGCAGCAGGAATTAAGCGGGCGTCTATTTTAGTTATCTGTCACGATGATGTGGGCTCCGCTGAAAAAACCCTGCGTCAGGCTAAAGCAATCAATGAAAAGGTACCTATATTAGTCAGAACCAAAGATGATACTTACTATACC
The DNA here is from genome assembly GCA_003228405.1 of Gammaproteobacteria bacterium. GTDB lineage: Bacteria > Pseudomonadota > Gammaproteobacteria > SZUA-229 > SZUA-229 > SZUA-229. The sequence continues at coordinate 5,823 of QIDK01000172.1, read as the reverse complement.
CAGCTCAGTGAAGCCGGTGCCACAGAAGTCATTCCGGAAACCCTTGAGTCCAGCCTGATGATGGCATCACATGTGCTTTCAATACTTGGCATGCCCATGGCAAAAATAGTGCGCCGTGTGCAGGAAATGCGCACCAATAAATACGCCACCATGCGTGAATTTTTTCATGGTAATGAAGCGGATGACCTGGAGTTACCCGATGATGTTCGCAAACGTTTAAGTTGTGTCACATTAGATAAAGGCGCTTATGCCATTGGCAAAAAACTTGAAGATCTGCATCTCTTATCAAAGGGCATCACCCTGCATAAAAATCGTCGTGATGATTCGAATGTAGTGCCACCGAATTCAGATGAAGCATTAAAACAGGGAGATGTGCTGGTTTTATTTGGCACACCAGAAGATCTGGAACATATTGAGGGGTATTTGCTGAATGGATAAAATAGTCATAAGCCAAAAACAGAAATAAAAACTGTTACTTAGGGTTTACGACTATATTTTTAGTCAAACTCAACCAGACCTTTCATAACCATATCTGTAAAGCTCACCATTCCAATAACCATTCTATTCTCAACCACGGGTGCCCTGGCCAGCCCGAATCGTTCAAATAGTCTGGCGCAGTAGCGAATATCCATATTCGGGTCAATGCTTATTACTGGTTTGGACATAATTTCAAAAACATTGACGCGGTCAGGAGACCGATCTTTTGCTAAAACTTTTCTGGCAATATCCGATAACAGAAGCATTCCATATTCATCATTAACATCACGTTTTTGCACAATCAGTGATTTGGTTTCAATATGTTTCATTTTTCCCAGTGCTTCCATAATGGTCATTTTTCCATCAACTATATCAAACTCTTTTTTCATTACATCTCTTACTAAGATAGTTTTTTTACTCATCACAGTTCATCCTCTACTACATCTACTAATTGTTCAACCTGATGCGCCACACCCACTGCATCTTCCACATCAATCTGAATCGCAATACCACTCCCCGGCCCCGAGTCAAAGCCACCCACATTAGAAATTTCTTCTAATATATGCCGACTCAAATGCTCTTCTACCAGAAATAGTACAACATCCCTTTGAGTTTCAAATGACAGGCCTAAAAATGTTTTAGCCTGAATCAGCCCTTCACCTCGTGCATTACTGATAATTGTCGCACCGGTTGCTCCCGCGTCACGGGCGGCATTCATTACCTTTTCTGTTTTAGATTCATCAACAAATGCAATAATTAGTTTAAAGTGCATAAGCCTTCTCTCTTATTTAAAACGATTAGCCATATATTCAGATATTTGAGCATATGCCATAACCGACATGATTGGGAATAAACTGGCAAAAGCGATCAGGCCAAAACCATCAATTAATACATTTCTACCAGGCACTGATTCAGCCAGGCCTAAACCCAGTGCCGCAACCAGTGGTACAGTTACCGTAGATGTCGTTACACCACCAGAATCATACGCTAATGGCACAATTATTTTGGGTGCAAAGAATGTTTGTATCACCACAATGATATAGCCCGTAATAATAAAATAATGGATAGGCAGGCCACTAACAATTCGATAACTCCCCAGTGTTATACCAAACGCCACACCAATAGCGACGGCTATACGCAGACCCCATACACCTATCGCACCGGCAGAGACTTCATGCGCTTTAATTGCGACTGCAATCAATGCGGGCTCTGCGATAGTTGTACTAAAACCTGTTGAAAAAGCAAAAATATAAACCCAGTAATAATCAGCCCAGTGAACAATATGCTCACCGGGTTCGGCACCATTATAAATAAAAGCAGGGTCTGTCAACTGGTCTGCCATTAGGCGACCTAATGGAAACAGAGCCTGTTCCAGGCCTGATAAAAAAAGTGACAACCCCAGCAATACATATATAAAACCTGCAATTACTCGCTTAAGATTTGCAACGGGTTTTCTGATAACAAAAAACTGAAATCCAAAAATAATCACCACGATAGGTAACACATCATATGTTGTGTTAATTAGCATCTGCAATATTTTTAATATCGATTCCACAATTATATAATCATTCCATAAACCATAACAAAAATCATCGGTGTCAGGGAAGCAAAAGCGATTAAGCCAAAACCATCGGTCATTGGGTTACGACCTTTAATAGAGGATGCCAGACCAACCCCTAGGGCGGTAACCAGAGGCACAGTAATGGTTGATGTGGTTACACCGCCAGAATCATAGGCAATACCAATAATTTCCCGGGGAGCTATTGCAGTCATAATAACTACCAGAATGTAGCCCCCCATAATCATATACTGAATTGACCAGCCTTTAAGAATACGTAGTACACCTGTGACAATAGCCAGCCCTACTGAAAAAGCAACCGTAAGGCGTAATCCATTTGCATAACTTTGCATGGCACTGGATGAATTTTCAATCATGCCCTCCAATGCGGCGACTTTTGATGCCTCATTCGCTACCGCTATTAAGGCCGGTTCAGCTACGGTGGTACCAAAACCGAGTAAAAATGAAAAAATCAGCAACCATGTAACACTGCCCTTGCGGGTAAACGCGTTAGCTATGCTTTCCCCAATAGGAAACAGCCCCATTTCCAGCCCATAGACAAAGAAGGTTAAGCCAACAACAATAAACAGGGTACCTGAAATAATATCCATAAATCCGGGAATAGGTTGCTGCAAAACAAAGGCCTGAAAAAAACCAATTACCAGAATAATGGGCAATAAATCTTTTAAGCTCCCAAGCATGGATTTTAGTAGCGAAAATAAAACCTGTTTCAAATAAAGCTCCAGCTTTTACTGCAGATAATTTTTGTAGTGCTCATCCTTACCCGTTAACATTAAAAAACATAAATTATATTTTACTATGATTAAACAACTGAAACTTTCAAGCCTTATAAACTATAGGGCAATTCTATCCATTTTTCAGAACACGCTAGAATTTTTTAATCTTATTAAATTGAATTACCCCTGAAAATCTGTATATACTAATGAATCAAATGAAAAGAATACCTGTTCTTATATCACTGAACATAACAATCATCGTTTTTTCTGTAGGAGTTAGCTTTAGCTGACGATGCACCTGGCAAAGCGAAGCGAGCCGATAACCTTTATTTCTGATTCAATAATAAGTCATAATGTGATTGCTGTTCAGAAACTTTTAGCAGTAAGCATCTATTCATCACCTGATCAGATATTCCCTGGTATATTTTTTAACAAACCCGCTTCAACATTTAAGACCTGTTGTGTCATATCAATTACACTATCAGGGTTTAATGAAATTGAAGAAATCCCCTGCTCTACCAGCCAGCGGGTAATTTCCGGAAAATCAGAAGGAGCCTGGCCACAGATACCCACATATTTATTCGCAGCCTTACAGGCATCAATCGCCATTTTCATCATAACTTTTACCGCTTCGTTTCTTTCATCAAAGCCGGTGACTAAGCCTGAATCACGGTCAACCCCGAGAGTTAACTGGGTTAAATCATTTGAACCAATAGAAAACCCATCGAAGTGTTTTAGAAACTCATTTGCTAATAGTGCATTGGCAGGAATTTCGCACATTAAATAAATTTTTAAGTTCTGTTCCCCTCTGCTTAAACCAAACTCAGATAGCAGCCGTAAAGTCTTATTGCCTTCATCAACACTGCGTACAAAGGGAATCATAACATCCACATTGCTTAAGCCCATTTGTTCACGTACTATTTTTAGTGCCTTACACTCCATCTCAAAACAGTTTCGAAATTCTTTTGATGGATAACGATAGGCACCCCGAAAACCAATCATTGGGTTTTCTTCATCAGGTTCAAACAGATCACCTCCGATTAGAGAGGCATATTCATTGGATTTAAAATCAGATAATCGCACAATAACCTGTCGTGGATAAAATGCGGCGGCAATCATACCTATGCCTTCTGCCAGTTTCTTTTCGTAATAATCAATCGGGCTTTTATAACCCACTATAATATTTGCCACTTTAGACTTAATATCTGCTGGCAATGAATTAAATTCAAGCAATGCACGGGGATGTATGCGAATACTGGTATTAATAATAAATTCCAGACGCGCCAGGCCCACACCATCAACGGGTAATTTTGATGTTTCAAATGCCAGCTCAGGGTTTGCCAGGTTGAGCATAATGCGAGTTACTGGCACTTTTAGAGCTGATACATCCCGTTTATTTTCGCTAAATTTTAATAAGCCCGGATATACAAACCCGGTATCACCCTCAGCACAGGACACCGTAATTTCTTTGCCTGTTTTTATTTTACGAGTTGCATCACCACAGCCGACAATGGCAGGCACACCCAGCTCACGGGCAATAATCGCCGCATGGCAGGTACGGCCGCCTCGATTGGTAACTATGGCTGACGCAATTTTCATCACCGGCTCCCAGTCCGGGTCGGTCATATCTGTCACCAGCACTTCACCCGGGGTTAACTTATACATTTCACTGGCATCTAAAATCACACAGGCTTTTCCCGAGGCAATACGTTTGCCGACACTTTTACCTACTACCAGTGGGTGTGGTTTTTCTGCCTGTTCCAGTTTATAACTGAAGTGATACTGTTTGTTGTCATCACTGTGTACGGTTTCCGGCCGCGCCTGCAAAATAAATAACTCACCCGTCTGACCATCTTTTGCCCATTCAATATCCATCGGCCGGGCATAATGTTTTTCAATACACATGGCGAAACGAGCCAGCTTTAAAACATCATTATCGGTAATGCAAAACTGGTTTTGCTGTTCTACTGAGACTTCAATATTATGTGTGGATAAACCTGCGGTGGTGTCATGGGTGTAAACCATTTTAATATCTTTTTTGCCAAGATAACGACGAATAATCGGCTGCTGCTTTTGCAGAGTCGATTTGAATACATAAAATTCATCGGGATTAACTGAACCCTGTACGACATTTTCACCCAGCCCCCAGGCAGCATTAATTAATATCACATCTTCAAAGCCGGTTTCCGTATCTATGGTAAACATAACACCCGATGAGCCGGTATCGGCGCGTACCATTTTTTGCACACCAATCGACAGGGCCACATCCATATGATTAAAGCCTTTATCAACACGGTAGGAAATGGCTCGATCCGTAAATAATGACGCATAAACCCGTTTACAGGTTAATAATAAATTTCGACGACCGGAGATATTGAGATAGGTTTCCTGTTGTCCGGCAAACGAGGCTCCGGGCAGATCTTCTGCTGTGGCGGAGCTGCGTACGGCAACATCCGGATACTCGCCATACTCTTCGGCCAGTTTTTCATATGCCGCAACGATTTCTTTTGCCAGGTCTTCAGGCATTTCTGCATGTAAAATCCAGCTACGAATCTGGCGCCCGGTTCGGGCCAGTTGTTTCACATCATGGGTATCCAGGCCATCCAGTGCGAGGCGCACTTTTTCCAGCAGCTTATTCTGTGCCATATAATGCAGATATGCTCTGGCGGTGGTGGCAAAACCATTGGGGACCTTAATGCCCTGAGCAGACAGGTGACAATACATCTCACCCAGAGAAGCATTTTTACCACCCACCTGATTGATATCATTAATACCCACCTCGGAAAAGAAGCTTACGTATTGCATGTCATTATGCCTCCAGTTAGCCAGATACGAATGGTCGTTAAATTAGTCGCAGTCAGGGACAGAGTCTGAGCTATCCCCACAAATATCTCTAAAAGCAAAAAGCATTTTTACCGCAAATAAACGCAAAGACACGCAAATAAAAAAATATAATTTGCAGGAGGTAGCTTTAGCTGGCGATATAGAAGGCGATGCGGAGCGAGCCGATGTATTATACGGCTCGCTTCGCATTGCACAAATATTTCGTCA
>QIDK01000012.1 GCA_003228405.1 Gammaproteobacteria bacterium | reverse complement strand
TATTACGGAAAAAACTGCTCACAACTCTGTTTACACACTGTGCGTTTATATCCCAGTTGCTTACAGGCGTGTTTTAGTTTGATCACGGAGCCAACTAGCCCTTTTAGTTTGCTTTCAAAATGCTGGCTTAGATATAGCCAGTTTTCTGATTCGAAGTTAAGGCGGTGTAATATGGGCGGTAGGTCGGTATTGATTTTTCCTCGTTTGCCTTCCTGCAGTTGTCGGCCGGTCCATTCTACCAGTTCGATATAGTCATTTAATTTAAAGGGGAGCCCCTGGGGCATGTTTTTCCGGGGGTTGCCTACGAATGGAAACAGGTGTCTGGCCTGCTGGTTTTTGTTTTGGGGGTGCGAGCTGTTCAGGGCGCGTTGGATGCGTTGTTTGATGCTGGTATGGTCGGCGGTTTCGGGTGTTCTGGCGATGCTGGCGCGGATGGGGTTTAAATCAACATAGGCCATGCAGGCGGCGAGTGCAGCTTCATCTAACAGGGCCTGTGATTTGTAGCGCCCTTCCCAGAAGCGGCCACTGCACTGGTCTTCTGCATTGGCCTGGCGGGCGATGTTTTCATTGATGACGCGCATAAACCAGCTGATGTCCATCAGCCGTTTGCGCCAGGTTTCGACCATTTTTTTTAAGGTGTTTTGCTCGGCTTTGCTGAGTGGTTTGCCCTGACAATGTCGTTGTGACAGTACATTTCCTGTAAACAGTTGATGCCAGCGGTGGATGACTTCATCAAGGCACCAGGCCTGGGCCTGGGTTTTGTTGATGTGCAGTACCACGTGGTAGTGATTCGACATAATGGCATAGGCGCAAATATCCAGGGCAAAAATTCCGCCTGTTTCCAGTAGTTTATCTTCTAGCCACTGGCGTCGGTGCTCAAAGCTTTCGCCGGTGTTAATGTCGATGCCACAGAGGTAGGCGCGGCGGACACAACGGGATATACAGTGGTAGTAGGGTGTGGCTTCGAGTGATACCTGTGCGTAGCGGGGCTTTGGCATGGTCGCGGGGCTTTGGCATGGTCGGCTCCTTGAGGTGGTTTACTCCTTTGGTTTTAGTAATCTATGCCTGTGGGTTTAACTTGTCAAATATTGGGATGGGTGTCCAATTTAAGAGTCTCCAATTTAGGAGTCTTTGGGGTTTTAGGGGTCTAGAGTTAATATGGGTGTCCTGTTTGGAGTTCTTCAGGTGGTTTAGCTGTTATGGGTGTCTGGTTTAAGAACCCCTTAATAATATAATGGAAATTGCTTTATTACGTTAATGATAATTGTTATCATTAACGTTTTACTTATATATGCAGTTTTCGGAATCATCCTTTATGAAAGCAGTGGCTTATTTTTTCCTTACTTTATTTCTTATCTTCAGTCAGCCATTAAAAGCAGATACTCAGCAGCTTCTACAGTTAATTGACTATGTGGGTGTCGATTATGCTGGAGCTGTGGACGATGGGAAGGTGGTTAATGAAGCTGAATATGCCGAGATGCTGGATTTTACTGCGGGCATTTCCCAGCAGCTTATTGATCTGCCTGAACCTGAAATATCTTCAGGCAATATCAAATCTGAACTAGTAGAGCACTCAAAAACGCTTTCTCTGTGGGTACAACAAAAAGAATCGGCTAAAAAGGTAAACCAGCTGACATCACAGATGCACCATAAAATTATTACGGCCTACCAAATAGTCGTGGTGCCACGTAAGCAGCCCGATCTCAGCAAAGCCAGACAACTGTATGCGGATAATTGCGCATCATGTCATGGTGTTGAAGGTTTTGGTGATGGCCCTGCAGCGGCAGGCATGGAACCGCCACCAATTAACTTTCGTGATATTGAGCGTTATAAGCAACGTACTCTGTATGGATTGCATAGCACGATTACTCAGGGTGTGAGTGACACATCCATGCAGGCATATAACCAGCTCAGCGATGAAGATCGCTGGTCACTGGCATTTTATATTGGTGGGCTGGCTGTGCCTGCCACAGATGTTGAATTTAATGAAAGCCCTTTGCTGAATATTAATAAGCTAACTATCACAACACCCGATCAGGCAGAAGATCTTTATGGAGAGCAGGGAGCAAAAGTCATGGCTTATCTGCGTCATCACCCTGACGTGTTTTATGATAATGAATCTAATCTCTCCTTTGCCAAAAAACGTCTTGCGGATGTAATTACAGCCTATAAAGATAATGAACCTAAGAAAGCTTATAAATATGCAGTAGAGGCTTATCTTGAAGGTTTTGAACTGGTAGAACAAAATATTAATGCATTCAATAAACCCTTAAGAATTGAAATTGAAACTTCAATGACCGGCTTGCGTAATAAAATACGTGCGGGTGAAAGCATTGAAATTATCGAAGCTGAAATAGCTTTAATAAATAGCAAATTAGATATAGCAGAAGAATTGCTCAGTAGTAAAAGTTTGTCGGGTGGGGCCGCTTTTGCCAGTGCATTTTTTATTCTGTTACGTGAAGGTTTAGAAGCACTGCTAATTGTGGCGGCACTGGCGGCATTTCTGGTGCGCACAAAACGTCGGGATGGTCTGCGTTATATTCATATGGGCTGGATTAGTGCTCTGGCACTTGGTTTATTAACCTGGTGGGCTTCAGTTTCATTAATTAATATTTCGGGTGCATCAAGGGAAATTACTGAGGGTGTCGCGGCTATAGTTGCCACACTGGTATTGCTATATGTTGGTTTCTGGATGCATGATAAAACCAGTGCCGCTAAATGGAAAAAATTTATCGATGACAGTATGCATAAAGCATTAACTTCCGGCACTTTATGGACCTTAACCGGCCTTTCATTTATTGCGGTTTATCGCGAAGCCTTTGAGACAATTTTATTTTATCAGGCTCTCTGGGCACAAACAGACCAGGCAGGGCAGAGCATGGCATTAAGTGGCTTCCTGACTGCGGTGGCAGTTCTGGCTGTGCTTGGCTGGCTTATTATGCGATACAGCGTACGCCTGCCATTGCGACAGTTTTTTGCAGTAACCGGTGGTTTAATGTTTGTACTGGCGATTATATTTGCGGGTAAGGGCATAGCTGCATTACAGGAAGCTGGCCTGATCGTATCCAGCCCGGTGAATTTTTTCCGCATCGATTTACTGGGCATCTATCCTAACCTGCAGGGCCTGCTGGTACAGCTTGGATTAATCATTCTTGCCATTATTTTATGGAATAAAAAATCCGCGAAATCGTAATAAACTCAAACTGACCTTCTCATGCTGCGTGGAAATGCACACAGCAGCATCAGAGTAAAGATCCACGTTCTTAGAACGTGGTTTTGATTTTTAAAAAAGAATATGAGTTCCCATGGGAAGCGTGGCAACTGGATATAGATGCTTCTCTGTAGTTAAACTCTGTTTTTGTTAAACTCAGACAGGCAGCATTCTAAATATAAATTCACGTACCACAAAACGTTTGCTCAACCACTTCATCAGGCTCGGGTGGTAACATAAAAATATCGTTCTTCTTTTGCAGTTCATAAGGATTCTGCAACACTTCAAGTAGTTCGTGAAACACCGAAAAATCAGCCGAATCTTCTGCCGCCCTGATAGCTGCTTCTACCTGATGATTACGCGGGATATAAACTGGATTAACGGCGCACATCATAATCTTCCGTGTTTCATGAGTGAGTGATTCTTTAGTTAAACGTTCGCGCCACTTTAGCAGCCATTGTTTAATTGGTTCAGCGTCGATATACAGGGCGTGTATTGCATCATCCTGTTGTGCTGAAGCAATGCTCACCTGCGATAAGTAATAAAAGCTGAGGGTAAAATCGGCCTTACCGGTTGCCATAATATCTAACAATTCCTCGATAAGTTCCTTATCCTCATTAAACGATTTTGATAACCCCAGCTTGTCTCGCATACCCGTTAGCCAGTATTGCTGGTAGAGCTTTATATAATTTTTCAGGATATCCTGAGCGATTTCGACGGCAGTCTTTGTATTTTTATCAAGCAGCGGTATCAATGATTCTGCCAGACGCGTCAGATTCCAGAGCCCAATGGACGGCTGATTGCTGTAAGCGTAGCGTCCATTTTGATCAATCGAGCTATAGACCTGATCGTGATTAAAATAATCCATAAACGCACAGGGACCATAATCAATGGTCTCGCCAGCAATCGACATGTTATCAGTATTCATTACTCCATGAATAAAACCCAGTTGCATCCATCGGGCAATTAATTCTGCCTGACGATCTACAACGGAACTCAGTAGAGTAACATAAGGATTGTCTTCTGATTTCGCTGCCGGGTAATTACGCTCAATCACAAAATCTGCGAGCTTTCTTATTGCTTCCACATTGTGGCTTGCAGAAAAATACTGAAAGGTTCCAACACGCACGAAACTGCCTGAAATACGGGTAATAATGCCACCGGGTAATAACTGCTGCCTGGCGACTTCTTCACCCGTGGTCACAGCGGCAAGGGCGCGGGTCGTCGGCACACCCAGTTTCGCCATCGCTTCACTCAGCAGATATTCTCGAAGTACCGGTCCCAGTGCAGCTCGACCATCACCATCGCGGGAAAATGGGGTGCGTCCCGAACCTTTTAACTGCATATCAAAATGAGCACCGTCTGACGTGCTGATCTCACCTAATAAAATCGCGCGACCATCTCCCAGTTGAGGATTAAAACACCCAAACTGATGACCGGCGTAAACCATGGCGAGTGGTTCTGCACCCTCAGGGATGAGGTTGCCTGCGAAAATGGCGGTGCAGTCTGACAGGTTATCTACCGGGTTCAGACAGGTATTTGCAAGCCCCATAACATCCGCCAGCTGGTGGTTAAACTTGATCAGATGCGGCTTTTTTACAGGCTCTGGAAGGGTCTCAACCGAGAAGTTCTGGCCTAGCTTGATATAGCGATTGTTGAAGCAAATGGGTTTCATTTTTACTGGAACCTGGTTAATGCGAATAAAGTCTATCTTAATGCCCTGGAGTAATATGAATACATAGATTGAATAAGGGATTAGTTCAGGTTAAAAGCAGTAACACTGGAAATATTTCGCATCCTCCTTGCAGAAAAAGCTAATAAGAGAGATAGTAGTCATATAATACTTTCTAATTACAAAAAATAATGGCCGCTCATAACCATCATCACGATATAAGCTCTAAACGCATTGGCGTTGTCTTTTTTCTAAATTTTTTCTTTACCATTATTGAATTTATTGGTGGCATACTAACCAATAGCACCGCAATTATGGCCGATGCGGTGCATGACCTGGGTGATACATTGTCTATTGGGCTTGCCTGGATATTAAATAAACTCAGCAATAAACACCCCAACGATGAATTCACCTATGGTTTTTACCGGTTCTCCCTTTTAGGCGCACTGATTAATGGTGTCGTGCTCATCACCGGTTCAGCATGGGTGCTTTCAGAAGCGATTCCTAAATTACTGGAACCTGAAATGCCTCATGCGCAGGGTATGTTCTGGCTGGCTATTTTAGGCGTTGCCGTAAATGGTTATGCCGCCCGCAAAATCAGCAAGGGAAAAACACTGAATGAACGCATATTAAACTGGCACTTAATGGAAGATGTACTGGGCTGGGTTAGTGTGCTTATTGTCAGTATTTTACTGTTATTTTTTAACTGGCCCATACTTGACCCGATATTATCTATTGCATTTACATTATATATTTTAATGAATGTTATAAAAAATTTCCGTCAGACCATAAAAATATTTTTACAGTCTGCGCCTGATAGTAAAATGCTGGATGAAATTCGACATAAATTACAGTCTCTTGAACATATTAAAGCCATACATTATTTACATCTGTGGACACTGGATGGTGAACGCCATGTGCTTACCGCACATCTGGAGATTGATCAGATGATATCAGCCAATGAACAAAAGGAAATTAAACGACAAATAAGTGAAAACCTGGCTGATTTCTCGCTGGCTCATACCACCCTGGAATTTGAGTTGCCTGAAGAAACCTGCAGGGATGAGTGATGCTGAATTTACAGAAAAAGAAAACGCAAATAAACACGAATAAAGAAAAACACCAGTCCGAATTTAAATCGGATGACTGCGTTCACACGAAGTTGCGTCACTAGTGTCCGGGGAAATTCCTTTTGTCATTCCCGAATGCCTGTATCGGAAATCTAGAAACTTTGAATGACTTAAAGACACTGGATCCCCGACAAAGGCATTCGGGGATGACAGATTAAATTGCTGTTTTTTCTTTTTGAGTACATGATTATGCCTAAACGATTTTCACCAATAAGAATCAATAACTTATGTTACACATAAAAATTTTTCCCGGACACTAGTGACGCAGTAGCGTGGGAACGAGTGGATTATTTGACCCATTCTGAAAATATATTAACTTGTTTGCATTCTAATCATTCAATCTACTACATCATCACTATCCATACCCTCAATAATCGGGCATCCATTTTCACTTCCTCGGCATAAATTTAGCAATAACTGCAGTTCATTGCGCAGTGTTGAAAGTTCGCTTAACTGTTCTTCAATATTTTTTAATTTGTCGGCGGTGAGCAGGCGCACACTGTCTTTTGCATGCTGGGGATCTTCACGCATACTCAGTAATTTCTTAATTTCATCCAGGCTGAAATTCATGCGTTGTGCACGTTTTATAAACTTTAATCGTGATATATCTTTGTCATTATATAAACGAACACCTGAGGTATTTCGTGAAATGGCAGGTAATAAACCGTATTTTTCATAATAGCGCAGGGTATCTGCAGACATATCCGTTAGTTTAGTAACTTCACCAATTTTATACACTATCTAGCCTTTTAAATATTTCCGCACGTAATTTTTCTGTAGAGGGCAGGCCCGTGAATACCAGTACATCATTAATTACAATTGCAGGTGTTGATAAAATACCCAGTGATACTGCCAGATCTATTTCTTCAACTACATTGACTTTGCGCCATTGAATTTTATTCTCTCCAATCTCATCGGCCAGATTTTGTATGACTGCACTGGCCTTTGCACAAATATTACAACTGGGGGCTGAAAAAATTTGAACTTTTATGCCCATACTTATCAGCTATTATTAGCTTTAAATAACTGCAGGTGTATTTTATCTACCTTTGCCGGAATAAAACGAACTTTAATCACCTGTTGCCGACCCATTAATAGCGGTTTTAGAATGGTGTCTTCCTGTGAAGCCGGTGCTTCAATTATTAGTCGGGAGGGTGTGCTGGCGGCAATATTTCCTATGGCTTCAATTACTCCGCTAAACTGATCTGTATTAAAAACATCTATTTTTAAATCAAGGCTGATCTCATCAGATAGCTCTACTAAACTGGTTTTTGTTTTAGTAAAATTTAAATTATTAATCGTAAACCCGGACTCACTAAACAATTCTGACAGTTTCTGTGCAGATACTTTTTTACTGGATATAAAATCAAGCTGACCCAATTTTAAATCAACATTCACCGAGTCGGCATCAACGCCTGGCAGTTTACTTATGTTTTTACTTACACTATAGGCACAAAAAGCGCATACCATGCCTTTGACATCAGCGTGATATTTATAGGTTTCTGCCCAGCTATTTATACTAAACATACCAAGCATTATAACTAACAGGATATGTTTTATATTTTTTAAAAAAATCATTTGTGTAATTCCTTGAATAATATTAAATACGAATAATTTTAAATACCAAAATACTTTCGTACAGGTAAGGCTAAAAATGCAGCAAAAAAACCAATGCTCCAGATAATCACAGAAAACCAGATAATTCGTTTATTCCAGGTTTTTGTTATAGTACAGATTTGTGCCTGTTGCGGGTCTGTTGGGCAACTTTGACCGGGGCGGTAAATAATCCAGATGGAAAAAATCAGCATTAAGCCTGATAAAAGGAATACCCATATTTTATGGTGACTGAGCACGATTAAAAAGGGCAACGCGCTGGTTAATGCTGCAACAGTTGCACCCATGCCCAGTGTTACCAGAATAATGGGCAATGCACAGCATATCAGGGTACCACTACTGGCAAACAGTGTGAACCAGCTAAAACCCTGACCATATGAGTTAGCTAGTATTTTTTTCATTTTAGCGTCTCCTGTTTGCTTCTATAGGTAAAGCCTGAATCCTGAAACAGCTGTTTAAGTTGTGCTTCTTCCAGTTTTACATCGTAGGTTTCGACAGTAACGACACCGGTATCCAGATTCATATCAATAAATTTGACACCCTGTAATTCATTCAGTTTTTTCTCTATGCCATAAGCACAATAAGGGCAGGCAAGACCATCGACTCGAATTGAATATACAGTGGTTTCAGCAAATGCAGTGTGTACAAATGAGAGCAGTAATAAACCACCTGTTATGTTTAAGATATGTTTTTTCATAGATTATCTCCTGCTATATATTAAAGCTGTCATAAAATTACAGATGCCATTCCAGAACCAGTTTTGCACGATAATCTGTTGCCTGCTGGTTACCCTTAAGATTACTGGCCACGGGTACCTGTACACCTGCTTTAACTGCGAAGTTGCGTTTGGTCCAGAATATGCCGGGGGATACAAACCATTCTGTTCCACCGCTATTAGCCAGCTGTGTACCATTTGACTCGTTATACTGTGCAGACTCTGCATTTAGTTCGATTAACCAGACGGTATCTGCTTGCAGATAGCCTGTTTTTTTCATGCGAATGCCACCTACCAGATCAAACAAAAGTTTATTGCCCTGACGAAATCCCGCGTCATTTTCATTATTAAAGCGATATCTCAACGCTGACCAGCGGTACCAGTCACGACTTTCATAACCATAGGTCAGGCCGAGAAGGCCATCTGTAGTACCTGTGCCAATATTATTATCTGCACTATCGGTTTTAAGTTTAATCGCCACTGCCATAGACTCCTGCTTGCCCAGACCATCCTTTCTCCAGAAACGATATTTAGTAAACAGACTTAAATCACCCTGCCCACTGGATGAGCCGGAAACATTCGATTGCTCAGCATAGGGTATTTCAATGCCTGCAGACCAGTCACCTGTAAGGCCATAGGTGAGCTCCATAGCGACTTCTGTCTTTTCTTTATCACCCGCTTTGGTTATATGCACTTCCGGTGTAATTTCCACTCCACCTTTAAATAAAACATGGGGCCCTAAGCCGAATACGGGGTCATGTGCCATGGCTGTCTGGGATGTGAGACTGGTTAACAGGCTCAGTGTGGCAACTTTTATCCTGGTATGCATAAAGTTATTACTCTATTTCTTACTGTATTGATTGTGACAGTCTGGAGCTGGCTCCAGGTTCATTTTTTTTAAAAAAAAATTATCTGCAGGAGATCATACAGGTTGGAGCTGACTCCAGGTCAAGTAAAAAATGAACTTTCTTTTTAACAATAAGTCTGTACCTTTGCACAGACTTATAAGCGCGAGAATTTTACATGAATAAAGCCTTAACCATTGGTCGCCTGGCACAGGCAGCCGCCGTTAATATTGAGACAGTTCGCTATTATCAGCGAGTTGGCCTGATTATTGAGCCTGCCAAACCACGAGAGGGATACCGTATTTATCCCGCTGAAACCATTGTGCGGCTTGGTTTTATAAAACATGCCAAACATCTCGGATTTAATTTGAATGAAATTGCAGAACTTTTGCAACTGGGTGATGGACAATGTGATGATGTGCGCAGCCGAGCCGAGCTTAAACGCAAACAGATAAACCAGCAAATTAATGACTTAAGAAAATTACGCAGCACACTGGATATGCTTATTAAGTCCTGCAAATTAGAGAATGATGCCAGTCATTGCCCGATAGTTGAAACGCTAATGGCAAATTGATGTGATGAATAAAAATTAACGATAGATACTTTAACGAATGCTTGACCCCGTACACTGGTACAGGGATTAAGCTTATTAACAATTCAAAGATTAACGGAACAGAAAAATGGCCTCATCCACACCTGAGAATCGAACCCCACTTGTCAGTGTAATCAGTGCATCACTTGCGGCTATTGGTGCATCCTTATGCTGCATTGGCCCACTGGTGTTATTAGCACTGGGTATAGGCGGTAGCTGGATCAGCAATCTGACCGCACTAGAACCCTACCGTCCGATTTTTATAGGTATTACGCTGTTATTCCTGTTTCTGGCTTTTCGTAAACTCTATCTGGTGCCACGCCAGTGCCAGGCCGGTGATACCTGTGCCATTCCATCTACCCTGCGTAATCAGCGCATCATTTTCTGGATTGTTTCTGTGCTTTTAATCGCTTTAATAAGCTTCCCATATTATGGGCTAATGTTTTTTGAGTAAACCATCATGAATCAACGCAATATAATAAATAACCCAGCCTGCCGGGCTTTTTTAATTTCATTCGCACTGCTGGTCAGTACTCTACTAATGCCTTTTTACAGCATCGCCGCAGAATCAAAAACTGTGACCCTGGATGTACCGGGT
>QIDK01000183.1 GCA_003228405.1 Gammaproteobacteria bacterium | reverse complement strand
CCGAGCGCTTTTATCGGGGATGCAGCGGCCTTAACACTGCAAAGTCACTGGATTCCAGCTAGAAGCATGCTGGAATGACAGAGTATGGAGTTTCCATACATACAATGCATACCTCACAAAAGCGGAGAAGAGCCCGCAGAGAAAAGATTACTGATTATTTTTTGTGCAAAGCACAAACAATAAAAAACCTCTGCGGTGAATATCCTGAAACTTTACAAATAGGTTTTTAGCTCCACAGCCACCTTCTCATAGGCTGACTGCAGGCTGGCAAATAAATCATCCAGGCCTTCAGAGCTACCCTCTCTGGCGTCTTCTTCTAGCTGTTTCGCAATTTGAAATACCCGCATGGCACCAATACTGCCACTGCCACCCTTGAGCTGGTGCGCATTTTGAAATATCGAATCAAGGTCGGCTTCTGTTAGTGCCTGATTTATGTTTTGCAGCAACTTTGGCGAGTTCTGCAGATAGGTCTCTATAAAATCCCCTAATGAATCGTCCATTAGCTCAGATATTTTATTAAATACGGCTGTGTCAATTGCGGGTTTATGCATGCTTTTGTGTATTCCTGGCCGGGTTACCTGGAAACATCACCCACCAGCATAGCTTCTGGCACATATTGACGAATGGCAGACGTCAACTCCCGACACAGCCCGGGCCTGGGCTTATGAGACACCCATAGACAGTTGATTTTCAGATCCATATTAGCGAAAACCACTTCCGAGCTATAACGGCTTAATACCATCTGAATATCTTTCAGGGTACGGTCGATGTAATTCTGTGGTTTTTTCTTCAGTTTTGGAATAATCAACATAAAATCGACAAACGATTTGCCGTTTTCGTCACGCGTTGGGGCCAGCTTGTATAATGGCTCACCTGGCATTATTCCCTTAAAAACATCTATTTTCTGATCAGGCATAAGCTTCTCACATCATTCATGCATTGCTTTTACTTAAGCTTAGACGAACTGTTGAAGGAACGCGAAGAATTTCAGACTAGCAGTTTATAAGACAATCGTCTAATTAATTAATAAATTATTTGCCTATTCTGCGTCTTTCATGGATAATACCCGACTAAATTAGTCAAGTTTATTTATTTATATGAGGTGATGAAATGGAAGCGGTTGTTAACGATAAAACAATTGAATTAAGCGAAGCAGGCTGGCTGCTAAATCTGGACGAGTGGAGCGAAGATCTTGCCGCCCAAATTGCAATAACTGAAAATGTTGCTGAATTAACTGAAGAGCACTGGAACATTATTAAAATGGCCCGTGAGCACTTTCATGATAACGGTATTGTTTGCGAGCCACGTGCTTTTTCTAAAAAGATGAAAAAAGAATATGGCAAAGATAAAAGCGATCAGAAATACATTTATTCGCTGTTTCCAACTGGCCTGATTAAGTGCGCAAATAAAATTGCCGGGTTACCACGTCCTAAAGGCTGTAGTTAGTTTTAAGCGTCTGGTGAATCTAAAGCGTTATACAGAAACGGCAGCATTGGTGCTGCCGTTTCTGTTTGGCTACAAAAATAGATGCTTTTTTTCGCTAATACTAATGAATCAGATGAAAAGAATGGCTGTCTTGTATCGCACAAGGTTAACAAAAATGGTTTCTCCTGTAGGAGTTAGCTTTAGCTGACGATAATAATTGCGATGTGAAGCGAGCCGTTAAGCTTATCGGCTCGCTTCGCCTGGTGCATCGTCAGCTAAAGCTAACTCCTACAGGTGCTATTTTTCTATCACTTATTTAGCAGACTCAAAAAAAACAGAAGTTTTTTATGGGTGGTGCACAAGCCACCATTTTGCGCGCTAATTTTTTTATGCCTTAGCGGTTATTGTAACGATACAAATCAAAAATACCGTAAGCAACGGGATCCTGTTTAGCATACTGCTCATCAAACCAGTCGGCCTGTTTCCAGAAATTTGATGCGGTTCTGCGCACACCGTATACACCAACAAATCGTTCATAATCTTCTCTGTTTTTTATGCTTATTATTTTATCTACAAAAGCGACTAATTGCTGCTCATCGACAACAAAAAAGAAATTAGGGTAAGCCCCCAGCATGCCCTTATAAACAGTCATTGTATCTGAACCCATTTCTCTGTTGTCTGTATCACTCAGCAGAGAACTGATATTTTTGTAACCTTTATTATTTATTAATGTATACACATGGCTGTGTTTTTTAGCGGTTACTTTTAAAAACGCAATATCGGGAAAGACTATCAGGTTATCGCCCTTTATTCTGGCAATCCGCTGCATTTGTATATCAATTTCAGATAAATTTTGTGTAGATGCGCATTCATCTGCATAACAACGATTTATAAAATCAGTAATATCTGTAGATTTTTTTAATCTCTGCTCAATCTTTTTATATAACTCTCTTTGTGGATCATCTGTTTTATATCCAGATACAACTTCTACCTTCAACCAGTCATCCGGTACTTTAAAATATTGAAATAAACCTTCTCGTATGCCTTTATACCAGGTCTGTAGCAGTTTTTTTCTAACATCCACGGGTAGAAAGGCTAAAAAAGTATTCTCAGCTTCCATGCGAAGAAAATCCATGTATATACGTGTATTAAACTGATGCCCTACATTTCCATATACGTCATATCCCGCTACCAGTAAATAATGTATTCTTTCTAAAATAGGATAATCAAGCACCCAGGCAGATTCCGGGTAATCACCAAGCATGCCCTGCTTAACCGATGCGCTATCAAAATGCCTGAAGATTGTTAGTGCGCTATTATTTTTATCCATGCTATTACGCCCATCCCAGATAATAGATAGCGCATCTTCTATATCCATTTTAGGCATGTTTGCATACACCTGCTGTCTCGCCTGAATATTTTTGAGTTGCAAATCCCAGTAGGTTGTCCATGCACTAAGAAGATTTAAGGTATTCTCATTTTCTGTAGGTAATCGAAAATTATCTGCCATCGTATTAATATAGTTGTCATCTATATTTACCATTAATTTGTCTGGATCACTGAAAAACACCCAGAAATTATCTTCAATTACGTTTAATGCCACCTGGCCACGACAAACAGGGCCTTTAATAAAGCTTTCAATAAAGAATTTTGCATCATCGAGTAAAAATCTATAGCGTAAAGTTACCGGTATATCTGCAAAGGTTATAAATGGATTTGCAGCCTGAGAAGGGTCATATGATGGTAATTTATCTACTTTATATTCAGGCTTTATAAATAGCTCATGAAATCTTGCCATGCGCCTGTCAGAAAGCTCATAAACATTATGCGTTTTATCAACTATCGACGATTTCACATAACGTAACCGGTAGTAAAATTTAGCGACTTTGGGGTCACTGTATGGCCGCACAGTTGCGATTTCAGAAATAGCTTTACCGGGAGGTGTAAGTGAACGAACCAGGCGAAAAAACTGCCGCGTATCTTCACCTTTAAAATGCAGGTGACCCAGAAATATATGCTCGTAAAAATATCGACTGAAAAGCTGATGTTTTAAATCTGGCTCATTTAAAAAAGCTTCCCATTTTATAAGCTGTTTTTTAGTCGCCGTAGAAAATGTCAGCTGACTATCATCAGGCATACCCTGTGATATCCATTTAACCAGGGTATGATATTCATCATCTGTTAAATTGGGTGTGGCAAAAGGCATTCCCTGTGCAGGAAAATCTTCAGCATAATCATCAAATTGGTCATTTACAGGGCAGGTTTGCTTTCTGTCAAGCCCCAGGTCTATATTATCATTAATCATGCCTACTCTAGGCTGCGGATTAAGCTGCTTTAAGCGCAGCATTTTATACAGTACCGAATGACGCAAATTATTTATTGCATTATCTTCCTGCTCGTTTAATACAGAATGAAAGCCTTTTTTACGCCATTCTTCTTCCGTTTTAGCATCAATATATAACCGCGTTGGCTGGGATGATAATATTCGTTCTGCATCATAAACTTTTTTGGGGTTTGCTCCCCGCCTGATACCTTCGATTGAAGTTAACTTTAACTGGCAGGGTGCATCATAACAGCCATGACATACAATACAGCGTTTCTCCAGTACTGGCCGAGCTTCATTGATATAAGATATATTCTTATCACCACCGCGTAATAAAATATCATAATCAATATTTGTCGGTCCTTGGGTGATGTTTTCTTTTTCTCCAGCACAGGAAACCAGAAATATTGAAATCAACAGAGCACAGCTAATTTTTATTGTGTAGTTAAACATTTATTATGACTCCAGCTTATCCCATTTTTTATAGGCAATTTCTAATTCATCTTCAATTTCTGCAAGACGCTGCGTGGTTACCGCAATTATTTTTTTATCCTGCTGATAGAAGTCAGCAGCGGACATATTTTCTGTTAATTTCTTTTGTTCCATATCCAGTTCTTCTATTAGTTGTGGTAACTCATCAAGTTCTCGCTGCTCCTTAAAACTTAATTTTTTTTCTGTTTTCTTCGCTGTAACCTGCACCTGTTTCAGCGGTTTTTTATTTGCTTCAGGTTTTATTTTAGATATTTTAGTTTTATATTGCCTTAACCAGTCTTCATAACCCCCTACATATTCATTAACCTGTGCATCACCCTCAAATACCAGGGTACTGGTAACAACATTATCTACAAAGGCACGGTCATGGCTAACCAGTAATAGTGTGCCTTCATAATTCATTAACAGTTCTTCCAGTAGTTCTAATGTTTCAACATCCAGATCATTGGTCGGCTCATCCATTACCAGTAAATTAAATGGTTTTGCAAACAGCTTGGCCAGCATTAATCGATTTCGCTCCCCCCCCGATAAAGTACTTACCGGCGAATTTGCACGTTGGGGTGCAAACAGAAAATCCCCCAGATAACTCATAACGTGTTTTTCCCTGCCGGCCACTTCTATTTTATCCGTACCGGGTGCCAGATTATCTCTAACACTTTTCTGCAGGTCTAACTCAGATCTAAACTGATCGAAATAGGCAATTTCAAGTTTTGTTCCTGTTTCTATGCTGCCTTTATCTGGTGTTAGCTTGCCTAATAATAAATTGATCAGCGTTGATTTGCCGATTCCATTTGGCCCCAGTATGCCGATGCGATCTCCGCGTGTTATTAAGGTGCTGAAATTTTTGACGATGGCTAAATCAGCATAGCTATAACTGATATTTTCGGCTTCCACCACCCGTTTACCAGAGCGCTCCTGTGCCGATATCTGCATATTAACCTGGCCTTTTTGCTCACGACGTTGTGAGCGCTCATTGCGCAGGGCTTTCAGAGCGCGAACTCTGCCTTCATTTCGTGTGCGCCGTGCTTTTATTCCCTGTCTGATCCATACCTCTTCCTGCGCCAGTCGTTTATCGAACAGGGCATTTTCTTTTTCTTCATTTTCCAACGCCTGCTGTTTAAGAAGTAGATAGTTTTCATAATTACCGGGCCAGGAGGTGAGCTTGCCCCTGTCCAGCTCAATAATACGAGTTGCCAGCTTTTTCAGAAAAGCCCTGTCGTGGGTTACAAACAATACACTACCATTCCAGTTAAGTAAAAAATCCTCTATCCATTGAATCGCCTCTACATCCAGATGATTGGTGGGCTCATCCAGCAACAATAAATCTGGGTCTGTAACCAACGCCTTGCCTAATAAAACCCGCCGTTTCAGACCACCGGATAATGAGCTGAATTCATCATCTGCCGGTAATTCCAGCAATGAAAGTATGGTTTCTATCTGTTGTGACAGGCTCCAGCCATCGACGGCCTCCAGCTCATGCTGAATTCGAGACAGCTGTTCCATTTTCTCATCGGAATAATCTTCTGCTAGTTCCAGGCTGCAATGGTGATAATTTTTAAGTATTTCACCCACACCTTCCAGACCTGAAGCGACCACATCATAAACACTGCCCTCAATATCAGCGGGCACATCCTGGGTTAAATAGGCAATTTTAAGATTTTGCTGCTGCTCAATACTGCCCTCATCTGCCTTTAGCATGCCAGCAATCAGCTTCATCAGAGTTGATTTGCCCTCGCCATTGCGCCCCAGCAGGCACAGGCGCTCTTTCGGTTCGATCTGCAGATTAAGTGCATCAAATAAATTCGGCCCGCCAAAGCCCAGATTGATATTGCGTAGTGTTAATAGTGCCATACGTGATTTAATAATTGTCCTGTTTAATTAGCGTGTATTTTATCAGAGCCTGATAGTATTATTGGTTTTTTCATCACATTGAATACCCATGAGCCTGATTATTCTTTCTATAATTGAATCACCCACACATCCACAGTTATCTGCTCTGTATACTAAGATCGGTGCACGGGAAATCAGGGTGAATTCCAGTCGTAATGCCCTAAAAGCCCTTAAATCTCACAGGCCCGACTTTATCGTAGCGGAATTTTTTTATGGCTATGGTAATAACTACGCTGGGGTGAATGTGAGTAATCTGGATGTTCTGCTGTCTTCACTGCCCAAATATTCGCCTGATACAAAAACCATTGTATTTGTGGAAAAAGAAGAAGCTCAATATGTGGAAAAGCTGGATAAGCTTTATCCATTACACGCCGTTTTTTTACATAATACCCCGCAGTTTGCAATTGAAGAGGCCATTACGGGTTCTAACGATATACAATCTACATAATATTACTCAGTCAGAAATAAAGGATACGGCTAATTAATTATAGAAAATTGCACCTGTAGGAGTTAGCTTTAGCTGACGATGCACCTGGCGATGCGAAGCGAGCCAATAAGCTTAACGGCTCGCTTCGCATCGCATCGCAATCATTATCGTCAGCTAAAGCTAACTCCTACAGAAGTAACTATTTTTGTTAACCTTCTTAGACATAAGACAGGTATTCTTTTCAGCTGATTCATTAGTAATTAATGGATCTATCTATACCGTTTATCTTTTAGTCAGTGAAAAAATAGATTCCTGTGCTTTACTTTTACTTACGTTTTAACGCAAGCCCTAAAGATATATGACAAGCCCATTTTAACTGAATAAAACACTGCAGAGGATAGCTCATGTCTATACCAGAATTTTTAAAACCATGCCTGATGGTTTTCTCAGCCACCATTCTAACAATAACAATTTTAACTGGCTGTGGAGGTAGCAGCACTAGCTCGACTAACAGCGTAACACAAAGTTATAATGGCCCTGGTTCAAGATGGGAAATTGACTATTACAGTGGAGGAACATTTGGTATTGATCATTATCCAAACGGCCACAATGATGCAAATTACAGCGTTCAGGGTAATTATCAACTGCAGACAAGTGGGTTTACGACCTTAACTGCTACAGCGGTAACGGGCACTGGTGGCCCTGCTCTCAATTCTACAGCCTGGGCGATTGAAGTTCCCGGTTATGCCTTTTTATTAAAACCCACTACTGAAGATCGCATAATCACTATGCTAAAAGAGGGTGAATGCCCCAGCAGTAATTTTAGCGGTAATTTTGTGGTGACTAAAAAAGACTTAATCACTGCTGGAAATACCGGCGCAGGAACTGCTGGAGCTGATCAGGCCAGTGTAGACTTCTTCGGTAGTTTTGATTTTAACGTCACCACCGGGGTAACCACGTTAACCAGTTTAGATGCCTTAACTATAGGTTTTCCGAGTACGATTAATAATACGCCGCTGGCACTCTCAGCCGGTACATGTTCAGCTGGCATAGTGACCTTATCTGATTCTATTATCTATCTCACCAGCAACGCTGGCGGTATGGTACATTTAAACACGGATACAGCAACCGATATTGACGACTCCTTCCTGTTTGCCCTTCCGCAAAAAGCCATTACCAATATTAATAACCTGCAGGGAAATTATATCGGTATTTTGTTTGATGACAATTCAAGCCCAAAGGTGCAGCCGGTTTCATTAAGCTGTAATACAGGTGGCAACTGCACCGGTAATTTAGTTACCGATGTTATCACCGGTGCTACAGATAACGCCTCTTCCGTAAATGTTTTTCTTGATGGAACAGTTGATAGCCCTAGCAATGGCAGAGTTACCGGTTCAATCAGCGATGGTTTCGACACTGGCAGAATGGCCTGCGTTGTCGATCTCAATGCCTTAAATTCCGGCACCAAAATCATAAGTTGTGTGGGTCAGTCTCCAGTCAGTAATGCGGATATTTATAATGTGATTTTCATATCAATTTAAACTACATTTCAATCAGGCATTAAGCTGGAACACGATTTTATCTGTAAAGATATTACTGAATCAGAAATAAAGGCGCCGACTAATAAATCATAGAAAAATAGCACCTGTAGGAGTCAGCTTTGGCTGGCTCCTACAGGAAAAACGGTGATTGTTATGTTTTGTGATATAAGAACAGCTATTCTTTTCATCTGATTTATTAGTATAATGGTATATTTAATGTGTGTTTTTCCTGGATTGTCAGGCCAATATCCAGTGACTGTCAAATTCTCAGAACCGCTATATTCCTGCTTCGCGGGAATGACAGGTAAACGGGACAGCAATGAAAAGGTTTATATATTTTTAGCCGCACACCAGGCAGACGACCAGGCCCACTGAAAATTATACCCTCCTAACTGTCCGGTTACATCCAGCACTTCACCTATAAAATATAAATTATTTACTAATTTTGACTGCATCGTTCTGGAAGATATTTGATCTGTGTCGATACCGCCACTGGTCACTTCGGCTGTTTTATAGCCTTCTGTACCAGACGGTATTATTTTCCAGTGGTGTATTTTTTTATCTAATTTTTCAAGTAGCTGTTTATTTAGCTGTTTTAATTTTAACTGGGCAAATTCTTTATTGCAGATATAAGCTGCAAGGCGCTTCGCCATTACATGGCTTAAACTATTTGCCACTAACATGTCCCCATGATTCTGACTTTCTTCTTTTAGATATTTAACTATATCAATAGAAGGCATCAGATTTATCTCAATTTCATCTGCATATTTCCAGTATGCTGATAACCTGAGAATTGCCGGCCCACTAAGTCCGCGATGAGTAAATAACAAATCATCTTCAATTAACTGTGAATTGCAGCTCACCGAAACTCGCTTAGATACCCCTGCAAGGGGCTTAAGCTTATCAAGTGTTTTGTCTGCTACTGTTAATGGGACTAATGATGCACGGGTTTTAATGATTTCATGGCCAAATTGCTGACCTAATTGATAACCATATCCGGTCGCACCTAATGTAGGAATCGACAATCCCCCTGTCGCGATAACCAACGTACTGCCCGTATATGTTTCTATTGATGTTTCAAGTATAAATTCTTTCTGTTTAGTAACTTTTTGTATTTCGCATTTTTTATATATTTTCACCCCTGCAGTTGCACATTCATCAAGCAGCATTTTTAAAATATCTTTTGAACTATTCTTACAAAACAGTTGCCCTGGTGCTTTTTCAATATAGTCTATATTATGTTTTTCTATAAGCGCCAGAAATTCATAGGGTGAATATTGAT
>QIDK01000116.1 GCA_003228405.1 Gammaproteobacteria bacterium | reverse complement strand
GTCGTCATCCCCGAGCGCTTTTATCGGGGATGCAGCGGCCTTAACACTGCAAAGTCACTGGATTCCAGCTAGAAGCATGCTGGAATGACAGGGTATGAAGTTTCCAGACATACCAATACATACCTCACAAAAGCGGAGAAGAATCTTCTTAATATCTGCATCTAGATGCAGCAATTTAGTTTCTAATGAATTATCATATGGCTGATAAACTGAGTTTATTTAATGGGTATTTACAACAAAGGATTTAACTAATATCTCTATGAAAACTTTTCCTAAGCCGGGGTTTAAAAATTCAGGTCTGATAAACGTTATAGCCATTTTTTTGCTTGGTCTTCCCGGTGCTGTTCATGCATGGGTCTACTCAGAACACCGTGATATTGCAATGCAGGCGGTGCAAAATCTGGATGCTGAATATCGGTCTGATTTAGATCAATTATGGAAACTTAGCCGTGACGGGTTTGAGCAACAGCTATGTGAAAATGTGGCAGATCTGGCTCAGGGGCTAAAAACCGATTGTCTGGACTGGGCGGCTTTTAGTGCAATTGCTGGTGACCATTCCTGCTCAAGTAAAGAAATGCTCGATTCTGTGCTTACAGAGGGCTGGTTATTAGGCATTGCCAATGTGTCAGCTCAGCTAAAGTCTGATCTTGCTGTCATTCCTGTTGAAGAGTTTGAAAATAAATATGCGCAAGTGCTAGATGGTTCTGAAACTATACTGGATCAAATTCATAAACAGGAAAATAGAGCAAAACGATTGAATGCCCTGCGCAAGGCAGACATACAACTGCTAAGTGTCGATCCACAATATGCAACCCGGGCTAACTCAAACACGGCGCATTTTCTAATTGCACGACCTGCTGCAAACATTAGCGGGCTAGAATATGCCGGGCTTGCTCTACGCCCTGGCTCTGAAATGAATGCGATGGGGGTTTATGCTTTTTATCATATCAAAGCGTTAAAAAAGGCCAGCCGCCTTGCTAATGAATCACAACTTACAATACAGCAGCGGCAAATGATTGCACGTTCTATGCTAGCTGATGAAGGTTTTGCGCTGCATTTTCTTGAGGATGTTTTTGCCGCCGGGCATGTTGCTGGCACCTGGGGTGAAGTATCGCAACGCATGGGTACACATAATTATTATAATCAGCATGGGCTTGAGGTTTATACATGGAAACGTGAGCAGTTTCCTGTTGTTTTAATGGGTGACGCCCATATGCGGCAACAGGATATGGAATTAGCTGCAAGAACAATTATCACCAGCCTGAAACAGGTACTTGATTTTGCGGCGGGAAGAGAAAAAGATTATATACGGTCTTATGCGTCATTAGCTTCAGCAGAGCCTGATGATTTTAATGTCTGTGCGCAAAACCAGATTCCAGAACTTATTGATGGTCATAAATATATTCCTTCTCTAAGAGAGGTGATTATTCAAACACCTATACCCGGCCTGGGAACAGAACTCGGTTCATTACCCCGGTTTCGCAGTGAAGTAGGGCCCTTTATCGGTCTGTCAGGATCTCTGGACACCCGAATAGCGGATGGTGGTTTTTTCGATTTTCAGGATGAAAATGGTACTATTGCCGGGCTGGATCTTTCGTTTCGTGCTGGTTTTGGTATGGAGGGAGTGATGGATGAATCTGGAGATGGGCTTGTATTTGTTTCTCTCGGTTTTCGTAGCGATTCAGCTTCTAGCAATAATTTTACTGGCTCTTCACAGGTAGCACAGGTTGGGTCTTTAAGTGCGGCAATTCCTGCACGATCAAGTATTACAATGCGAATTCGAATGCCCTATTATTTAATTCCTGCTGATTTGTTCTGGTTATCTCCACTATATCTTTTTAATGAAAAAGCATATACAGATATGGCTGTAACCGCCGGAAACGGTGGGCTTATACCATGGCAGCATGGTATTGCCACTTCAATAGGTCGTTTTCAGTTTGTACTGGGGCGGGAGTTTGGTGCAACTTTCTATGGTCGATATAATTTCGATCAGTTAATTATACCGGCAGACTCAGCGGCAGGCTCTATACGTTTATCCACACTTGAGTCGATTTTATTTGATTTTCCAATAGTTGAATATCGACCTTACCGTTCTTTCTCATCAAACCAGAGCTCGTCTGTTGTTTTTCAGTTGTTTAGCAGTGTAGATGTTCCGCAGGGTAATGCCCCTGTTATAATAGACGGTGTTTCACAATCTATGGACAGGATCTGGTCTGTTGGTATTCGTCTGGTTTTCGACTGGCGCCATTACTAGGGAGCCTTTGATCAAGAATACTGGTTCGAAGGTTGCTTGCTTAAGCCTTATCGAAAATAAAAAGCTGTCATAGAGATGCAGGGTACATAGAGAAAACAGTAGTTTTGCAGGGTAATTTCAATATTTTGTATATTGGATAGGAAAAACCCAAACTTATCCAGTGGTGGTATTTGGGAAATGAAGAAAATGGAGAAGAAAATGACTTCTATTACACTTACTGATGATCAAAGGACTCAGGTCAAAAATGACATGGATATTCAAATAGAGATGTTGTCAGATGCAGAAATTGAAACTCTGGCTTCTAAACTGAATGAAAAGATTGATATTCCTTTTGTAAAAGAAGGCACAGAGCAAACTGTGCTGGTTAAACTTGTTAAGAAAGTAGACAGGCTGCTTTACAAAAACTTACCAAATGAGCTTTATGGTCTGGTAAAGATAAGCAGTGACGGAATAACGGATTCCAGTGCCGAAGAACTAAAGTCTGTATTAGGTACTCGATTAAACAAAGAGTTTGACATTCCATATATCCCAGAATGGGTTGAGCAAAAAATATTTGAAACGCTTATTGGTCTTATTGTAGGTGCAATGAGGCGTAATTTCAGTATTTCTGAACTACCAGCCTAAGCTGCCGCAGTTTAACTTAATAAACTACACATCTCCTGTGGTAAATTGCGAAGCACCACAGAAGGTGGGTAGTTTTCAGTGTGGTTAACGGAGCTAGTTTTTATAACGTCAGTAATAAACTATATGCAGGTTTTATGGAATTTTATTTACCATAGAACCAGGCAGAAATTGTATTTCCAGGCCCGATTATCTTCTTTTTTGTTCTCCTCGCTTCAATGAGTTTATTCAAATCAGTTAGAAACTTGCCCTTATTGCGGTAGTTAAACAAGCCGGCATTGGGATCCATAATGAAGTAGCGATAGTTCTGGTAACCTATGCCTATGGCATGATGATAGATGCCCAAATAAGCAGCCCAAACTGGTTTGGAGGGGAGATCATTAACTATTTGATGGGGGAGGAGGTGCTTGTTTTTGGTGATCAGTTTACAACCTTGAGGCTGTATAATATCCAGTGCATCCAGGGCTCCGATGTTTCCCTTGTAGTCTTTAAGGTAGGCCCCCTGAAAACGCAGAACATTATTGAAATAGTCCTTAAATTCTTTTTCACTGGAAGATACCGCTTCGGAGCGGCCACCAATCAGCCCTACCAGCCATGCAATAGTGATACCGCAGCATATGCCATGTCGTCTGTCTAACATGCCGTTAGGGGAGTTATTCGCACCGAGGCGGTATTGAACATCGTGATCAACCCCATCATAACCTCCTGGAGCATTATTGAGACTTCTTACGATTATGTGTTCGGTTGCCTGACCAAACAGGCCAGCATTATAGAGTTGTATGGGTACGGCCATAATGAATCCCTTTTGTTGTTGTCATATGTCAGCTACAGTAAGCAAATGAATTATACTTGTCAACCAGGTTTGGCGGGGCTTCTGTATTTACAGTGGAGCTGATTATTAGTCGAAAACACAACTGAATATGAGGCAGTTATTGTAAATTGAACCGCCTATCTCTGAATGCTGCAAAGGTAGTTCGAGCATTGCATTTCAGGTTCTGGCACAATAGGTAAAGAATTTTTGATTGCCAGCGGAATTGCCGGCTTATTATGCTAATTTTATCATTTACCTTATTTTCAATCACCTGTCCATGATTGAAAATAAGGCGCATTTCTGTGCTGCGGAAGCTATGACTTAAGCAGAGCTTCCCTGGAGGTTGCCGGAGGTTTGTTATTTCATGCAATTACCATTCATTCACTTAAATCTATTATTTAATCCATTTGGTGAGTTAACACCGCAACAGCGAAAAGAAATAGCAGTGGTTGATTTACCCAGTTGTAAGGATATTTTGTATAAAAAGTCAGTAGCTATTCAGTTTTATGCCGATCATGGCAGGGGTAAAACAACCCACCTGCTTGCCTTGCATAAGATGTACCCTGAAACTGAATATATAAAACTTCATACTGGAGATCAGATTAAAACCTGCCCTCAGAAAATTCTATTTATTGATAGTGTCGAAAATCTATCAAAAAGAAACCGCCTCAAGTTATACGGAAATACATCTTCAATTGCTATTACCAGTCATACTGATTTATCCAGAGAGCTTAAACAGGCAGGCTACCAGGTGCTAAATATAAAAATTTCGGTAAGAGATGATGCGCTATTATTTGAAATATTAAATCGGCGTATTGAATATGCAAGAAGAGATAAAGGAAATATCCCCGTGGTAGATATGCAGTCTATATATAAACTCAAAACGGAATTCGGTGATAATATAAGGGCTATAGAAGCCTGTTTATATGAAAAATTTCAAAATATGTCAGGTATAGAAAATGTCAATATGTAATATTCGAATTTCTCTGGATAAAGTTAATTACAAAATGGGAGACACAGTCAGGGGTGTGGCCTATGTTGATATAGATAAAGAATGTAAATGTGATTCATTGAAATTAAAAAAATACTGGGCTACTCATGGTAAAGGTAACAGTGACTCAGGAAATACAGAAGTTTTAGAACTATTTAGCGGGGTATGGCAGCCGGGGTCATATAGCTACCCTTTTAAATTTGATCTTCAGGAAGGGCCATTTAGTTATCATGGTCATTTAATCAATATAGACTGGTATGTGGATTTACGTGCTGATATTCCATGGGCTATAGACCCTCGTGACAAGAAAGAATTTATTGTAGAGAAAGGTCAGGATAGCATATACAGTGTAATAGATACCGGCCCGGATAAGCAGAAAAACACTGAAAAGTCAGATATAAAAATATCTCCTCTGATCGTTATGATGTTTCCTCTGACATTTGGGTTGCCAGGGCTGTATTTTTTGATTTTTGAAAAGCAAATATTCTTTGGTGGGATATTTACATTTGTCGGGCTGGTTATGTCCTATAAATTTATACAAAGTTATCTGGCTGAAAAGAAACTTGGCCAGGTGAAATATAAACTCAACACGAATCTATTAAAACCCGGTGATAATGTAAAATGCACTGTGTCATTTACACCTCGCAAGGCCATATATATAAATTCAATAACTGTATCACTTACAGGCAGGGAGGTGGCTGTAAGTGGTTCGGGCACCAATGAATCAACCTATAGACATCGATTTCATATAAAACAGCAATCTATGCTTCGTACCGGTCGGGTTGAAAAAGGAATGCATATACATGACAGTTCACGTTTTGAAATTCCTGCTGATGCCGTGGCCTCATTTAAAACAAAAAATAATGATATTATCTGGGAAATTAATATTCAGATTGACATTTCAAAGTGGCCTGACTGGATCAATACTATACCCATTACTGTTGTATCCTGATATAAATGCCAGTTATTACTGAGTCAGAAATAAAGGATACTTATAATAAATCATAGAAAAATAGTACCTGTAGGAGTTAGCTTTAGCTGACGATGCGAAGCGAAGCGATAAGCTTAACGGCTCGCTTCGCATCGCAATTATTTTCCCTGGCTCCTACAGAAGAAGCCATTTTTGTTAACCTTCTGTGATATATGACAGGTATTCTTTTCATCTGATTCATTAGTAATTTAAACTGGCCAGTGCAGCTCTCGATGCTACTCAATAGAGAGTTCGCTTTGTTTGCTGGTTTTAGTAGTTGTCCACTTATCCAGTAACTCAAAAAGCTGGTAGTCTAAAATTGGCTTGGTGATGCAGGCATCCATACCCGCATCAATAAATGTTTTTTGCTCATCAGGCAGGGCGTGAGCAGTGATTGCGATTACAGGAGTAGCATTAGCCGGGATGCTACTACGCAATTTTTTAGTTACTTCAATGCCATTGAGCCCGGGCATGCGTATATCCATCAGGATTAAATCATATTGATTATTGAGGGCTAACTCTAAAGCATCATTACCATCATTGGCTTCGCTTAGAATAACCCCATGTTGTTCGAGAAGTGTTGTAATTAATTTACGATTTATAGCATTGTCATCTGCTACCAGTACCTGTAAACCAGCATAAAATTGTTCTGACGGATCAGGGATATTTCTAATTTTCTGTTTCGTCGGGGCTTTGCTAGTAGTGGTTACCGGGAACTGAACCCAGAAGGTTGAACCGCTTAGCTTATTTTTTTTCACACCGATCTTACCATGCATTAGCTCAATCAGTTGCCTGGAAATAGCGAGGCCTAAACCTGTACCAGAGTCGGGTTTATAAATTGAATCATTGGCCTGACAAAAAGCATCAAAAATACGTTTTTCATCTTCATCTTCTATTCCCTTACCAGTATCGATGACTTCAATTAGTAATTCATCCTGGCCATCTACTGTTACTGTGTTTGCAGAAAGTAGAATTGATCCACTGTCGGTGAATTTTATGGCGTTTCCAATCAGGTTTGAAATAATCTGTCTGAGTCTTAGTGGGTCGGCTACAATATTCTCTGCTAAAGAATCACTGGTCTGAAAGTTAAGTTCGAGCGATTTTATTTTTGCTGAAGCAGAAAACAGTCTTATAATTGAAGCCAGGAACTCCCTCACATTTATGGTTTGTTTAATTATTTCCATCTTGCCTGACTCGATGCGCGAAAAGTCGAGTATATCGTTAATGATATTTAACAAATCGTTCATCGATGTGTTAATGGTGTCAATGTACTCTGATTGCTTTTTATCCAGTTTTGATTTAGACAATAAGTTAGTAAAGCCGACGATGCCGTTCATGGGTGTGCGCACTTCGTGGCTCATGTTTGCGAGGAAAAGGCTCTTGGCTTTATTGGCCTGTTCGGCCTGTTCTTTGGCTTTAATTAAGTTTTCCTCGGCAATTTTTCTGGCAGTAAAACTTTGTCCTGTGCCTTCAATGCCTATAATATTAGCATCTTCATCAAGTAGAAAGCGTGCGTTTGTTGATAGCCAGATAGTAGACCCGTTTTTATGCTGTAAAGTAAAAGGATATTGTTCTACATGGCCATTGTTTTTTGATAGTGACTCAATGAATCTGTTACGATTTTCTGGATTGATATAAAAGTCTGTAGTTTTTTTGCCAATGAGTTCTTCTGCAGTGTAGCCTAGTAGCAATTCAACTGATTCAGAAACAAATAGTAGAGTGCCATTGAGATCGGTTCTGTAATAGGTTTCCTGTAAATTATCAAGCACGCCTTTCAGTTCACGTTGAGACGTACTAAGGCTCTTTTCAATAAATTTATGTTTTTCAACACCATCAGCTAAAATCACTAAATTCTTTTTTAGCTTTTGCCCGGTTGTTTTCCATAGCCGCGCAAGCACTATAGTGCTGATGATAAATATAATAAGTAATACACTTAGAATTGTAATCATGTCTATTTGCCATGGTATATAAGATGATTTGCATATGTTTTAGGGGTTTTCCAGTGGTTAGCTGCAGTTTAATCAGGCTTACATAACACAAATCCCTTATAAAAATACGCTTATACCCCATCTTAAATTTGACTAGATAAAACCTCAAGCGTAATTTGTCTTAAATGCAGGGTATTCAGGCCCATAAATAGGGTTAATAATAGTTGAACCATAAAATATTCGGGTTGAATCGCCCTACGCAAGGGCCTTATATGCGTGTTAGCTGTATTTTCTATGTGGGCTGAGAGGCTTGCGGGTTAGAGGTTGAGGTATATTTGCGAAACTGACTAGAAGTCAAAAGCACTTTTACCGCAAATGAACGCAAAACACGCTAATTCTTAAGATGTGTGCCAGTCCTGAGAAGGCTAAGCAAGCTTCAGGAATTCCTTAAAAGAGCTATTGCTCATGGCGCACAACTCTCAATTGACGATTTCGCTTTGACGTGCATGGATGCACCAATTTTGCGATTGCAGGACGCGTAAGACAAATATTTGCGTAATGTAGTGTTCATTTACGCTAAAAGGTCTTTGTTTTTGATCTTTAACCGTGATTCGTGAAGATAGCTTATGCTCAGAATATGAATGCCCGCTTTCACCAGCCTAGTATGACTCCTTCAAGCAGCATATTCTGTCCTATATAATCTTTTTTATCTACCTTTACAAATGCTTTCGTTTTTTTGCCGCCAAATCGTTTTAAGATGCCCTGCACAGATTGTATGCCTTTGCCTTTGGTCAGGGACTGAATGATTTTATCAATGTCTGGTTTATTGACCCGGCTACTTGCAGTAATTACCTGGTTTGGATTTTTACGGCTTGTATAAATAATTTTGAATTTTACACGCTGTTCATCTGAGAGTTTTTTATTAAAATAATCCTGCCTTACAACAGCCGCTACACATTCATTATTAACCAGCTGCCTGAAAACCTCTGGCATGCCGCCTTTAACACTTTTAATAAAGGGTTCTCTTATGGGGCTGTTTAGCACATGTAGTAAAACGAGTGATGTTAAATTGGGAGGAGGTATTGCACAAACTTTTTTAAGGATTAAATCTTCTGCCTTTTTAATATCATTATTTTCTCTGTGAGTAATAAAATAAAAATCCAGTTTTCCTGGAAGCTTGACCAATGGGGTATGGGACAAATGAAGAATTCGCCATGAGGCAAAATGAGGCCCATCAAATACAATATCAAAAACATCACGCCGTATATCTCTTTGATAGCGTAGCCAGTCACGGGGATGCTGATATACGACCTGTTCTCCAAGTAGTCGTGTTAAGTGTTCAGCTAATGGTCCATATAATTTACGGCCCTGCTCAGCACTTTCTCTGGGTGGTGCAGTTAAGATAAGTTTTGCATTGAGCTGCTGAGAGAAAATCATGCATACAGAAAGTAATATAATAGGCTGCTTAATTATGGAAAATTTCATTGGTTATTCCCGGAGAAAACTTCTGAAGATATTTTATAAAGATATTTACGCTTATAGTCAAATAAGATATTTCTTTATTTGCGGTTTGAATTCTATGGAATAAATATGACTGTAGACGCATCATCTGTTACTGATTAATGCACTGTGTCTCGGTTAAAATTAAATTAGCTAAATATATTACTGAGTAAGAAATAAAGGATAGTGTAATAAGCTATAGAAAAATAGTACCTGTAGGAGTTAGCTTTAGCTGACGATGCCCCAGGCGATGCGAAGCGTTAACGGCTCGCTTCGCATCGCAATAAATATCGTCAGCTAAAGCTAACTCCTACAGGATAAACTGTTTGTCTAATATAAGGTAGGTATTCTCTTCATCTGATTCATTAGTATATTGATACATATCAAATATAAAAGGTAGTAGTGGAAAGGCAAAGTTTATATTAAACAGGCCTCTATCAGAGGATATATCTACCATTAGATGTCATAGAATATGGCGTCTTATGGTAGATATATCATGCGTTATGCTTACTTTAAAAAACGTAACGCATGTCAGCCTGCAGTGAAAATATTTAATATCTGTTTGTCTTTTATCAAGAAGCTTTTTATTGACATAGAGGTACACTGAAAAGCCTGCTGCGTTGTAATTTACATTTGTGCAAATTTTTCTCTATTGCTTTATGATCTCGTGTCAGTAATGAGTGTGACAGCTTTGTTGATTTGCATAATTTTCTCCTTAATGAAATGACGGTGCCAGCTTAAACAATGGTTTTGTAGCATTAAAGGATTCATATGTCATTACACTCATGCGTATAATGCATTAATGAATATTGATTCACTCAAGCTGTTACTGCAGGTTTCCAGGTCAGGAAGCTTTG
>QIDK01000143.1 GCA_003228405.1 Gammaproteobacteria bacterium | reverse complement strand
CTTCGGCACCGGATAGCAGAAA
Source organism: Gammaproteobacteria bacterium (assembly GCA_003228405.1). Lineage (GTDB taxonomy): Bacteria > Pseudomonadota > Gammaproteobacteria > SZUA-229 > SZUA-229 > SZUA-229. Next base: position 9,516 of record QIDK01000143.1, on the reverse strand, counting down.
TATGTCGGATTCTTCGCCATCACGATACTGCGGCAGACCCTTGTTGGTCTTACGGGTGATGGAAGGAAGAGATAGGCTCCAGCCGAAACCAAAGGGGCCATTACCGGAACCGGAATCGTATGAGAGTGCAAGCTGGGGACCAAAACCTGAGCGGCCTGGACTGGTGGCAATGGGCACAGTTATAGAACCCGTACCAGTTACCGGATTAGTGCCGAACTTCTCGCCGATGCCTCGAATGGCACCACCGCCCTTCGGCAGGTTTATTGATGGAATTTCAATGCTTTGAGCAGAGTTTTTTACTGCGTCTTCAGAACTGCGTTGACTATTCTCCAGTCTTTGCCTGTCATCCATTTCACGTTCATTAGAAACCATTTTCACTCTCTGTTTATTAAGAGCTTCGGTTTTAAATCTACATCCTTATCAACTATAAATTTACACCGAACTAAATATTTATCAACTTTTTTATCTCAGAATAATGTGACACAAATCAAGTTAACACAAGTCTGCATAAATATTACGCTCCTGCAAACATCAGGTATTAACAATTAGCTTTTTTTTGCACGCATGCTCATTATAAAAACGCCACCCCATGCCACCCAGATCACAATAACCATACGGTTTTTTCGCCAGATACTGCTGATAATCCTCAGCATAATAAAATACACCGGCCGCTAGAATCTCAGTGCTAATCCCCCCGTTTTTCTGCGGATAATTGCTGCTGATATTGAAGCATAAGTGATTCAGCAATTTGCTGTTGCTGTGCTGAAAAATAATAGATGCCAGACCGATATTGTGTTCCCTGGTCATTTTCCTGAGTTGGGTTATGTGATTCAAAAAACAGTTTTACTAAATTTCATTACGCCCGGTCATGCCACTACAAGCTTCCTGATAACCGGGTTTTTAGTATGCCCCGCCACATAGCCTACAGCCGTGGTATAAACTCCGGCTTGCTCCCGGTATTTACATTCTGCCCTCCAGAAGCGGCCCAGCTCAAAGGAGACTTTAATCAGGTGTGCGGGAAATGGAGCCTGAGTATGGCCATTCACATAATAGCTATCAACCTCCTGCATAGTCTGTTCACGGCCTGGCAGAGCTTAATTAGCAGCAACTAAAGAAATTTAGATTTAACAGCCTGTAGCATTTATCCCACTTGCATTTTACCCCTGCCCGTCTATTCTTTTTTAAACACCTTATAAAAAGATAAACATGGCGCAACTCAACACCGTTATACCCGACTATATCGGTCGATTTAAAATCACCCGGCAGCTGGGCAAAGGCTCTCAGGGCATAGTCTATCTTGCCTCCGACAGCCAGTTAGAACGTAATGTAGCCATTAAGACTATTCAGCTGGAAAAAACCACCCCCAAAATAAAACAGCTGTTACTCACTGAAGCCCGCACCATTGCTAAATTACAACACCCGAATATTATCACCCTGTATGAGATGGATGAACATCTGGGAACACCCTATCTGGTATTTGAATATGTGGATGGAGAGTCATTTAAAAACTATTTAATCAACAGGGGGAAACTAACGACTAAGGATGCTATTCATATAATATCGCCACTGTTAAATGCCATTGCCTATGCACATAAACGCAGTATCATTCACCGCGACTTAAATCCTTCCAATATAATAATCACTGCTCAGGATAAACCCCGACTAATGGATTTTGGCATTGCCACCCTGTTAGGCCAGCGACATAATGGCGGTATCTGGGGCACATTCAAATACATGTCTCCTGAACAGTGCAATGCGGAAGCCGTCACCACTGCATCAGATTTATTTTCAATAGGGCTTATTCTGTACGAAATGGTAACTGGCAAACCGGCGGTTGAAGCAGAAAATAAATTTACGATTATAAATAAAATTGTTAATGGTGAATTTGAATACCCCAAAGATCTTGACCCGGCCATTAAGAAAATTATTGAAAAAGCCCTGCAAAAAAACCCCCAGGCACGGTATGCCGATGCGCTTGATATGCGACAGGATTTGCTCGACCATTTACAACGCATAGCACCCGACAGCACAACTGCAGCTAAGAATAAATCGAGCAGCGAAACTAACAGCACGCTACAGTTTTTATTGCGCCGCATGGAGCATAAAAAAGATTTTCCCACCATGTCACATCAGGTGGTGGAAATAAGCCAGAAAGCAAAAGCCAGCGGCGATACTTCCGCTAATATTTTATCCAATGCCATACTCAAAGATTACTCACTCTCCAGCAAACTATTGCGCCTGGTTAACTCACCCTTATATAGCCATTATGGTGGCCGCATAAGCACAGTTTCTCGAGCCGTGGTTATTCTGGGCTTTGAAGAAGTACAAAATGCGGCATTGGGTTTAATGCTTCTCGATCACCTGAAAGATAAAAATCAGGCCAGCACTTTAAAAGAAGCCTGCATCAGCTCAATGATAAGCGCCAGCCTGGCCCATGATGTGGCCGCTAAAATGAACATTAAAGACAAGGAAGAGGCCTATGTCTGTTCTATGTTTCATCAATTAGGTAAATTATTATCTATTTATTATTTTCCTGAAGAAGCAGAAATTATTTTTGATCTGGTAAAACAGAAAAACATGAAGCCAGAGGCAGCCGCTGAATCTATACTCGGGGTAAGCTTTGAAGAAATTGGTATTGCCGTTGGGGAATCATGGCAACTCCCGGCAGAGCTTATAGATAGCATGCATATGTTACCGCCGGGAGAAGTAAAAAAACCATTAAGCCAGAGTGATTTACTCAAACATGTAGCCGGTTTTTCCAATGAATACTGTGACATGATTAATACATCCAGCGCACAGGACCGGCAGAAAAATTTTGAATCACTGGCCTCTCGCTATAGTGGCAGCGTGAAAATATCCCGTTCAAACATGGAAGATATTCTGGCGAATGCACTAAATGAAATGGAGAAATATGCAAAACTGGTTAACCTCGATTTAGGCAACAGTGATATTTTTACCAAAGCTAATAAATGGACACCCTCCAGTTCAGAAACAGGTGAATCAGGGGTCTCAGATGAAGCCTCATGTGTGACACAACTACCTGAACAACAAAGCCAGATCATAGATGCAATCCAGGAAATTACCGAAGCCATTCTTGAAGATGCGCCACTCAATGACATTTTAATCATGGTCATTGAGACCATATTTTCCAGCTTTAACTTTCACCGCGTTATGTTCTGTTTTTTAAACAAGGGACGCACGTCTATTAATGCACGATTTGGTTTTGGCCCGGATATTGAAGCTATAACCAGTCGCTTCAGCATTCCCAAAGGCGGTGATGACATTTTTAACCTGTCGCTAAAACAGGCAAAAGATTTAATTATAGAAGATACCTCAGCAACTGAAGCAGACTCGCTATTGCCTAAATGGTACCGCCAAAAATACGCCCGAAAATCAATGCTGGTTTACCCCATAGTGGTTAAAAATATTAGCGTAGGTTTATTATATATCGATTCGATTGCGCCGATTTCAGTAGCAGATGAAAGCCGCCTGGGACCGGTTAGAACATTACGCAATCAAATCATTCTGGCGATTCGGCAGGCGAATTGAAATTCGCTCAGCCGGGAGCGCCACAGGGCGCAGTTAGGCGAAAAAGCTCAGCTTATCGGTGCGTATGATTTTTAAAACACCGCGCCGGTTCCACCCAGGCCACAATAACCCTGCGGATTTTTCGCCAGATACTGCTGATGATAATCTTCAGCATAGTAAAATTCGCCGGCCGCTAGAATCTCAGTGCTAATTTCCCCCAGTTTTTCTGCGGATAACTGCTGCTGATATTGGAGCATAAGAGATTCAGCAATTTGCTGTTGCTGTGCTGAAAAATAATAGATGCCAGACCGATACTGTGTTCCCTGGTCATTTCCCTGAGCCATACCCTGAGTGGGGTTATGTGATTCAAAAAACAGCTTTACTAGCTGCTCATAACGACACAGGCTCTCATCAAATACAACCAGCACCACTTCATTATGCCCGGTCATGCCACTACAGACTTCCTGATAAAGGGGGTTTTTAGTATGCCCCGCCGCATAGCCAGCAGCCGTGGTATAAACTCCGGCTTGCTGCCAGAATTTACGTTCAGCCCCCCAGAAGCAGCCCAGCCCAAACAGGGCTTTTGTTAAGTGCGCGGGAAATGGAGCGGTTAAGGTATGGCCATTCACATAATGGCTGTCAGCCACCTGCATAGCCTGTTCACGGCCTGGCAGAGCTTCACTGGCTGCAGGAATACTTAACTGTTTGTTTAAAGTGAGCATAGGGGGGATTCATGGGTTTAACTTGTTTGCTAAACAGATAATAAAGAATAAAAACAAAGTATACAAATTAGAAAATTAGAAAATTCTTAATTTGCCATTTTTCACCTGTTTGAGTATATCTACACATAAAAGAAAGTCGTATACTGAAATAATCTATATGATTTTCTGCAATTTATGATTTAATAGCTAAACTATAGATTAATGTTATTTGAATTGAGACGAATGAAAAGATCCCGTGAGATTTATTATCCTGAAGACAGTAACTCAATCTTCTGGATAAATCTGAACCTGCCACAAACCACACGGCCTGTCAGGTAAAACACAGGGAGCCATAAAGAGCAGATATTTATTTCATGTATTTCAATAAAAGTAACGAACAAAATGAATTAAACTAACATAAACATACTTAAGAGAACTCGCATGAATGATTCAGTCGACATACAGCCAGCAACCGATCGCCGTGCGCGAACCCGTAAAGAAATTAAACAGTTAATTAGTGAGCGCAATGAAGTTTTAGCACTTTATTGCAGCCTGGCAGGATGTGATGGCAGTAAAATCACATCTGCAGATGAAATTGATATGGATACGCTGCAGGAATTTTGTCAGCTGCTGATTGATTATATTGCTACCGGCCATTTTGAATTATACAGCCGTATCTCCGAAGGCAAAGAAAGGCGTCATGAAATTATAAGCCTGGCAAATGCCATTTATCCCCGCATTGAAAAAACCACCGCACTGGCGGTTGATTTTAATGATACCTATGACGGCGGAAATAATTTTACTGCTGATCTTAAAAACAAATTACCCCAGAAGTTATCGTCACTGGGCGAAGAACTGGCCACACGCATTGAACTTGAAGACCAGCTAATTAATACACTGCTAATGCCTGCTACTGAAGCTGAGGCTATGCTGCAATAGTTCTATCTGTAAAAATGCAGATGATTTTAAAACATTGCTACAGAAACAAAGATTTCATCGCAGAGAACGCAGAGGTTCGCAGAGAAAAGCATAAAAATATCTGTGGCAGCCTTAATTATTTACATGGCTTAATAATAAAACAGTGATGAATTTTTGGATTTCGCTTGAAATCTTCTGGAATGGTAGCAGCCGTAATATTATCCACATCGTATTTTTCTGTTATCTCTTTATCCAGTTTAAACTTTTTAAAATTATTTGAAAAAATAATTTCACCATCATCCGTTAAAAGCTTCATCGCAGATTCTATTAAAGACACATGATCTTTCTGCACATCAAACACCTCTTCCATTGATTTTGAATTTGAAAACGTCGGTGGGTCAATAAATATAAACTTATATTTTTTAGCCTGCTCTGTGGCTTTCTCCAGCCATTTTATACAATCTGCTTTAATAAACTCATGTTTATCCGAATACAGCCCGTTATTTCTAAAATTTCGGATTGACCAGTTAATATAGGTATTCGACATATCAATACTGGTAGTATTTGCGCCGGCAGCGGCTGCATATACGGAAACAGACGAGGTATATGCAAACAGATTTAAAAACTCTACCGTCGATTTTTCCTTGTTAATTTTATCGAATATTATCTGTCGGGTTATTCGATGATCCAGGAACAGACCCGTATCAAGAAAATCTGTTAAGTTTATATTAAAAGTAAGGCCGTTCTCCTCTATAAAAAACTCACTTTTTTCATTAGCCTGTTTTTCATATTGAGAAAGTCCTTTTTGCTGACGTCGGGTTTTAACAATAATTTTATTTCTTTCAACACCCAATACTTCAGGAATTACATCCACTAACAAGTCAAAACGCTGTTTGGCCTTATTAATTTCTATGCTCGAAGGCGCCTGATACTCCTGCACATGCACCCAGTCTGCATAGACATCAATTGCTGCCGCATACTCTGGAATATCCGCAGCATAAACCCGATATGCCTGTATTTTATTTTTTCTGGCCCAACGACTAATGTGTTTATGGTTTTTCTTTAGACGATTTAGAATAGCCAATCGATTTTCAGTATATTTTTCATCACGCTGCTGTTTTCTTTCAGCCGATAAAGCCGGGCGAATTTGATACTGGTGCAATTTACATTTAATGGCACCGTTATAGAAACTATTGCTGCGATGCGCACGCAGGCCAATATGTTTAATTAAATCATCATTGGCCGTAAACAGGGCGATTTTCCAGTCTGGGAAATGCTCTCGCCAGCAGTCTCCCATTTCAGAATACAGATGCGCCAGCTCCTGCTTTTCGCCTAAACGTTCACCATAGGGTGGATTCACTATAACCATTCCGGGTGTAATTGAATCACCCGCATCACGAATATACTCACAGCTCTGGGTAAAATCTTTTTGCTCTAGCATTATAATATCCTGCAATCCTGCAGAATGAATATTCTGTCGGGCGGCCGCTATTGCATATTTATCTGCATCATATCCGCTAAAGCTGTTATTAATTTCTGAAAACGGCTTAATGTTATTTTTAGCCTCAGTTAATATTTTTTTCCAGCTATCGGCCTGATGACCTTTCCAGTGCAGAAAGCCATAAAATTTTCGTTTAAGCCCTGGCGCAATATTTAAACTCATCATCGCAGCTTCAATCAGAAATGTACCTGAACCACACATCGGGTCTAATAAATCATTCGGCTGATCTGCTTTACCCGATGCCCAGCCACTTCTTATTAAAATTGCCGCGGCTAAATTCTCTTTAAGTGGTGCCTGCACACTGGATATTCGGTAACCGCGTTTATGTAAAGGCTCACCCGATAAATCTATACTGACATCTGCCTGATCATGGTCGATATGCACATTAATGCGTACATCTGGTTGTTCTTTGTCAACCGAGGGGCGCGATTCATATAAATCATTAAACTGATCGACGATCGCATCTTTTGTTTTTAATGATGCATAATGAGAATTACTTATTTCAGACTGGTTAATAGTGCAGTTAACCGCCAGTGTGCCATGCATATCAATATGCTGTGGCCAGTTAATCGATTGCACGCCTTTATACAGAGCATCTTCATTTTCTGCTGCAAAGCTTTTTAATTTTAATAACACCCGGCTGGCAAGACGTGTCCATAAACAGACGGTATAGGCCTGTTCAAGCGTGCCTTCAAAACTAACCCCTGAGTATTTTTGTTCTGCTGTATCTATACCCAGTTGATTGAGTTCTTTGAGTAATAAATCTTCTAATCCCTTTGAACAGGTAGCAAAAAATGTTTGTGAGTCTTTCATATTTTATGATTCATGTGTTTTTCTGTAAATACTATGGCGTGAGTAAAGAACGCAGCTTGTGTAAATCCTGTGGTGTATCAATTCCCGGGCCGGGTAATTTTATGGCCTGTTGGGTATGAATTTTATGGCCATAATACATGGCACGTAACTGTTCCAGCTTTTCAATGGTTTCCAGTTCGCACTGCGGCATCTGGCTGTAGGCATTTAAAAATCCGACTCGATAGGCATAAATACCTAAATGCCGTTGATACAGATTTACAGTTTTAATATCTGAAGTATCTCTCTGAAACGGAATAGTCGCCCGGCTAAAATAAAGCGCATAACCATTTATATCTGATACCACTTTAACAATATTTGGATCTTCAATTTCACGCGACTCGGTTATAGGGGTTGTTAAAGTTGCAATGGATGCCAGCCTGTTTTTAAATAAATTATCCGCCACCTGATGGAGTAGCTCTGCTGGGGTTAATGGCTCATCCCCCTGTAGATTAACCACAATTTCATCTTCGCCCCATTGTTTTAGCTGGCATACTTCCGCCAGCCGATCGGTGCCTGACTGATGCTGATCTGAGGTCATTAATACCTGATCACAGAATTTTTCTGCTGCATCAGCAATACGCTGATCATCCGTTGCAATAACAATGCTACTGGCAGATGATTTTTTTGCCACATGATAAACATGCTCCAGCATGGTTTTGCCGTTGATATCCACCAGCGGTTTACCAGGAAAGCGGCTGGAGGCATATCTGGCCGGGATTACTATATGGTAGGCAGTCATAATTCTATCAGTATTTTCATTGCTGGCCAGTTAACCCAAAAGGCACCGTCATTCCCGAAACAGGTATTCGGGAATGACGGTTTAAATTATATTCAGGATAACAACAGACACTTTATTAAAGCTTACGCGCTTCTTCAATTAGCATCACAGGTATATCATCTCGCACAGGGAAAGCCAGTTTGCATTTTTCACAAATCAGTTCCCTGCTGTCTTTGGCATAATTCAGTTTGCCATGACATTCAGGACAGGCCATTATTTCTAGCTGTTTTTTATCCATTTCATACTCTTAAATATTAACGTGTTGATTGATTTTATAAATCGGCAGAATGCGTCAGGTAAAGCGGATTCACCTGCTCATTTACTAATGAATCAGATGAAAAGAATACCTGTCTTATCTTACAGAAGCTTAACAAAAATGATTCCTTCTGCAGGAGCTAGCTTTAGCTGGCGATAATGAGTGCGATGCGAAGCGAGACGTTGAGCTTATCGGCTCGCTTCGCATCGCCAGGCGCATCGTCAGCTAAAGCTAACTCCTACAGGTGTTATTGTTCTAACGCTTATTAGCAGACTCCTTGTATTTCTGGCTCAGTAATAAGCGTATTAAATATTTCATTCAATCTGTGCTGCGCAGAATCGGTTAAAACAATTTCAATCGGCACAGACCAGTGATTATCTAATTTAAAATCACTGCATTTTACCGCATCTTTCTCGGTCATCAGCACCGGCAAATCATTAGTGAAAAGCAGATCTGATTCTATATACCGATGATGATCTACAAACGCATGGGGTATTACATTTATACCCTGTGCTTCAAGCATATTAAAAAACCGCTGTGGGTTACCGATGCCAGCAATGGCATGTACGGTTTTACCTGAAAACTCAGCAAGCTTTATTGCAGTTTTTTTAGTGTCGCCTATTGATACACATTGGCACGCCTGCATAGTAAATGCTTTTTGCTGTTTATCACCGCCATTTAGCAGCACCAGATCAACCTGTTGCAGCCTGGCTTCTGCTTCCCTTAATGGCCCGGCGGGGATGTAAAAACCATTACCAAATTGCCGCTCTTTATCAACCACCACAATTTCAATATCACGCTGTAATGCATAGTGCTGTAGACCATCATCTGATAGTACAACATCACAGTCAAACTTGCGTATTAATAATTCAATGTCCTGTTTTCTACTGGCACCGACCACCACCGGGCACTGGGTTCGCTGATAAACAAGCTGTGGTTCATCACCTACTGTTTCCGCTGTGCTTTTTGCATTAACAATTTG
>QIDK01000048.1 GCA_003228405.1 Gammaproteobacteria bacterium | reverse complement strand
GCATTGCACAAATATTTCGTCAGCTAAAGCTACCGCCTGCAAAAATAGCGTACATTCGCGTTTATTTGCGCTAAAAATGCCTTTATCTTTTATAAAAATGCGCAAGCACCCATACGTAAACGCTTAAATAGCAAACTGATATTACTGGTGGCCAGGGCTAAGAATCATGGAACTTGAACAATGGAAACAGAAATATTATGACCAGCTCGACCTTATGGAAAAAAGGGAGCAGGACTGGGAAGCACTCGAATCTACATTAAAGCGCACTATCAGTCGTTTGAGTCTGGCGGCAGAAGGCCAGAATTCTACGCTTGATCGTCATATTAGTGATTTACGCGGCTCCATTAAAAACAGTATTAACCCCCAGCAGCTTGAATCTATAGTCGATGATATTTCTCGCGTTCTCTCCCAGCTTGAGGATAAACAGGATGCACCAGATCGAGAGTCAATCACGGCTCTTGAGCAATTGCTCACTGGATTACAGCTACCCGCTAACGTCGATAAAATCCGCAAAAAATTACTTAAAAAATTTACCAGATCAGATGACAGTGCATATGCCCACTTATTAAAGGATAGCCTTGATTTAATAAATTCTATCCTTCAAACCGATACCCCTGAGTCTGAAAAATCAGGCTTACTCGATCGCTTATTTCATACCGATAAATCTTCAGCGGATAAACCTGTCGCAAATGATGTGGATTTAGAGCGTCAACAGCTTGAAATGTATAAATCCTGTCTGCTTGATTTGCTTAATAAACTGGATGATCCACGCTCACCCAGTGGCAAACTCACTGCTCTAAAAATTAGTGCCCAGGATGCACAACAGAAAGAGGAGCTGGATAAACTTTCAGATACCTTATCTGATCTTCTCTCTCAATCTACTGACTTTACAGTTCATGCTTCACAGGCCCCTTCACCTGCTTTCAGTGAACCTGACTCTACTTTACAGCCCTCTATTCAGGAATTATTAATTCGTTTATTGGAGCAGCTTATAATACCCGCTGACCTTCAGGATGATGCGGATAAAATGAAACGCCGTCTTGAGCAGGAAACGTCACCTGCCAACTGGAAATCCCTGTTAAAAAATGTAGCGTCACTTATTAATTCCATTCGCAGCCGTATGCAAAAGGAAAAACATGAGTTTGAAGATTTTTTACAGCAGGTTACTGATCGTTTAAAAGCCATGGATCAGTTTTTACAGCTGGAAACTTCAAATTTAAATGATGCCCAGTCTCAGGGTAAAGAATTTGACCAGCAAGTCAGTCAGAATGTTAAAGATATTCGTTACGATATTAGTCAGGCAACCGAACTTTCCAGCCTCAAGCAAAATGTTAATTCTAAACTGGATATCATTTCGGGTCATATTAAGCTTTACCGTGAATCTGAAAATAAACGTATTCAGCAGTCTCAACAGGAAGTTGATTCCATGCATGCAAAAATGCAACTCCTGGAAACAGAATCTGATCAGCTTAAAAAGGTTGTTATTGAAAAAAATAGACTGGCTATGTTCGATACCCTCACTGGAATCCCTAACCGTTTGTCTTATGAGAATAAAATTGAAGAAGAGATTGCTCGCTGGAAACGCTTTAAAAATCCTTTAAGCCTGGCTATCTGGGATATCGATTATTTTAAAAAAGTAAATGATTGTTACGGCCATAAAGCAGGTGACAAGGTTTTAAAAACCGTCGCTCAGTTACTTTACAAGCGCATTCGTACTACAGATTTTTTAGCTCGATATGGTGGTGAAGAATTTGTTATGTTACTGCCGGGTACCGTACAGGAAGAAACCCTGCGCCTGGTTAATGATCTGCGCCAGCAGATAGAAGACTGTGGTTTTCACTATCATGGTGAAGCTGTGCAGATAACCATATCCTGTGGTGTTAGTAGTTTCAATGAAGCCGACAACCTCAATCAGGTATTTGATCGTGCCGATCAGGCACTTTATAAAGCCAAAGCCAATGGGCGTAATCAATGTGTAGTTGCTTCATGCTTATCTTAAACAGCTCTAATAGATTTATGTCAATAAATACTGATGACTAGGAAGCCATCCACAACGAGTAAAAATACCAGAAAGAAGCTCGATATTGCAACGAGAGCAACGGCTTCTGACCCTGAATATATTTCAAAAGTTATTAATCAGTTTATTCAAAACGATGATATAAATCAACTCAAAGTCAGCGCAAAAGCCTCTTCTGCAGCCAGCCTGCAATATAATCGCCAGCATATTATTAATGCGCTTACTAATATTCAGCTCACGTTTAAAGCCAGATATATTGCAGGTCAATCTGTAAACATAAATACTGATGAGTTTAAAGCGGCTTTAATGAGTAGTATGGCTAAGCTGGATAAAGTAGCCATTCCAAAATCAATGAACCAGATAGATAGTAGAACTATTGATTTTGTAGAAATGATTTTTGGTGCATTTATGCGAGATAAAAATATCTCTGATAATATCAAGGAACTTTTACTGCTGATGCAAATTCCTATACTGAAAATTGCATTAATTGATACTAAATTTTTTAGTAATGAGAAACATCCTGGCAGATACATGCTTAACAGCATCGCCCATCTGGGAATAGGCCTGGAAGATAACGACAATACACTGTATCAAACTATCCAGTATATTATTGACCAGTTACTACATAGTTATAGTCTTAAAATTGATGCTTTTATAACTGCAACTTCATCGCTGGACAGACTAGCGGATATTCAGAAAAATAAATCTATAACGACAGAGAATCAAACCCAGCAACTTATTGCTATTGAATATACACAACAGCTAATACTGAAAGAACTTCAGCACTATACTTTAAATGTGGATATCCCCAAAATACTGCAGCCACTGATTCTTAGTCACTGGTCAACTCTTATGTTTCACCGCTTTATCTGTTATGGAAAAGAAAGTATTGAATGGCGGGAAGCAGTTGGTATATTGCGCTTACTGGTTAAATCATTTAATCCTGTCGATACTAAGGAAGACTGGCTCGCCTTAAGAAGCATTTATAAGGGCATAGTCAACAGTGTGCGCTCATGTTTGAATAGTACCCGGCAGAATAAAGAAAAGATTTTTATTGCTACAAGTAATTTAAATAATTATTATTTTTCAAAATTAAGCGATTCAAAGCATTACTCCAGTGATCATAAGGAGGCCGAAAACAATCAGAATAAATTTGATTTACTGAATAATTTCTATGATAACTATACCTCAGACATTGAACCCAGCCCGCTGGACATACAGGCAAAAATATCCAAAACCGCACTTGATTCTATGCCAGACATAATAAAACCAGATGAATGGTTTGAGGTATTTACCGACTATAGTCACCCCCTTAGACGCCTGAAATTATCCACTATAATGAAACAACAGGCCAGGTTGATCTTTGTAGATTATATGGGCAATAAGGTTATTGAAAAAGATTTACAAACATTTATTACCGAATTAAAGAATGATCAGTCACGTCTGATCAATGATCACTCGATATTTGAATATGCCCTGAGCATGGTTATTATTTCTATTAGTGCAAAAAATAGCCCTTAAACAGGCTGATTTTATTGACCGAATCCGCTACAATTTATGTATAATTATATTTATTAATCCTATTATTAACTGTTTTTATATTTATAAACTTTATGGAACCTGGTGCGGTATCTGGTTTCAAATTTTTATGTGTGCTTTGGTCTATAATAAATAGATAAGCAACATGCTTTTTTTAATCTCTATTTCGTAAGGGAGATCATACTTTGCGCTATCTAACGTTATACTTATTTTCTATTGTATTTCTGTTTCACTCTAACAGTGTTTTTTCTGAACCCGCTAATTCTGAAGCAGAAAAGCCAGAGCCGGTTACCCTTAACTGGGTGGGCTGTGGAATAAGTAAAAAGTCCTATATGAATCAGCTGGCCCAGGCCTATACTAAGCTAAGCGGGGTGAAAATAAATATTCAGGGAGGTGGTTCTACCCGTGGCATCCGCAATGTTGCTGACCAGACTGCAGATTTTGGTGGTTCATGCCGCTACTATTTACCGGGTAATAAGCTGGAAAAAGGAATCGGCTTTGAGCCTGTGGCCTGGGATGCCCTGGCGATAATTGTTCACCCGAACAACCCTGTAGATAATCTGACCACTCTGCAAATTAAGAAAATATATTCCGGTAAATTAACCAACTGGAAACAGGTGGGTGGTCCAAATAAGCCAATAAAGCTATTTACTCGAAAAAGTAAGATTTCAGGAGTGGGTTATTCAATTCGACTGCTGATATTTTCTGATATCGAAAAAGAGTTTGCATCAACTAAAACATTTAAATCCAGTGGCCCTCTGGAAAAAGCCATTCAATCTGATGAAGATGCAATTGCGATAACCGGTGTCAGCAGTGCGCGCTTAAGAAAGGTAAAAATATTAAGCTTAAACGACAAGCAACCCGATTATAAGTCGATTAAAAGTGGCAATTATGTTTTATATCGGCCGTTATATATTACTTATAATGTTAAAAGTAGCCGAATACAGGAAATTAAAGACTTTATACGATTTACCCATAGTCGCAAAGGGCGAAATATAATGAAGAAAAATAATGTGGTGCCCTATCTGGATGCGCTTCCTCTGGTTATGATTCAGTCCCGTCAATCACTGGATTCACAGAGAGAGAGTAAACATAATTTAACTTATTAATAGTGTTTACTGTTTAGTTGTTTTGGCAAGCTCTGGTTTTCATGGGAACTTGAGTTCTATGAAGCTAAGAGGTTGCCAAAATACTTAAATTTTATATAGAAAAAACAAACTTAAAACCAGGTGCTATGATACCTGTCAGGTATCTATATTCATTGCCGACAGAGCATTTTTTTCTATGAATTCGCGGCGCGGCTCAACCTGATCACCCATCAGAGTAGTAAACACCTCATCAGCTGCAATTGCGTCTTCAATACGCACCTGCAACATACGCCGTGTTTCCGGGTTCATAGTGGTTTCCCATAGTTGTTCCGGGTTCATTTCACCCAGGCCCTTATAGCGCTGAATATTCATACCTTTACGAGCCTCTGTAAATAACCAGTCTTTAACATCGTTCATATCACTTACTGGCTGGGTTTTTTCGCCGCGTTGAATATAGGAGCCTTCATCGAACAGGCCTTCCAGTTTCTGATATAAATCAGTCATCAGGTCATATTCAGAGCTTTCAAAGAATTCAGCGTTAATAACGGTCAAATGATCCAGCCCGTGTACAATTTTGGTGATTTCCAGCTGTGGATAGTCGCTTTCTTCTAGCTGACTCGATGCAGTCGTATATTCCACCCCGGATGGTTTTGATTTATTTAATAATATCAATAACTTATCTAAATATCCCTGCAATCTGCTCGTGTCTTTCAGCTCGGCCGGTTTAATAGCGGGCATATTAGAAATTTGCCTGAGAATACTTTTATCATAACGGCGTGACAGACGACCAATAACGGTTTGCACCGAAATAAATGATTTAACCAGTTCTTCTAATGCCGTATCAGAAATAGCCGGGGTATTTTTTTGCACATGCAAGTGGGCACCGGATAATGCCAGGGTTAACAGGTAACTGTTTAATTCCTGATCGTCCTTTACATAACGCTCCTGCTTGCCTTTTTTCACCTTGTACAGGGGAGGCTGGGCGATATAGATATAACCCCGTTCTATCAGCTCAGGTACCTGCCGATAGAAGAAGGTCAGTAGCAGGGTTCTGATATGCGAGCCATCCACATCCGCATCGGTCATGATAATGACACGGTGATAACGCATTTTATCCGGGTTATATTCATCCTTGCCTATGCCGCAGCCTAGTGCGGTAATCAGGGTGCCGACTTCGGCTGATTGCAGCATTTTATCAAAGCGGGCTTTTTCCACATTCAGAATTTTACCCTTCAGCGGCAGTATGGCCTGTGTTTTACGGTCTCGACCCTGTTTGGCGGACCCACCCGCAGAGTCTCCTTCCACTAAATACAGTTCTGAGAGGGCCGGGTCTTTTTCCTGGCAATCTGCCAGCTTACCCGGCAGGCCTGCAATATCGAGAGCCCCCTTGCGCCGGGTCATTTCGCGGGCTTTGCGTGCCGCCTCACGGGCGCGGGCTGCTTCTACAATTTTTTGTGTAATCGCACGGGCATCAGCTGGCCTTTCTATCAGAAATTCCTGAAATTTTTCATTCATTGCAGCTTCAACAGCCGTTTTTACTTCTGATGAAACCAGCTTGTCCTTGGTTTGTGATGAAAATTTAGGATCCGACACTTTTACGGAAAGTACCGCGGTTAAGCCTTCACGGGCATCGTCTCCCGTGGTATTAACCTTGTTCTTTTTGGCGACCCCTTCTTTATCCATATATTGATTCAGGCTTCTTGTTAGAGAGGCCCTGAAGCCCGCCATATGGGTACCACCATCCCGTTGTGGGATATTATTGGTAAAGCAGAATATATTTTCCTGATAGGAGTCATTCCACTGCATGGCAACTTCTACCCCCAGACCATCAGCATTCTGCCAGTCAAAATGTAAAACCTGCTCATGCAATGGGGTTTTGTTTTTATTTAAATGCTGAACAAATGAGCTAATACCGCCTTCATATTCAAAAACATCCTGCTTATCATCAGCACGCAAATCTGTTAATACAATGCGTACCCCGGAATTTAGAAAAGACAGCTCTCGAAGTCGCTTGGCGAGAATATCGTAGTGGTATTCAATATTGGTGAAAGTGCCATCAGATGCCCAGAAACGTAGATCGGTACCGGTGGTTTTAGTTTCACCAATCATCTCCATTGGGTTTACCGGGTCGCCTAAATGATATTCCTGCTGGTAAATTCCACCATTGCGGTGAATGGTTAGCATAAGCTTATCTGACAGGGCATTAACTACCGATACACCCACACCATGTAAACCTCCTGAAACTTTATAGGAGTTATCATCAAATTTACCACCGGCATGGAGAACAGTCATAATAACTTCGGCAGCGGATATACCTTCTTCCTTATGGATATCAACGGGAATACCACGACCATTATCACTCACAGAAACTGAGCGATCATTATGAATTTTTACATTGATTTCAGTGCAGTGGCCTGCCAGTGCTTCATCGATGGAATTATCCACCACCTCAAACACCATATGGTGTAATCCGGTGCCATCATCCGTATCGCCGATATACATACCGGGTCGTTTTCTAACGGCCTCCAGGCCCTTTAAAACCTTAATACTAGATGAATCGTAAGCAGCAGCTTCGCTCATAAAAATCCCCTGAAAAATGAGTAGCTTATTATACCTGAATTCGCTTATACCAGGGTGATTTATAGTGTTTTTTTATACTTAATGTCCGGCTGTTAAAACCAGGGAAAATACAACACAAAACAAATATAGCAGACCTGGTATCAGAATTTATTTAGCCTGCAGAGGGTTCTGCTTTTTTTCCACAATTTCACCCTGTTCCACGTGGAACACTTTGTAGGTTTTCCAGTATTGGCAATTGATCTGATGTGCCTGTATGGCACTTACAAATAACTGAATATCAAGCCTCGACAAAATCGACATTATTTTATTCAGGTTGTCATCATCCAGCTCAGCAGGTAAATCATCAAACAATAAAATGCAGCGTCTTTGCGATAATTCAGAAAACAGGGTGAGTTGTGCAATTTTTAATAAACTGACCAGCTTTTTCTGCTGTCCACGGGAAATCGAAGATTGTGCAGACTGGCTATCAAGCGTAATTTTAATATCTGCACGATGAGGGCCGGACTGAGTAAACCCCTTTTCCCTGTCTTTGTGTAAGTTAGATACTAAATAATCTACGTATTCCATTTCCGAAGGCCAGCCTCGTTTATAGTGCAAACCAATTTTATGGCCTGGAAACAGTTGCAGGGATAATGTATTTACAATATCGGTGATTTTCTCAAGATAGTGCAGTCGATGTTTTTCTATAATGCGAGCATGTTCAACTAATTCGTTATTCCACAGAGAGCAAAGCTGATCACTTTGTTGCATTCTAAGGGACGCATTGCGTTGACCCAGAGAGGTTTTGTATTTTTTCCATGAAATAAGAAACTGATGTTCCACGTGGAACACACCCCAATCAAGAAACTGGCGTCTGTGTTCCGGGCCTGCTGATATCAGTTGATGACTATCAGGATGAAGCACAAGAACAGGGAGAAGACTGGAGAGTTCTGAAATTTTAGATATAGACTGGTGATTA
This sequence comes from Gammaproteobacteria bacterium, assembly GCA_003228405.1. GTDB lineage: Bacteria > Pseudomonadota > Gammaproteobacteria > SZUA-229 > SZUA-229 > SZUA-229. The sequence continues at coordinate 1,387 of QIDK01000048.1, read as the reverse complement.
ACGCGAATGGTCTGATCTGTAGTTGATCGCTCAAGACCAATACGGGTAGATGAATCATCGAGGCTGGCTAATAAGCGAAAATAATCCTGATCATAGGCAATCAGATGCTTTATCTGCGAGCTACGAAATGATCGCCCATAACTCAGGTAAAAAATAGTCTCAAGTAAACTGGTCTTACCCGCAGCATTTTCACCTATAATTAAATTCAAACCTGCATCTGGTTCGATGCATACAGAATGCAGGTTACGAAAATTGAGTATTTCAAGGCTACTTAAGCCCATATTTTATAGGGTTTCGTGTGAAGTGAAGTATAAACGTATAATTACAGACGCATGGGCATAATAACGTATTTTGCGTCTTCTTCGTCGGGGAACATCATTAAACAACTGCTATTGGCATCTTTTATAAAACCCTGAACCGTATCCTGGGAAGACGTGTTGAGCACATCGATCATATAATTAACATTTATGCCCATCTCAATTGGCTGACCATCGTAAGTTATTTCCAGCTCTACATCGGCTTCTTCCTGGTCTGGATTTTGTGCCTGTAGTTTTAATAAATTATTTTCCATTATCATCCGAATACCACGATATTTCTCATTCGATAAGATAGACGCTCTAACCAGAGCCTGTTTTAGCGCATCCCGGTTAATCAGCATATTATTACCGGATATTTCAGGCATCACCCTTTTATAATCGGGAAAACGCCCATCTATAAGTTTTGATGTGAATCGTTGATTAGGAAGATTGCACTGTATGTGATTATTGCCCAGGACTACTTTGACTTCATCTTCACTATCAGACAATAACCTCTGTAATTCATTCACCCCTTTTCTGGGGATAATAACCTGCTTGTTATCGGTTAGGTTCGCATCAATATTTTTTTCACAGAATGAGAGTCTGTGACCATCGGTGGCAACCATCCTGATAACACCAGAAGCTACTTCAAGCATTAAACCATTTAAATAATACCGCACATCCTGCTGAGCCATGGCAAAAGACGTTTTATCAATCAATGTTTTAAGCAAACTCTGCGGCACACTAAATTCATATACGCTGCTAATTTCGTCTAGTGCAGGAAATTCTGAAGCCGGCAGGGTAGACAAACTAAAACGACTGCGATCTGATTTAATCAGAGCTTTATCCGCCTTAATCTCAATAGTTAATTCAGCACCATCAGGAAGTGCCTTGCATATATCCAGCAGTTTCTTCGCAGGTAAGGTTATTTCACCTGCTTCGTCCATCATCTGATTAACAGTTGAAACAAGTTCTATTTCAAGATCGGTTGTAGTCAGAGTGAAATAGTTGTCAAAGGATTTTATTAACACATTGGCAAGTGCAGGCAATGTCTGTCTTTTTTCAACGGCCCCTATGACTTGCTGGAGGGG
>QIDK01000059.1 GCA_003228405.1 Gammaproteobacteria bacterium | reverse complement strand
CCTATTTAGGTGAAGAAAATTTAACCAGGGGTTTGCGTATTCGCACATCTTCATATACCCGCCATCATGTAAATATTAGCATGTGCAAAGCCAAGGCCAATGGCCATTATATTAATTCTATGCTGGCTTTGCAGGAAGCGTTAACAGATGGTTACGATGAAGCCATGTTATTAGATAACGAAGGTTATGTGGCGGAAGGCAGTGGCGAAAATATTTTTCTGGTAAAAGACGGGGTGATTTATACGCCGGATCTGACTTCAGCATTGAATGGCATTACTCGCCATACTATTTTCACTATGTGTAAAGAACTGGGCATAGAAATAAAAGAAAAACGCATTACCCGTGATGAAGTTTATATTGCTGATGAAGCTTTTTTTACCGGCACAGCAGCAGAAGTGACGCCGATTCGTGAAGTGGATAATCGAACGGTTGGTTGTGGTTCTCGTGGCCCGATTACAGAAAAATTACAAACCATGTATTTTGATGTAGTGCATGGCAGAAAAAATCTGCATCCAGAGTGGTTAACATTAGTTAGTGATTAAAACATAAAAATACCGTCATCCCCGAATGCTTTTGTCGGGGATCCAGTGGCTTTAGTTTTAATTCTAAATGTTAATGAATTTCCTTCTGTATCCCGGGGGTGCTTTGTCGCTTCGCTCGGATGCGCAGGAATGACAATATTACTTATATTTATTCTTAAATAGGAGCAAGCATGCCAAATCCAGAAACCGCACTACAAAGTGGCCTGGCTCAACCTAACGATAAAGATCATTATGAAGTGTCACAGGATGATGTTCCCGTGCATTGCCCCATGCCAGGCAGCAGTTTATGGAATTCACATCCGCAGGTGTTTATTGCATTTGATAAAGATGGAAAAGGACAGTGCCCCTACTGTGGCGCTGAATATCATTTAAAGGATGGCTGATCGTTGAACGTAAAAATTCCTGCTTTTGAAAATGGTAGAGTGCTGGTCGTGGGTGACTTAATGCTGGATCGTTACTGGCATGGCCCCACATCAAGAATTTCACCTGAAGCACCGGTGCCTGTTGTGCTTGTCGATGAGATAGAAGAGCGTCCTGGCGGTGCAGGTAATGTTGCATTGAATGTCGCAACGCTGGGCAGTCAGAGCACGGTATTAGGTTTGACCGGTGATGATGAAGCCGCCACCGCGCTGGAAAAACGTCTGCTTGCTTCAAATGTAAATTGCAGTTTCACAAAACTGCATAATCATTCCACCATCACTAAATTAAGAGTCATCAGTCGGCATCAGCAATTAATACGCCTTGATTTTGAAGATGGTTTTCAGAGCCATGATGGCGAAAAACTAACTGAAAATTTTAAACAGAAAATAGCGGATACAGATGTTGTTATCTGTTCAGATTATGGCAAGGGCTGTTTAACCGATGTGCAGGCATTAATTCAACTGGCGATTAAGGCGAATAAGCCCGTTCTGGTTGATCCCAAAGGTAATGATTTTAGTAAATATAAAAATGCAACATTACTCACGCCTAATTTGTCGGAGTTTGAATCCGTAGTCGGACATTGTAGAAATGATGAAGAGCTGGTGGCAAAAGCGGAGTGTCTACGAGAACAGTTAAACTTAACTGCACTGTTAATTACCCGCAGTGAGCAGGGCATGACCCTGGTAGAAAAAGATCAGCCGGTATTTCATATTACTACCCGCGCCCGTGAAGTTTTTGATGTGACAGGTGCAGGTGACACAGTTATTTCTACTTTTGCAACCGCATTAGCGGCCGGACAAAGTATGCAGGAAGCTACAAATCTGGCAAACATTGCAGCTGGTGTGGTGGTCGGCAAGCTGGGTACCGCCAGTGTGACCGCCAGCGAATTACAGCAGGCAATGAAAGAACTGCACGATGTTGAAAAAGGCATTATGGATGAAGATTCGCTGGCGTCTCTTGTTCGCGACTGTCAGTCGCGAGGCGAAAAAGTGGTGATGACCAATGGCTGTTTTGATATTTTGCATGCAGGTCACGTTACTTATCTTGAACAGGCAAAAAGACTGGGTGATCGTTTGATTGTCGCCGTCAATGACGATGCATCGGTGAAGCGATTAAAAGGCAAGGCCAGACCCGTTCATATAGAAGCCCGAAGAGCAGCGGTTTTAGTGGCATTGCAATCGGTTGACTGGGTCGTGCCTTTTTCAGAAGATACACCAGAGCGCCTTATCTGTAAGATTCTGCCGGATGTATTAATAAAAGGCGGCGATTATAAACCTGAAGATATAGCCGGTGGTCAGTGCGTGATAGATAAAGGTGGTGAAGTTAAAGTGCTGGAATTTGTAGAAGGCTGTTCAACAACGAAGATTATTGATTCCCTAAAGAATGAATAAAACAGAATGAATAAAGCGCAATGGTCCTTTAATAAATAGTATGGAATTCTTACAGTCAATAATTGTTGATGTGGTAGACTTTTTTCAACGCATGAATGTCATTGATCTTCTCGTGGTCTCAGTTAATTTACTGTTAATGATTTTCGCCAGGCAGATTATTAACCTTGTCTATCACGATGATATGACCGACAGAAAAAGGCTGAACCGGGTTCATGTGCTGCGTATTCTTAATCTATTTATTATTATCGCATTTACCTATTACCATGCGTATCTGACAGCAGATGAAAAAGGTGCTGGACTAAAGCTGGTTTCTATACTGGTCACTATTTACATGGGTTATCTGATTGCTCATATATCCGCTTTTTTTATTCGTCAGAAGTATGGGCGTATGCGAGAAATTAATGGTGATAAGATAAGCATAGAAACATATAACAGTCGTTTACTCAGTCTTTTTTCTGGCATGTTTATTTTTGTTATTGCTCTTATTTCCGTTATTCAGATTCTTGAATTTGATAGTTTATTAGAAGCCGGCGGAGTGATTGGCTTTATTGGCGTATTCTTTGCGTTAACTCAAAGTGCCTGGGCGCCGGATATTTTCAGTGGTTTGATTATTCTCAACAGCGGCATGGTTGAAGAAGGCGATGTTATCGAGCTTGCAGAGGGCGCCGATTGTCTGGGTGTGGTGTTTAAAACCAAAATGTTTCACACAGAAATTTTGAATATGGTGAATAATCATCGGATGATGATAAAAAATTCAAAATTACGGGAATATATGATCCATAACCTGTCCAAGTTTGCATCGGCTAAAGGGCTTAGAGAAAATCTGCATTTCAAAGTGGCGTATAATGTTAAATCAGATGATGTGCGTGATCTGTTTCAACAGGCATTTGAGGCGACGGCTGATGATACGGATATCAATATAGAGTCACAGTACCCGCTGGATATAGGTATTATTGATACGGGCGATCATGCGGTGGAGTGGGCTGTGTATTACTATACAAAAGATGTAAAAAATTTGATTCAAACCAGGCAGAATTTCAGAGAATTGATTTTGAATTTATCCAGAGAGCAGTCTATTAGACTGGGGACGCCAATTACTTATACAAAGATGGAAGCTTGAAGTTGAAAATAATTCTGGTATTTTTTGTTACCCTGATCGTAGTGGAGTGTAGTCGAGGGATCTTGCTGCCCGGTAATTTATCTGACAGGTATAATGAGGTTTTATGAGCAGTGAATTTAGCCAGTCTCTGAAGTATCTATTATTCCGCTATGTACTGAATAAGCCGTTTCTAATGGCGCGCGAAAATAAATTTGGCTTACTCTATAAATTTAAAACAGAAGATGTGGTGGGGCGCCATATTTTTAAGCGTGGTGAATATGAAAGCCATATATCCGATTATTTATCTGAAAAAATAAAATTTAACGATGGTGATATTGCGCTGGATATAGGCGCTAATATTGGCTGGTATTCAATTTTATTAAATAAATTGATGCCCTCATCTGGAAGAATTTATGCTTTTGAGCCAGATCCTCTTAATTTTGATCTCCTGTCTGAAAATATAAAACTAAACAATGCCACTAATGTAATAGCTGTAAATAATGCTTTATCGAATAAGAAAGAAGTAAAGAAATTATATCGTTACTCAAGTAAAAATTTAGGTCGTCATTCATTGCTGGATATAAATGAAGCGGATTATGTTGAAGTTGAAACACTAGTGCTTGATCAGTTTTTACAGGATGAGAATATAGATATTAGCAGGGTGAGGTTCGTAAAAATTGATATAGAGGGCTACGAATATTTTGCCTTATCGGGTGCGGTCAAAATACTTGAGCATGTTCAATGTTTAATTGGTGAGTTTGTTCCGGATCATATGGAAAAAGGCGGTATTAAGCCAGAGCTGCTAATTAACCTTATGCAGGGCAAAGGTTTTTCACCTAATGTTATTAAAGGCGGTGAAGTGTGTTCTATTTCCAGCGATGAATTATTGCATGGTTCTGGTTGCGATATTATCTGGCTTAGAGGCTGAATATTCCCAATCTTAATCTTTAGGTGTCGGAGTCAAAATCATTTAAGTGATTGATATCTGGATACTCAGTTATGCATTGGCTCCGACACATACCTTTACGCATACCTTTTTTATTTCAATGGAAACAAATTGTGCCCTTTGCAAAACTTAAGGCCGAAACCGTTTTATCTCTACACCTTTTAAAGATTTATAATGCTTATCATTCGCCGTACACATAACTTCACCGTAAGATGAAGCGGTTGCCGCAATTAATGCATCGGCCAATTCGACTGAATGACTTAGAAAATGCTGCTCCACAAAAAACATGGCTTTGGCTGATATTTCTTCAGAGATAAAAAGCGTTTTTGCCTGCCAGCGATTCAGGGCTTTTCTCAGGGTATTTAACTCATGCTTATTGCGCATTCCTTGTACTAGCTCCATATAGGTTACGACCGATATTTGAAAGCCATTCAGGTCATCTAATAATTTTTGCGCTTTGGCGTTACCTTTTAAATACCAGATAATGACATCGGTATCGATCAGCATTAAAGTGACCGGCCTTTTCTTTTGTCTCTCACATAAGTATTTACATCATCAATGCCTGATTTATCTGACCACATACCAAACAACTCATCCTCTGTTTCATTACTTTGTTGCTCAATAAACGGCACGAGCTTGGCACAGGGTTTACCGCGATAGGTAATCACCACTTCTTCTCCCTTGCCAACATAGTCAAGTAATTCACCTGAATGAAATCTGAGGTCTTTAGCGCTTGCTTTCATAATGCACCTTTGAGTTTACACTCTAAAGTGTAAATAACGGGCATCGGAATGTCAAACAAAAATCTTTAGGTACCGGAGTCAAAATCAACCAGCTAGCTGACATTTAGGGCGCTAGTTAGACTCAGACACCTTTCTAGCCAACGGAAACAAACTGTGCCTTTGCGGGATAGTGCGGGCTGAATATATGATTTATTAGTACTCTTTAAAGTCAAGCTTCTTTAATATCCAATAGTTTATCATTGCTTATACATTATTATATTATAATATTCTATGGTGTTTTTCCTGCTGTGTCTGTATAGTCTCGACCCCATAAACAGGGTCTTCCCTGTTTTTGTCACGTTTCTAGCCTTTTAAGAATCTTCAAACTGAGGTTGGTGGGCGTTTTTTAACCAGCTTAATTTGTGCTTCTGAACGTATGATTTCAGCAGCTAGAGGTATATGCGTGTTATTCCAGGATTTCAATCTAAATTCCCGTTTACTCAAAGCAATCGATGATACAGGTTATCAATCGCCTTCAGATATTCAAAAATTATCCATCCCTCTTTTACTACAGGGCAAAGACATTATGGCTTCCGCGCCAACAGGCACAGGCAAGACAGCCGCTTTTGTGCTGCCTGCATTGCAGCGCCTGCTTGATAATGAGCCGGGCGAAGGCAGGGGGCCAAGAGTGCTGGTGCTTACACCAACCAGAGAGCTGGCAAAGCAGGTGGCGGATAATATTTTTACCTTTACCAAATATGCACATATGCGCAGCTGTTCTATTGTTGGTGGCATGCCTTATCCCCCGCAAATCAAATTATTGAGGCAGGCACTGGATTTAATGGTCGCCACTCCAGGGCGTTTAATTGATCATATTAACTCCGGGAGAATTGATTTCTCCAGGCTTGAGGTTCTGGTACTGGATGAAGCAGATCGTATGCTGGATATGGGCTTTATCGATGATGTTAAGAAAATAGCCGCATTAACACCTGAGAGCAGACAGACCGTTTTATTCTCAGCTACCCTGGAAGGTGAAATTTTACGAGTGGCGCAGAAAATTTTAACAGACCCTGAGCGAGTTCAGGTGGCCGGAGTGAAATTCAGGCATGAGTCAATCAGCCAGAAAATCCACCAGGTTGATGACTACAAACATAAGCGCTCAATGCTGGCCCATGTGCTAAACAGCCATGATGTCAATCAGGCAATAGTATTTACCGCAACCAAAAAAAGTGCGGATGAGTTGGCAAAGGAGTTATCCGAGGAAGGCCATAAATGCTCAGCACTGCACGGTGATATGAAACAGAACTGGCGTAGAAGAACCATTGAAAATATGCAGAAAAATAAAATCACTGTGCTGGTAGCAACCGATGTGGCGGCTCGTGGTCTAGATATAAGAGGCATTAGTCATGTGATTAATTTTGATTTGCCCATGCAGGCCGAAGATTATATACATCGAATTGGTCGCACCGGGAGAGGTGGTTCTACCGGTACAGCGGTATCACTCGTTGGCCCAAAGGATTGGTCTCTGTTATCCAGAATTGAAAAATTACTGGATACAAAGCTTAAATTAAGCGTTGTCGAAGGTCTGGAGCCGAAAAAACCGGCAATAAAACAATATGGATCAAATGCACAGGGTGGGAAGCGTAAAGCCAATATTCGCTTTAAAAAACGAGCAGGCAGTTTTAAGCATCGCACCGGGTCAGCTGTGCGTGTGAAATCAAAATCATCAGCAGAAGTGGCGTAACTGAAGGCAATCAGCAGGCCGGGGTATTTATAACATTACATATAAATGACTGCTGATATTTTATTATTCATAATGTATTATGGTTTTTTTAGAATTCAATATGTTAGCGGGCAAGGCTAGCTGGGAGAAAGTTTCTGATCACGCAGAAGCATTATAGACTTAACCAGAGGTGCCCTGGCTAAATGAATCGCTACCTGCTGTTTGCTGTCCAGCCTTATTGTTATCCAATATTGCGTCCTTTGCAGCAGGCAATATTAAATCGTGGTGACGAAGTCGCATGGTTTTTGCATGAAACCCCCAACTTATTAACAGCAGACGATGCGCCACTGCTTGAATCAGTAGAAGCGGTTCAGCAATACAACCCGGTAGCGGTTTTCGTTCCCACTTACTGGGTGCCTGATTTTTTCCCAGGGGTAAAAGTTCAGGTGTTTCATGGCTTCGATCCTGGCAAGCGTTCTGGAACCAGGCAGGAGCATGCACGCATTCGCGGGCTTTATGATCTCTATTGTACTCAGGGTCCAAATACCACCTGCATATTCGAAGAAAAAGCCAGGCACTATAGCCATTTTAAAGTGACTGAAACCGGCTGGCCTATGCTGGACCCCCTGTTTCAGCCCGAAAAAAAATCATCATTTCATGAAATGTTAGCTACAGATAAGCCGATTATTTTATTCGGTTCAACTTTCAGCTCTACCTATTCAGCTGCAAAAAAACTTGCCAGTACAATAAAAAAATTATCACAAACAGGTCGTTGGCACTGGATAATTAATCTGCATCCTAAAATGGACAAGTCTGTGGTTGAGGTCTATAAAAATATGCAGAGTGAATATTTAACCTTTACCGATAGTTCTCAGGACACCATGCCTTTATTGCGAGCGGCGGATGTGATGCTGTGTGACACGTCATCGTTTTTTTTGCAGTTTCTGATACTGAATAAACCTGTGGTTACTTTTAATACGGCTGTGCCAGGCCCGGCTTTAATTGATGTGCATAAGGTGGAAGATGTAGAGCCTGCTATAGAAAGAGCATTATCACGGCCCCCTGAACTTATGCAGTCAGTAAAAGAATTTGCTAATCAGTTGCACCCTTATCGTGATGGTCAGTCATCAGCGAGGGTGTTGCAGGCTACGGACGATTTTATTGCTAACCACATGGATGGTTTAAAACCCAGACCTTTTAATTTCTGGCGTAAATTAAAAATGCGCAAACGGATGAAATATTATCGATTAAGAGGGGTCAGGTTTTAAACCTGTATTTATAAACACCAAAAGCATTATAATGCAGTTACCTTATACACACTGAAAATTAATGAATATTCTTATAGTTACGGCAACAGATAGCTCATACAACAGTCTCCGGCCTGATTCAGAAATACTTACCGGTCTGGCTAAAAGTGGGCATAATCTAACAGTAATAACGCATGCTGATTCTGAATATGCCCAGCGCTTTCGAGATTGTGGTATAGAGGTGATTGATGGGCACCCCAGCAAGAAAATTTCACCGAAATGTATAAAAATAATAAGACAGTTACTGAAAACCAGGCATTACGATATTGTTTATGCAACCAGTTCAAAATCTATTCCCAATGCTGCTTTTGGTTGCATAGGCTTTCCGGTGAAATTTGTCACCTATAGAGGTACCACAGGGGGGTTGTATCGCCATGATCCCAGTGCTTACCTGACCCATCTACATCCAAGAGTGAATGGTATTATCTGTGTATCAGATGCAGTGCGTGAAGATGTGGCTAAACGTGTCTGGAAGAACAGAAAAAATGTTGTCACTATTTATAAAGGCCATGAGCTGTCATGGTACGACAAGTCGCCTGCTGATCTAAGTGAATTTGGTATATCAAAAAATGATTTCACAGTGATATGTGCTGTTAATGCACGACCCAGTAAAGGCATTGCGGTGATGATAGAGGCAGCCAATTATCTGTCCGATATTGAAAACCTGCATGTCTTACTGGTGGGTAAAAATATGGATAAAGAGCCCTATAATAGCCTGATCAAAAATAACAAAATGAGAAAGCGAATTCACCTGGCAGGGTACCGCCACGATGCGCCGGAACTTATTATGGCCAGCGATATACTGGTGCAGCCATCTATAAGTGGTGAAGGGCTTCCCCGGGCAATGATGGAAGCAATGGGGTACGGCACCCCGGCTGTTGTTACAACAACTGGCGGAGGAAAAGAAGTGATGGAAGAAGGTGTTACCGGATTTGTTGTTCCGGTTAAAGATCCAGTGGCTATTGCAGATCGTGTGCGTAAACTGTATCAGCAACCTGAGCTTGTAAAAGAAATGTCAAAGCGTTGTAAAGAAAAACTTCAAGGTGAGTTTTCATCGAGAAGAACGGTAGAAAATTATATAAAATATTTCGAGTCTCTTATAGGGTCTTAATTTTAGAGTCTGGTTAGAAAGCCAAAAGATTAACGCAAATGAAAGCAATGCACTGTTTTATTGTGTTTATTTTCGTTAGTCTTTTTTTGCTGTCTTGAGTGGTGTTTTTGTCATCCCGGGCGCAGCCGACACTAGTGTCCGGGGAAAATATTATGTTTTTAGTAATAAGCTATACAGTTTATTTATATGAAGAATTTTAAAGAAATAGACTCCAAATTTACGAAAAAACTTAATAATAAGATTACTGTTTTTTTAATTCGGTAATTTCGCCTTTATGGCGAGTTCATTTATGAATGCCGTCCATGGCATTCACCCTTCGGGCCAGCAAAGCTGTTTAAA
>QIDK01000182.1 GCA_003228405.1 Gammaproteobacteria bacterium | reverse complement strand
ATATTACCCATACCAATGCAAAAACCCATGAAATTATTAAAGGTGGATTAGACCGTTCGCCCATGTATTCCGGGGTGATTGAAGGGGTGGGGCCAAGATATTGCCCATCTATTGAAGATAAAGTGGTGCGTTTTGCGGATAAAGATTCACACCAGATTTTTATTGAGCCCGAAGGTTTAAACAGCTTTGAAATATACCCTAATGGCATCTCCACCAGCTTGCCCTTTGATGTGCAGATTGATCTGGTGCGCTCGATTAAAGGCTTTGAAAATGCGTTTATTACCCGCCCGGGTTACGCTATTGAGTATGATTATTTTGATCCCCGTGATTTAAAATCGAGTCTGCAAACAAAATTTATAAACGGCCTGTATTTTGCGGGGCAGATAAATGGCACTACCGGTTATGAAGAGGCGGCAGCACAGGGTATGCTGGCAGCCATAAATGCCAGCTTACAGGTGCAGGAAAAAGAAGCCTGGTCACCGCGTAGAGATCAGGCTTATATGGGTGTGCTGGCAGATGATTTAATTACCAACGGCACGCAGGAACCCTACCGCATGTTTACCTCGCGTGCTGAATATCGGTTGATATTGCGTGAAGACAATGCCGATTTACGCCTCTCAGAAGCGGCTCATAGCATGGGTCTGTTAAGTGACCATCAATGGCAGGTTTTTATAGAAAAACGTGAGGCCATAGAGCGTGAGCAACAGCGGCTAAAAGATATGTGGGTACAGCCTGGCTCCTCTGCAGCAAAATCGTTAGAAGCGGTTTTAGCCCGGCCTTTAAGCAAGGAATCACGGGCACTGGATTTACTTAAACGCCCGGAAATGGATTATAAAAAACTGACGCAGATTGCAGAAATTGGCCCGGCAGTAAACGATCAACGTGTCGCTGAACAGGTAGAAATACAGAGTAAGTATGAGGGCTATTTAAATCGTCAGCAGGAAGAAATAGAAAAAGCCCGTCGCTATGAAGATAAAAAAATTCCAGATCAATTACTGTATGATCAGGTAAAAGGTTTATCTAATGAGGTTCGGCAAAAACTCATAGATCATCGCCCGGCAACATTAGGCCAGGCGGGCAGAATTTCAGGCGTAACACCTGCAGCGATATCGTTGTTATTAGTTCATATTAAAAAGAGTTCTTAAAAGATATGTAAAAAACTATTACTATCCACTAACACGCATTAAATAGCCTGTTAGGTTAAAAAACATTGACATCCCATATATGGCATATATATGAACATCGCCGTGTATCAAAGCAACTATTATCAGCACCAGCTGATGCAGTCAAAAAATATGAAAAATGGAAAGATATTGTTTCATTATCAGGCCCACAAGCACTCCGAAAGCTGAAAGGACTACATGACGAGCCTTTAAGCGGTAAATGGAAGAGGTATCGTTCTTCACGCTTAAACCTGCAATATCGAATTAAATATAAAGTAAAAAATAAACAAGTGTTTATTCAGGTAGAAAATGCCACTCCACATGACTACTGGAGGAAGTAATATGCAAGATTATAAAAAAGCAAAAAAACAAACAGAAGTCTCAGTTGGTGAATCTGTAAAAATATTGCGTGAATTCCAGGAGCTCAGCCAAAATAATTTGGCCGAATTAACGGGTATTCCACAATCCACTATATCAGCAATTGAAAATGACAGAGTTCAACCTGGCGTAGAAAGAGCCAAAGTATTTGCAAGAGCACTTCAATGCCATCCTGCTGTTTTAGTCTTTCCAGGCTGGGATATACAGCATGAATCTGCAGCATAAGCCTATCAAAACGGTGCACGCAGACCCAAAAAGTTACGCACCTTTTGTGGCGCTTCGCTATAATGCCACAAAAGCCACACAACTTTTTAGGCTGCTGAGCAAAGCGCTATGATAAGTAATAATAGTATTTTATCTAGACATGAAAATTAACATAACATTTCGTCATACCTGCGAAGGCAGGTATCCAGTGGCTGTTGATTTCTTAACGTCTCTGGGTTTCGGCCTTCGCTGGAATGACAGGTGGGCCAGGCTGTTCAATTTAAAACTAATAGGATAAATTAATGATGAAAGCTTTAATCAATACACTGCTGTTTTTGCTGTTAACTTTTAATCTGAATCTAAGTCAGGCAAACGAAAAATATACCGTAAAACAGAGCCGCTATAGTGTTGGTGAGACATTAGACAGGTTAGAGCGAGTATTGAAAGAAAAGGGGATTATTGTTTTCACCCGTATTTATCATTCTGTAGGGGCTAAAAAGGCAGGCATACAGATGCGCCCGACCCAGCTGCTTATTTTTGGCAACCCTAAAGTAGGCACTCCACTAATGAATGAAAGTCCCCTGGTAGCATTAGACCTGCCCATGAAGGTGCTGGCATGGCAGGATGAAAAAAGCCAGACATGGATAGCTTATCTCAATCCATCCAGGCTACAGGCACGGCATAATATAAAAAATACTGAGCTTATTAATAAAATGAAAAAGGCGTTAAATGCGTTTACAAATCAGGCGCTGGGTAATCAGTGAGTGAGGTAATGCAGGCGCAACACCGGCTTGATCAGGGCCTGCAGCAGTTAGGCCTGCAAATATCGCTGCAAACGCAGCAGAAACTGTTAGATTATTTGCAGCTTATGCTGAAATGGAACAGGGCCTATAACCTGACCGCCATTCGTGAGCTGGACGCAATGGTCGTCCGGCATTTACTGGATAGTCTGAGTATTATGCCGTATATCAACAGCTCACCGATACTCGATGTGGGTACCGGCCCCGGCCTTCCCGGCATCCCGCTGGCACTCTGTCTGCCCGATTATCAGTTTATTTTACTGGATAGTAATGGCAAAAAAACCCGCTTTCTGACGCAGTGTAAAATTGACTTAAAGCTTGAAAACATTGACATTATTCATAGTCGTGTAGAAGACTATAGCCCTGATTCTGGCATTGAAATTATCACCTGTCGGGCCTTTGCTGCATTAAATAGTATACTGGATCGTACCCAACATCTGTTAACATCAACTACCCGGGTTCTGGCAATGAAGGGCAAAGATGAATTGCCAGAACTGGTAGAAGGGTATGAGCAGCTGGCAGCCTGGCAATTACAGGTACCCTGGCTGAATGAAGAGCGACAGCTTATAGAAATAAGAGCATCCACAAAGAAATAAAAATTATGGCAAAAATAATTGCGGTAACTAATCAGAAGGGCGGCGTGGGTAAAACCACCACATCAGTTAACCTGGCGGCTTCACTGGCGCTCACCCACAAGAAGGTTTTACTGGTGGATCTGGATCCCCAGGGTAACGCCACTATGGGCAGCTGTATTGATAAACGTGATCTGGAAATTAGTGTTCTGGATGTGTTGCTGGCCGAGCAGGACATAAGAGACTGTATTCATAAGGTAGATGAAATCGGCTTCGATGTGTTGCCATCCAATGGCGACCTCACCGTTGCCGAAGTTGAATTAATGAATGTGCAGGGCCGGGAGTCTCGCCTGCGCAATGCATTGCAGCAGGTTGAAGATGACTACGATTTTATTATTATCGACTGCCCGCCATCGTTAAATATGCTGACTCTGAATGCGCTGGTCTCAGCCCATGGAGTGCTAATTCCCATGCAGTGCGAATATTACGCACTGGAAGGCCTGTCTTCCCTGATGGAAACCGTGGAACAGGTAAAGAGCAATGTAAACCCGAATCTGGAAATTGAAGGCCTGTTGCGTACCATGTATGACCCGCGTAATAAGCTGGCGACCGATGTATCTGCCCAGCTAATTGAGCATTTTGGCGATCAGGTTTATCGCACCGTAGTGCCACGTAATGTGCGCCTGGCGGAAGCGCCATCTCATGGTTTGCCGGTATTGAACTATGATAAAACCTCACGTGGCGCACTGGCTTATTTTTCACTGGCGGGCGAAGTTATCCGTAAACAGGTTAAAGCCACACAGCCGGCAGTGGCGTAGACAGGCTCCCCTCTTTGGAAAAGAGGGGCTGGGGGGAGATTTGAGCCAGGCTCATTTGCAAAAAATAATTTGAGTATTCAAAAAGCCTGAATCTGTTTAAATACCCCTCATTCCCCCTTTTGCTAAGGGGGAGGTTAAATCTCAGAAATTGTATTTAAAATTAAATAGCAAACATCAAAATCAGAGTTATCAATGGCAAAAAAGAAACGCGGCCTGGGAAGAGGCTTAAACGCACTGCTAGGTAGTGCTGCAGAATTAAACCAGCTAACCGACCCAAAACCAGCGCCCACAGCACCATCTGCCGAATTTGCAGCAGCAGATAATGGCCTGCGGCATATACCCGTTGAACTGATACAGCGTGGCGCTTATCAGCCCCGTGTGCATTTTGAACCTGAAACCTTACAGGAATTAGCCGAATCGATTAAGTCTCAGGGAGTGATACAGCCTATTGTGGTACGCCCCATGTCGGCGGGCAAGTTTGAGCTAATTGCGGGTGAACGCCGCTGGCGAGCCTCACAACTGGCGGGCCTGCATACAATTCCTGCGGTCGTAAAAGAACTCAATGATCGGTCTGCAGCCGCCATATCCCTGATTGAAAATATTCAACGTGAAAATCTTAACCCGTTAGAAGAGTCTCGTGCCCTGCAGCGCTTAATCGATGAATTTGAAATGACGCATCAGCAGGTAGCTGAAACCGTGAGCCGTTCCAGGTCTTCGGTGACCAACTTATTGCGCCTGAAAGACCTGAATGAAGATGTGAAACTGCTGGTGGATGAGCGTAAAATTGATATGGGCCATGCCCGTGCGTTGCTGGCGCTAACCGGCCATGAACAAAGCATGTTAGCTAACAGAGCGGCAGATAAGGGCTGGTCGGTACGGGAAACCGAGAAGCAGGTGTCGCGTCAGCTTAACCCTGCCGTAAAAGTAAGCCACTCTTCTGCCAGCTCAGACCCGGATATCAGGCGCCTGCAGGATCAGTTGAGCGAGCGATTAGGCGCGCCTGTTGATTTGCAGCACAAGGGAACCGGCAAAGGCAAGCTGGTGATTAGTTATACCAGCCTGGATGAGCTGGATGGCATTCTGGCTAAAATTCACTGATTTTTTGGTTCTTCTCCGCTTTAATGAGCGAAAAAAGATGCTAACACCACACTAACCTGTTGATATTTCAGTGTTAATTTGCGAGTAAAAGGAATTTACAATATTTAATATTTGTCTTGCAAATAAAAATTGATTGTCGTCATCCCCGAGCGCTTTTATCGGGGATGCAGCGGCCTTAACACTGCAAAGTTGCTGGATTCCAGCTAGAAGCATGCTGGAATGACAGAGTATGAAGTTTCTAGACATACCAATACATACCTCACAAAAGCGGAGAAGAGCCGATTTTTTTTAAACGTAAAAAATCAACAGCTTTTACCGCAGAGGACGCTGAGACGCGCAGAGTTTTTATGGTATGCGCTGTGCGCAAACCTTAAAAGTAACTTTTCTCTGAGTATCTCTGCGCTAAAAGACTCTGCTTTTCCCTGTAATGATACTGACTATATAAATAAAACCTAATTTACTAAAATAAGTTTATTTTATTCAGACATAAAGGTTGACCAAAAACCTGTAGAAACATATAATTTGCCCGCGTTTTTCAGCAACGGTCAATAGAGTTCCGTCAAATAAATGCTAAAAACTGGCACGACCCAAATCAAAAAAATTGTATTTATTCAATTTGTGACTAGTCTTATGGCGGGTGTGATTTGCTGGTTTATTAGTCAATCTATCGCTATATCTGTATTTTCAGGTGCAATGATAGCCAGTCTGAGCAATGCCTATTTCGCATGGAAAGTATTTTCAGGGCAGAAAGAACAAAGATCATCAGAAATCCTCACTACCTGTTATGGAGCGGAGGTCGGCAAAATTATTTTGACCGTGATGTTGTTTGTAGCTGCATTTAGCACTATAAAACCACTCAATGTAGTTGCTTTGATGAGCGCCTATTTATTTATTACAATGATTCCCGTATTAGCGTCATTTGTATTTAATGACGATAATACAAACCGGAGAGAAAAGAATGTCGAGTGAAGGTATAACTTCAAGCGAATATATAAAGCACCATTTACAGAACATGACCTATGGTAACCATCCGGATCATGGCTGGATGTTTGCAGAAACCGCCGAACAGGCAAAAGAAATGGGCTTCTGGGCATTTCATGTAGATTCATTAGGCTGGTCATTTGCACTGGCCGCGCTCTTCTTCTTCGCATTTCGCCGGGTAGCCAAAACAGCCACTACGGGTGTGCCATCAGGCTTTCAGAATTTCGTAGAAATGATTGTTGAATTTGTTAATAACAGTGTGCGTGGCTCATTCAGCGCTAAAAACGATATCGTGGCTCCCCTGGCACTCACTATATTTGCCTGGGTGTTCTTAATGAACCTGATGGATTTAGTGCCGGTTGACTGGTTACCAATAGTGGCCCAGCAAATTGGCGCCGCTTTCGGCGCAGATCCACATAAAATTTTCTTTAAAGTGGTGCCCAGCACAGACCCCAATGTCACCTTTGGTATGGCGCTGGGCGTATTCTGGTTGATGCTTTACTACAGCATTAAAATAAAAGGTGTCGGTGGTTTCTTTGCAGAACTTGCATTCCAGCCATTTGGCAAGGTCGGTGCTCCGGTTAATCTGATTTTAGAATTAGTATCATTAATTTCCAAGCCCGTATCACTTGCCTTACGTTTATTCGGTAATATGTATGCCGGCGAAACTATTTTTATCCTGATTGCAATCATGTATTCAGCTGGATGGGCGACGGGTCTGTTTGGTGGTGTGCTGCAACTGGGCTGGGCTATATTCCATATCCTGATTATTACACTGCAGGCGTTTATCTTTATGACCCTGACAATTGTATATTTAGATATGGCACATCAGGACCACTAAACCTGGCCCTGCCATGAGCTTAAAAGCAGAACTTGAAAACAGAATTTTTGAATTTAAATTAAAACTACTCTCACAGGAGATTGAACAATGAATGAAGCACAAGGTTTACTATACATCGCAGGCGCATTAATGATGGGCCTGGGTGCACTGGGTGCAGCAATTGGTATCGGCATTTTAGGGGGGCGTTTCTTAGAAGGTGCTGCCCGTCAGCCTGAGCTGATTCCTATGTTACGTACACAGTTCTTTATCGTGATGGGTCTGGTTGACGCGGTTCCTATGATCGCTGTTGGTATTGCGTTATACGTTCTTTTCGCAGTAGCTGGCGGTTAACATTTCAGCTTATCGCTGTAAGGCTCCATGCCTGCGTTAGAAAATGGATACTTATATTTATAAGCTTACATTTTCCGCCCTGGCCTGAAACCTTACACCGGCAACCTGAACCGTTAACATGAATATAGTTACCGAGGAACACACATGAACATCAATGCAACTCTTATCGGCCAGTCAATCGCGTTTTTCGTGTTTGTCTGGTTTGTAATGAAGTTTGTTTGGCCACCGCTGATTGCAGCGCTGGACGAACGTAAAAAGACGATTGCCGATGGACTTGCTGCCGCTGAGCGCGGACAGCACGAACAGGAGCTGGCTGAAAAAGCGGCTGCGGTACACATTAAAGAAGCCAAGGGTCAGGCATCTGAAATTGTGACGCAGGCGCAAAAGCGTGCATCTGAAATTGTTGAAGAAGCGAAAGACAATGCAAAAGAAGAAGCCGGTCGGGTTAAAACGGCGGCGGAAGCTGAGATTGAGCAGGAAATCAATCGTGCAAAAGAGCATCTGAGACAACAGGTAGCCGGCATCGCTATGGCGGGCGCGGCAAAAGTCCTGAATCGTGAAATTGACGAAAAAGCGCACAGCGAAATCGTTGACGACATGATTGCACAGATATAGTGAACTGCAGCCATGTCTGAATACACAACACTAGCACGACCCTACGCGAAAGCAGCTTTTGAAGTAGCCCAGAATGAATCAAAAGGCGCCGAATCGAAAATGGCGGAATGGTCAGACGCACTGCACTTTATCGACGCTGTTGTCAGCAACGATGAATTTGCAGCCGTGATTGATAACCCGGCAATGAGTGCTGAGGCGAAAGGCGAAATCTTAATTGATATTTGCGGCGATAAGTTATCCCATGTTTCATTATCTGGGGCACAGAAAAACTTTATCAAAGTAATGGCTGAAAACAGCCGCCTGATGCTAATGCCCGCCATTGTGGTTTTATTTGAAGCGCATTGCGCCGAAGCTGAAAACACAGTAGAAGCGGTAGCCACTTCAGCCTACGCATTAAGCGATGCACAGGTTCAATCAATGAGCGCAGCCCTGAAAAAGAAATTAGGCCGTGAAGTCAGTTTAACGACAGAAATCGATACGTCGTTAATTGGCGGTGTAGTTATCCGGGCGGGCGACTTAGTTATCGATGGTTCCACTCAAGCCAAAATTGGGTCATTAACCCAGGCGGTAACCCATTAATTTGGGTGCTTAAAAGTGATCCCATTAAAGAGGAATTAGAATGCAACTGAATCCATCAGAAATCAGTGAACTGATTAAAAAACGAATAGAAAGCTTTGAGACGGTCGCAGAAGCCCGTACCGAAGGCACGATTGTCAGCATGGCTGACGGTATCGTGCGCATTCACGGCTTAAGCGAAGCCATGCAGGGCGAGATGATCGAGCTGCCAGGTGAAACCTTTGCCCTCGCGCTTAACCTTGAGCGTGACTCAGTAGGTGCGGTGGTCTTAGGTTCAGACAAGCACCTGAAAGAAGGTGATGTAGCCAAATGTACCGGCAAAATTTTAGAAGTGCCGACAGGCGATGCATTATTGGGTAGAGTAGTTGATTCATTAGGCGTACCGATCGACGGTAAGGGCCCAGTCGAAACTTCAACCTATGCGCCAATAGAGAAAATCGCACCGGGTGTCATCGAACGTAAGTCAGTTGATCAGCCAGTGCAAACCGGCCTTAAATCAATCGACGCCATGGTGCCCATCGGACGAGGCCAGCGTGAGCTGATCATTGGTGACCGCCAGACAGGTAAAACAGCGGTGGCATTAGATGCGATTATCAATCAGAAAGGTACAGGCGTTAAGTGTGTGTATGTGGCGATTGGTCAGAAAGCATCCACCATTGCTAACCTGGTACGTAAATTAGAAGAGCACGATGCCATGGCTCACACCATCATCGTGGCAGCGGCAGCCTCTGATTCGGCGGCGATGCAATACATCGCGCCTTACGCGGGTTGTTCAATGGGTGAGTTCTATCGCGATAAAGGCGAAGATGCACTGATTGTATATGATGATTTAACCAAGCAGGCATGGGCTTACCGCCAGGTATCTCTGCTGTTACGTCGTCCACCGGGTCGTGAAGCGTATCCGGGTGATGTTTTCTACTTACACTCACGTTTATTAGAACGTGCGGCTCGTGTAAATGCCAAGTATGTAGAAAAAGCCACCAATGGCGCAGTGAAAGGTAAAACCGGTTCGTTAACCGCATTGCCGATTATCGAAACTCAGGACGGTGACGTTTCTGCCTTCGTACCGACTAACGTTATCTCAATTACCGATGGCCAGATCTTTCTGGAATCGGATTTATTTAACGCCGGTATTCGCCCAGCGATTAATGCGGGTTTATCCGTATCTCGTGTAGGTGGTGCAGCACAGACTAAAATCATCAAAAAGTTAGGCGGCGGTGTTCGTTTAGCCCTGGCTCAGTATCGTGAATTAGCGGCTTTTGCCCAGTTC
>QIDK01000045.1 GCA_003228405.1 Gammaproteobacteria bacterium | reverse complement strand
TCATATTCCTGAGTTTATCTGGCTGGGTGGTTTATGCCTATTTAACAACGACTGAAATAATTCATAGTCAGGAAAAATATGCCTACGTAATCAATATAAGTGGCAAACAGAGAATGTTATCTCAGAAAACGACTCTAATCGCCAAGCGCTACTATGAAACAGATAGCCAGAAATTAAAAATACATTTAACAGAACTCTATAATCTCATGAAAAAAGATCATCGTGAGATTATGAGCAGTTATCTGATGACCGAGGAAATCTCGGCTATTTATCAGCATCCACCTTTTGATCTTAATACGAAAATTGAATCTTATTTGCAGGTGCTTTCCAGTTTTATACAGACCAGAGACAGTAACACACTTAAACAAATTGAAACCCTGTCATTCGATTTGCTGCCCCTTATAAACAATGCGGTTTATTTATTCGAACTCGAAAGCAATAAAAAAACGGCAACCCTGATGGAGCGGGAACTTTTTATATTAATCGGCACCCTGCTGACATTGATTCTTGAAGCAGTAGTCATTGTTATTCCTGCTATTAGAATTGCAACCCGGAAAAGTTCAGAACTACACCAGTTGATTGAAGAGCGTACATGTGAACTGGAAAAACTATCGGTAACAGATCAGTTAACTAAACTCTACAATCGTCGGAAGATTGATGAAATGCTGAAATCCGAGTTAGATCAGGCTATTCGCTACAATTATTCATTTAGCCTGATTCTTATTGATATTGATTATTTTAAAAAAGTTAATGATTCTTACGGACATCAGGCCGGTGATGAGGTTTTACAGGCTATTTCCAGATTGTTATTATCTAATATACGTAAATCTGACATGCTGGGTCGATGGGGTGGTGAGGAATTTCTGATTATAAGCCTGGAAAAAGACATTAACAAAGTGTTGATATTTGCTGAAAAACTACGTGCCCTGGTAGAAAATCATCATTTTGGTAGAGCAGGTAATATAACCTGTAGTTTTGGTGTTGCTAATTTTGTGCAGGGAGACACAGCAGACAGTTTGCTTTTACGCGCCGATGTTGCATTATATGACGCTAAGCACTATGGCAGAAACTGTGTAAAAATCAGAAATATTAGTAACTTGAGTAATGTTAAATAAATCGGTCTATAAACTATAAAAAGTTCTTTTTATAGTACAGTTGATTAACTGCTAACGATGCAATAAAAATTAATTAAGCACTTATTTTTTACTCCAATTATCTATAAGTGATCACTGCTGTCCCGTTAACTTAAAGACACTGGATCTCCGACAAAAGCATTCGGAGATGACGAATTAGAAATTTGACGGGATAGCAGTGATAAACACTTATTTTTTACTCAAATTATCTACGAGTAATAATTGCCATTGCGTCAAAATTTTAATTGAGTATTTATTCTGTACTTATTTTTGCATCTTCAATAATCACAGCATAGATATAGCCATAGCCAAAATCTTTATGCAGAGTTAGCTGGCCTTCAACCAGAATAATATCATTAACGGCTGCAGTGCCACGGGTGGTCAGGGTTATATCCTGCTGGCTGCTGCTGTCGCGGATATGAATCCAGTTTTTACCCATTATCTCAGGTGTAAATTTACTCACCTGGCCACGTATCTGCAGGGTTTTATTGCCCAGTTTATCTTTATTTTGTAGAACATAAGCGATAGTCTGACCATTTTCAGCTTTTGAAAATGATTTAAGAGCCGCGGTTGGCGATGGGCTGTTTTTGAAGGGGTTTAAAGTGGCAGATTCATTTGTGGAAAGGCTGTTTTTACCATTAACGCTAAAACGATCCACAAAATAGATGCTATCAAAATCACGATTGAGGGATTTGCTGTGAAAATTCTGCATTAACATGCGGCCATTAAAGCTGACTTGGTCGCCTTTTTTTAGGCTGGTTACAGGGCCGGCTGCCCATACTGATCCATTGTCTGTTTTGATTTGTGCATAGGTGTAGCTACCGGCTTTTAGCGATTCAAGCAATATACCATTAACGATGTTGTTACTCTTTCTTATGTGCTTCGTTTGAGCAGCTGGTTTTATTGCAACGGCTTCTGAGGGTTTATTTTGCTGGCAGCCCGTAGCAGTGAAAGCTATGAGCAGGGTTATACTTATTATGTGTCTGGTGATCACAGGGTTTCCTCTGCTTTGCATTGTGTTAAGACTTATGAGGAGCAATTATGACATATTATTGAATATTTTTTATTTAGCTGGATGGGGACTCCAGCAATATAGGGGTGTAAATGCCACACTTTCAAT
The DNA here is from genome assembly GCA_003228405.1 of Gammaproteobacteria bacterium. Classification (GTDB taxonomy): domain Bacteria; phylum Pseudomonadota; class Gammaproteobacteria; order SZUA-229; family SZUA-229; genus SZUA-229. The sequence continues at coordinate 7,446 of QIDK01000045.1, read as the reverse complement.
ATAAACCCATGATATTATAAGAAATAAAAGTCACCAGATGGCTCTTCTCCAGTTCTGTGTATATAAAGCTATTGGTTACTTTTTCTAACTCGTTGATTTACTTTCACTTATCGGTGCCTGAAATACTAGCCATCGTTGTCATTTGTTTTGCAAATAAAAAACGACTGTCGTCATCCCCGATAAAATCTTCTGCAAAGATTTTAAACGTGCTTGCACGGCCTTTACGGCGAAGGGCAGGAGCCCGAAGTAATGCCTGTGCCGGGGATCCAGTGACTCTAAGAACCCAAAGCCACTGGGTTCCCGACAAAAGCATTCGGGAACGACAGCGTTTGTTATTCTGATGTTTTATACACAAGACCGGAGAAGAACCCACCAGGTTTCTTAAAAACAAACAAATTAACATGTGGCCAGGTAATAACCGATCCTTGCCCAATGGCTGCTATTCAGCTTGAACGTTGATCTCTGTCTTTAGTCTTCAATATCAGATCTGAAAGGTTCCCTGGGTCATTCCATAAAACAATGGTGTTCTGTAAAAGTACCTGGCAGGCTGAACCGATGTGTGGTTTGACTTGATAGTTGCCATAAACCGTAAAATATCGCCCCAGCTCCTTAATATCAGTTTGCTGTCAATAGTATAACCAGGAAGTATAGAATAGCCTTTTTTCTGATAAGTACGTTTAGCTGAAAAACGTATATATATGGCGTTGATCTACGCTATTTTCTTGAACTGGGCGAGTGTTCGTTGTTTAATCTTCGTGGACGAAGTAGCAGAATGATAGCTCACTTGAATAATGGATTTACCACCTGCTTTTAAAAAAGACTCGACTTCAATATTATGTGGCTGTTTGCCCCAGTCCTCACCAATGACGAAAACATCAACATCTAATTCTTTACAGGCAGACGCATATTCCAGCTCATAATAAGGCCTTACAATGTCAACACAGCGCAATGCTCTTAACATTTCCATTCTTTGCTCAAGTGGCACAACAGGAACATGCGGCTTATAGCTGGCTACCACTTCATCGGCTGCCACGCCAACCGCAATCGTATCACCTAACAATTTGCAGTGCTGAAGTAAGGCAAGGTGACCCACATGTAATAAATCCCAGGTGCCAACGGTGTATACAAGCATTATTTTATCTCTGTCTCAAATGAAGCGTGGTATTATAACAGGTTCGCGCTAACGTAACTGAATACTTGTTACAGGCATAAGTCAGAATGATTATATTTATCAGTCGGGTTATCAGTCAGGCGTATTATATTCACCCTGTTTGAAGGTAATTCAATGACAGACAATAGTTCAGCAAGCAAAGAGTTAAAGCCTAATACCATTCTCTCCTACGCCAAAGACCTGCCTAATATTTGTTCGCTTTCAGGCCTGGCGTGCACCATCGTTGCCATTTATTACAGCGTGACCGGCCTATATGCTGCAGCCATGATTGGTATGGTTTGGGCGGTTGCTTTTGACTGGGCTGATGGTCTCATTGCACGCAGAATGAAAGGACGTACCGGTGATGACCGTGTTTTTGGTGGTCAGCTTGATGTGTTAATAGATATTGTGAGTTATGGTGTAACCCCTGCCATTTTACTTTTAAGTTATGGGAATTTCGAACTCATTTATCTGCCCGGGGCATTTTTGATGGTGGCAGCGAGTGCATTACGACTGAGTTACTTTAGTACGTTTGGTCTCACGGGCGGAAAAAGTTACACAGGCCTGGCACTGGATAACAATAGTCTCATACTGGTTGCCATATTTTTATTAGAAAGTGTTTTTAGCCATAGTGTTTTTACGGTTATTCTATATGTAAGTAGTATCGCGCTCGCTGCCTTGAATGTATCTCAGATTAAAACGCCTAAACTATCAGGCAACCCAGTCAATGTTTTCATTCTTGCCGCTTACACGCTTTTAATTACCGCTATTTATAGCTGGAAATTATTATAGAGAATACTTGTTAAGGTTTGCACTGAACTGTGAAGCCCCCTTAAATAAAGCTTTGTTTTGACCAACCTTAAACCCAATCACTTATTACGAGCTTACCGATTGAGTTTCCCTTTTCAATTATTGCATGTGCTTTGCGTAAATTTTCAGCGTTAATTGGCTGCAACAATGTATTCGCGGTAGTGACCAGTTCGCCTTCATTAACAAAATCAGAAACCTTATTCAATAATCGCTGCTGCTCTATCATGTCAGCGGTTTTATACATGGCCCTGGTAAACATAAACTCCCACACGAAGGTTACGCTTTTGCTTTTTAACAAAGAAAGATCGACGCTTGACGTATCAACAATTGAACATATTCGTCCTTGAGGTTTAATCACCTTCGACATAACTGACCAGTGTTGATCGGTATTGTTAAGACAAAGAATATAATCCACAAGTGGCAGTTCAATTACGGCCAGTTCGTCATCTATAGACTGGTGATGATTAATCACATTATCAGCTCCCCGATCTAAACACCATTGTTGTGATTCAGGTCGAGAAGCCGTAGCAATGACTTTTAATTTGGCCAGTTTTTTAGCAAGCTGTATCGCGATTGAACCCACTCCACCCGCACCACCAATGATTAGAATGGACTTACCGGCATCATCACCTTGTGCAGAAATTTGTAAGCGTTCAAATAAGGCTTCCCATGCGGTAATACTGGTAAGGGGTAGAGCCGCCGCTTCTGCAAATGAAAGTGATGCAGGCTTTTTGCCCACAATGCGTTCATCAACCAACTGAAATTCACTGTTAGAACCCGCACGCGTAATATCACCCGCATAGTAAACCTGATCCCCTACAGCATAATGCTCAACCTGTTGACCAACAGCCACTACTTCACCCGCTGCATCCCAACCCAAAATGCGCGGTGATGCCTCGACCTGATCTTTCGGAGCGCGTATTTTAGTGTCCACAGGATTAACCGATATTGCATGCACCTTCACCAATAAGTCATGATTACGGGCTTCAGGTTTTGGACATTCAATATCTTGAAGACTGTCTTTATTTTCGATAGGTAAGTATTGGGTTAAGCCAATTGCTTTCATGGTTTTGTCCTGGTTAATTAATCGTACTTTGAAACATTTTAAACAGGGTTTGCCTGCCCCGGGCTTTACTGGTGATAACAACAAACGGTGTCCTGGTTACTATTTAGGCGCCCCTTAAAAGTCGTGCAAGCCTGTTTAAAATCTTTGCAGAAGATTTTATCGGGGATGACGACAGTCATTTTTTATTTGCAAAACAAATGACAATGATGACTATTATTTCAGGCACCGGTAAGTGATAGCAAATCAATGAGTTAATAAAACTATCATTCGTTTTCTATACACAAGAGCGGAGAAGAACCTTCTCGGAGGCTTTTATCCTATATATATCAAAAGGTTAGATATTAAAGTGTGGCATTTACATCCCTGTCCCTGGATGCAGGCTATTCTAACAAAACTAATCGCTGTTATTCCCGTTTATCGACTTTAGTCGAGACTTCTTTATTAGTGGTCTCTAATATAGTAAAATCAATCACTATAACTTATTCATACTATATCTGGAGATTCTAATGACGATAGAGCGCACATTATTTGCTCTTGCTGGCACTATGGTAATGGTGACAAGCTTACTGGCCCTGTTCCATAACCCTAACTGGAGCTGGTTAACACTATTTGTTGGTTTTAACTGTTTACAAAGTTCTTTTACCGGATTTTGCCCACCAAAAATTCTAATGAAAAAGTTTGGTCTGAAAACCGAAGCTGAACAGGCCCTGGTAGATTAGTCTGTCACCGCATATAAAACAGATATCTGCAATGTAACCCGGATGACGTGTAGTGAATCCTGGTTACATTTTTTATAGTACAGAAGGCAAAATAGAAAAAGCATCATGGTTGTTGCTTTCTTCTTCGGGCGCATTACGCTTTAGCTGATATTCAAGCAAATCATAATAACGGCGAATATTGGTGACATATTTGACGGGTTCCCAGCCCCTGGCATAACCATATTTAGTTTTTTTGTACCATTTTTTTCTTGCGAGTAGTGGCAGAGTGGTTTGAAGATCTAACCATTTGTTGGGGTCTTTGCCCTGTTGTTTAGCAATGATCTGTGCATCAATAACATGATAATAGCCGACATTATAGGCGGCCATGGCTAACCAGGTTCTGTCGGGCTCCCTTAGTTCCTGCGGGAAGCGTTTGCGTATCTGATCAAGATATTTTGCGCCACCAAAAATGCTGCTTTTCGGGTCTAGCCGATTTTTCACACCCATTTGCCCTGCGGTATGCTGGGTTAACATCATAATGCCTCGCACTCCGGTGGGGGAGACAGCCTGCGGGTTCCAGTGAGATTCCTGATACCCCATGGCGGCGAGTAACTTCCAGTCAAGATTATATTTTTTTGCAGCCACCTTATAGAGTTCTATATATTTACTTAAACGGGTAGCAATATGGCGTACATAAATTAGATTACCCACATAATCAAACTTGTCGACATGGCCATAATGTTTTTCAACTAACTGGGTGATTTCACCATCGTTTAAATTGCGCCAGAAAAAGCTCATGGCTTTATCATACAGGCTTGAGTCTTTATCTTTAGGAAAGGCCCATGCCAGCTGCCTGGGCTTAGATATATCAAAGGCAACCCTTAGTTCCAGTAAAAAACGTTGATTGAGGGAAACCTCATTTGAGTCGGCTACGGTGAAATCGATTAACTGATTTTCAACCAGATAAAGTAGCTGCTCGCTATCCATATTTTTCTGGGTGTTCCAGCTTAAATTCGGATATTTCTGCTTTAATTCACTCAGGCTTTCAACATGACTGGAGCCATCAATTACTTCGAGTAAGCCATTGTTCAGGTCTTCAATTTTTTTAGGTCGATATGACTGGTTGTTATAAATTAACTGCTCGGATATATCCATATAACTTGCAGCAAAACGGAACTGTTTCTTACGTGATTCAGTGATAGTTAAACCTGCCGCTGCAAAGTGCGCTTTACCGGTGTTGAGCATGTTAAAAATTTCATACAGGTTATCAGTGGTAATAACTTTAAGATTAACCCCCAGTGAGTTGGCGAACATTTTTGCAAGCTCGTACTCAAAGCCGGTTTTACCATTGGGGCCTTCATAGTAGGTGGTTGAGCTATTCCGCGTGACGATAATCAGCTCACCGTCGTTTATTACCTGATTGAGTTTATTGGGCTTAAAAAGTATCGGTAATACTTTAAACAACATTAGAAGCAGGCTGATTAAAATTACCAGCGAAATAGCCATAATGCGACAACGTGAGCTTTGTAAGGGGTTATCCATCTAAAAATGATACATCAATATTTTACAGGAACTATATTACTATACAGTATAAGGCCGCAACCTCTCAGCTTGCCCCGATTTTCGTCAAAAATGAGGCTACAGATCAGGGCGGAAAGGCCCATTTTTTAATGCGGATATGTTGCTATACAGGGCTTAAGCTGAATAGTTACACTAATTATAGTTTAAATTCGGCCCATATGGGACAGTGGTCAGAGGGTTTCTGCATTGCGCGAACATCGTAATCGATTCCAGCATCAATACATTTATTGCTCAGTTTTTCTGTAGCCAGTATAAGATCAATGCGTAAGCCCCGTTTAGGTTCTTTATCAAAGCCCTTGCTACGGTAATCAAACCAGCTAAATCGATCATTAATATCAGGTTTGAGGTGACGGAAAGTATCAACCAGACCCCAGTCATACAGTGTTTTTATCCATTCCCGTTCTTCCGGTAGAAAACTGCATTTACCCGATTTTAACCAGCGCTTTGCATTGTCTTCGCCAATGCCAATGTCAAGGTCGAGAGGTGCAATATTCATATCACCCATAACAATTAAATTATCATTCTGTGAATATTGATTTTTTATCAGGCGGGTTAAATCACTATAAAACTTTCTCTTGGCAGGGAATTTCTGTGGGTGCGCATTGCTTTCTCCCTGAGGAAAATAACCGTTCATTATGGTGATAATCTGACCCTCTATTTCAAATTTTGCAGAGATAAATCGGCGTTGTGCCTGGTCATCATCATCGGCAAAGCCCTTGCTGATTTCAAGCGGAGAATGCTTATATAATAGCGCAACGCCATAATGTGTTTTTTGTCCGTGAAAGGCAGCCTGATAACCTAATGACTCAATCATTTCTACAGGAAAATCAATGTCCTGCGCCTTGGTTTCCTGAATGCCGATAACATCAGGTGCGTGAGTATTTATCAGTTTTTCCAGCTGATGCTGGCGCATGCGGATGCTATTGGTATTAAAGGAGATGACTTTCATTTTGTAGATAGTTAATTTAGGGGTAAAATACTCAGAGGGACACCAGTGAACCTCTGATCAAGCCTGTAAGTCAGAAGTATCATAGACTTAATCACAGGTTCCCTAGCATACAATTATTGTTTTCTATTGGGAAGCCTATGTTAACAATTACACCAGTAAATGCATTATCAGATAATTACATCTGGATAATACAGAAAAATAAGCAGCCTGATGTGGTTATAGTTGACCCTGGTCAGGCTGAACCTGTGATTAAATATCTCACAGAAAATAAGCTGCAACCAGTGGCTATTCTTATAACCCATCAACATTATGACCATACGGGTGGGGTGGCCGATTTATTAGATTTATTCCCGGCTATGTCTGTTACAGGCCCGTATAAAGCCCCTTCTGAAAATAAGCTGAGCATTGATCTGTCAATACCAGACTTAATTACCTATACAGTGGGTGAGGGTGATACGGTTTTTCTGCCTGAGCTGGAAACTAAATTTGAAGTGATATCTATTCCCGGACACACCCTGGATCATCTGGCCTATGTGAATGAAGAGCTGGTGTTTTGTGGTGATGCCATGTTCGGTGCGGGTTGCGGTAGAATCTTTAGCGGCACAGCACAGATGTTTGCAGATTCAATGGCAAAACTCGCGGCCTTAGCAGAAAATACCCGAATGTACCCTGCCCATGAATACACCGTCGATAACCTGGGTTTTGCTAAATGGGTCGAGCCGGATAATAAAGACATCATTGAGCGCGATATAATGGAAATGGAAAAACAGGAACAGGGTCTGCCGACGCTGCCATCTAGCGTTAAATTAGAACTGGCAACCAACCCCTTTATGCGTTTGCAGCAGCCACAGGTAAAACAGGCAGCGGAAAAATTTGCCGGGCGTGAACTGCATGAAGACTGGGAGGTGTTTGCGGCATTGCGTGAGTGGAAAGATAGTGAGTATGATTAGTGTTGGTCCGCATTGTATGTACGGGGCTGAAGCCCCGTCTCCGGATATATCATCTACGGGTGACTCTTCGTACAGCTTTTGGTGGTTTCAATAAGGGGACAGAGCCTGAGCTATCCCCACAAATATCTCTAAAAGCAAAAAGCATTTTTATCGCAAATAAACGCAAAGACACGCAAATAAAAAAATATAATTTGTAGGAGGTAGCTTTAGCTGGCGATATAGAAGGCGATGCGGAGCGAGCC
>QIDK01000115.1 GCA_003228405.1 Gammaproteobacteria bacterium | reverse complement strand
GCAGGGATGCGGGGCCGGGAGTGCGGCACCATGGAAGGTAGTGTCCTTCTAAAATAATTGCGAAGTAAGGCAAATACAAAAAATCACAGGCTAAAAAGACCGATTGTGCATAGTAATGAATCAGGTGAAAAGAATACCTGCTTTAATATTACGAAGCATAGCAAAAACAGTTTCTCCTACAGATGCTATTTTTCTATATTATCCCCCATATATTCAATATCCCCGGCGCAGAGTTGTAAACTTAATCTGGAATGTTAATAATGAAAAAAATGATACTTGTAATAAGCCTGTTTTTTCCCGGTATATTATTTGCAGATGTACCGTCCAGCCAGATAGCGGAAGTAGTTCATCTATTAGATTTTGTCAGAAATAGTAATTGCGCCATAAATAGAAATGGTACAAATCATGTTGGTGAAAAAGCTGTCAAACATATAGAAAATAAATATGATTATTTCAGGGATGATATAAAAAGCACAGAAGATTTTATCAAATATTCTGCCAGTAAAAGCACCATGACGGGAAAATACTATATGGTGACCTGTGCCGATAAAAAAGCAGTTAAAACACAGAAATGGTTATTAGATGAATTAGGCAGATACAGGTCTAAAATATTGACAGGTATTTCAAAAGGCAAAAACACTGTTTGCACCGAGCCGCGCCCACAAATATGTACAATGCAATATGTGCCCGTATGTGCGACGCTTAAAAATGCTAGTGTAAAAACATATGCCTCTGATTGCAGCGCATGTTCAGATTCTAATGTAATTAGTTATAAACCTGACGCTTGCTAATAAGCTGTGGTTTATCCTGCATCGGGTTTAGATATTTGCAGAAGATTGAGTCACCGCTATGCCGAAAAATTATTTTACCCGCATGCCAGGCTGAGCGCCGTCATCGGGGTTGAGAATCCACAAATCCTTTCCCCCTGGCCCGGCAGCCAGTACCATGCCCTCAGACAAACCAAAGCGCATTTTACGTGGTTTTAGATTCGCAACCATAACTGTCAGTTTGCCTTCAAGATCTTCAGGCGCGTAAGCCGATTTTATACCCGCAAATACATTGCGGGTTTCATCACCAATATCCAGGGTTAGCTGTAACAGTTTATCTGCTTTGTCTACATGTTCGGCTTTAACGATTCTGGCAATGCGTAAATCAATTTTTGCAAAGTCTTCGAATGTTATTTCTGTTGCTATGGGTTCATTAGACACAGTTGAATCCTTTTTAGATTGTTTGGCAGGCGTTGTTTGCTGTGCAGTTTTAATATCTTCTTTAGATGCCTGGATGATTTTATCAATAGCGTCTTTTTCAACTCTCTGCATTAAGGGTTTAAATTTATTAATGCTGTGATCTAACAGAGGCTTATCTAAATCATTCCAGCTAAGTTCGCCACAGTTTAAAAAGGCTTCGGCCTGGCTTATTACTTCAGGCAGCATCGGTTTTAAATAAATACACAGTATACGAAACATGTTAATGCCCTGAGTGCAGATGGCATGAACTTGCTGCTCATTACCAGGCTGTTTGTTTTTAGCCCAGGGTTCTTCATTGGCTATATATTCATTGGCTTTATCTGCCAGGGCCATTATTTCTCGAGTAGCCTGGCTGTATTTCCTGTCTTCAAAATGCTGCGCAATAGAAGCGCCGGCATCTATCATCTGCTGATGTAGTTCAGGTGCCGGTAGTGAAGCGGCTAACAGGCCATTATTATTCTTTTTAATAAAACCCGCGACGCGGGAGGCGATATTGACAAACTTACCCACTAAATCGGTATTAACACGTTGCTGAAAGTCTTCAAGGTTTAAATCAATATCATCAACACCTGAAGATAATTTAGCCGCATAATAATAACGCAGGTATTCGGGTTTTAAATTATCCAGATAGGTGCGTGCTTTAATAAAGGTGCCACGAGATTTGGACATTTTTGCACCGTCAACGGTGAGGAAACCATGGCAGAAAACTTTTGTGGGGGTGCGATAACCCGAGCCTTTTAATACTGCTGGCCAGAATAAGGTATGAAAGTAGGCAATATCTTTACCGATAAAATGATACAGTTCAGTTTTGTCATTCGATTTCCAGAATTCATCAAAATCTAAATTCGTTTTATCACATAAGTTTTTAAAGCTGGCCATATAACCAATCGGTGCATCCAGCCAGACATAGAAAAATTTATCTTTGCTGTCGGGTATTTCAAATCCCCAGTAAGGTGCATCCCGGGTTATGTCCCAGTCTTTCAGCCCAGATTCAAACCACTCATTTAGCTTGTTAGCAATTTCAGACTGCACATGTCCCGCGGTGGTCCATTGTTTTAGCATGTCTTCGAAATCACCCAGTTTAAAAAAATAATGTTCGGTCTCTTTTTTAACCGGAGTTGCTCCAGAAACAACCGAATAAGGATCTTTTAAGTCGGTGGTGTCATAGGTTGCACCACACACTTCACAGCTATCGCCGTACTGGTCTTCTGCACCACACTTAGGGCAGGAGCCCTTAATAAAACGATCGGGTAAAAACATACTGGCTTCAGGGTCATAAGCCTGCGAAATCGTTCGCGTGCTAATGTGACCCGCGTCACGTAATGTGCGATAAATATCCTGAGAGAGTTGCCTGTTCTCATCTGAGTGAGTGCTGTGGTAATTATCAAAGCCAATCAGGAAATCAGAGAAATCAGCCTGGTGATCGCGGCTAACATCTTCGATTAGCTGTTCAGGTGTGATGCCGTCCTGGCGAGCACGCAGCATGATAGGCGTGCCGTGGGCATCATCAGCACACACATAAAGGCACTCATGGTCGCGTAGTTTCTGGAAACGAACCCAGATATCTGTCTGGATATACTCGACCAGATGTCCCAGATGAATAGGGCCATTGGCATAGGGAAGGGCGCTGGTGACCAGAATTTTACGCTGTGTACCTGCCGTGCTTTGTTTATGGGACATAGATGCTCATGTATTGAAGAATGCTCAGGCGCGTAAAATAGCATTTTCAGAGAATTTTTTCATCTGCCATTTATTCGATTGATGAAATAATTCCTGCGTAAAAGCCATGTGCAGGAAAAATTCGAATATTTATATAAAATATACCCCATGGTGTTAGCCAGGCGGGGTATTTAATGACTGCATGAGTGTTCATGGGCTAAGTCGATGTATAAAGTAAAAACAGAGGCTGCAGAGCTGCGATTCAGCCTGCGCGGAATTACCTGTGGCTTATATACCACTAATCTTTCATTTGCTACAATGCACACGACAAAATATTCAGTAGTCATTAATAAAAAATCTTCACTGCTGTCACCGCGTAATTCAAATCCTGATAAAAAAGCATATTTATATGATAATTCCAATAAAATTAAAATATACGCAGAACCTGGCTGTATTACTTGTGCTAATCATGGTCACAGCCTGTGCAACAAGACCAGTAGCATTACCTGAAGAGCATGCTAATAAACTACCCTGGGGTGCCATTGATTTAGATATAAGCAAGAGTGGCCCATTTACACTTAGAGACAGCCTCGGCAGCACACTGGCCAAAAAAGCGCACGATCATAGCAATAGCAATAAGCCGGTTCCTTTTAATATATTAACCCTGTCAGGCGGAGGTACAAGAGGTGCATTTGGTGCAGGCCTGTTATCCGGGTGGGTAGACAGAGGCGATATGCCTGAGTTCGATGTAGTGACAGGAGTATCTACCGGTGCGGTGATGGCGACGTTTGTTTTTCTTGGCGGTGATGAGTTAGACAAGGTGGAAAGGTTTTATACAAAGTCACATACAGATGATGTCTATACATCCAGCTGGCTAAGTTTTTTTGGTTCAGCCTATCTGATGAATCCGGCACCCTTGAAAAAGTTATTTGCAAAAAATTTCAACGAAGCTCTTTTAAATAGAGTCGCTGCTGAACATGCAAAGGGCAGACGCCTTTACATTGGAACAACTAATATCGACACCGGTCAGTTTGTGGTGTGGGATATGGGTGCTATAGCGTCAAGCAATAGACAGGATAAATACCAGAGATTTTCCGACATTATTTATGCATCCAGTGCGATGCCAATTTTTTTGCCTCCTCAGTATATAAGTGTGGATATAAAAGATAAGCAGTATTATCAGATGCATGTCGATGGTGGAATTTACTCGCATGTGTTTATGGTTGGTTTGCTTGTTAACTGGAAAGAAATTTTAGAGTTAAGAAGTGATGCAAATGTTAACTTCGATGCTACGCTTTATGTTGTTGCTAACCGAAAGTATCGCAACCGGCATAAATATGACCCCATAGAGCAATCGCCTTCAGCTATTATCGCTGCATATCTTGAGATGCAGGTAGATTTGCTGTTTGATAAAAATATCTACAGACTCTACACTAGCTGTGTTGAAAAGGGGGTCAAGTTTCGGCTGGCATCCGTGCCCGAGCATGCAAACCATGTTGATGATGCGACAGAATTTAACCCCGAGAAGATGACGAAATTATTTAATGTGGGTTACGACTATGGCCTTAATCAGATCAACTGGCGGCATAGTGTTGCCATAGATGAATATGATTTCCGCTAAATTTTTGTCTCGCCGCAACATATTACAAAAGCAGATGAAATATTCCGGGCTGTAGTTTTATCGAACAATTGAATTAATAATTTGACTCAGGGCATGACTGAAAATTGAATGATCGGCAATAATTCTTGATTTATTTTCATTTAGTTCTTCTACAAAATCATTGGCGAATTTTTCAATTATCTTATCGCCGTGTCGGTCTACAAAAACCAGTTTTGCTTCATCAAATAGAATGACGGATAACTTTACTCTGCGCAAAGCCCTGTCTTCACCATTGTAAATTTCAAACCAGACACCCTGTTTAACATTATGCGGTAAACGTGAAATCTGGATATGAGGTGGCTCGCCTTCATCGGGCATTTCTTCAGCAGAATCTTCAATGACTTCATCCAGGCTCCTTTCAGCCAGGCTGTAGTCAGGCTCTTCCTGAAAAAATTCAGAGGTTTCAATTAGTCTGGAATGAATTTCTCTTAATGCAGTAACCGAGGCATCAATGCCCCCGGGGCTCAATTTTGTGGTATTCAGTTGTGCTTCAATATCACTAATTAAAATATCCGAATCATTATTTAGCAACACCCACTGTTCAGACGTTAAAACGGGCTGCACACTGTAGACTACATGTCTTAACAGGGTAACAATTTCTTCCCACTGACGGCTGTCTTTGCCGTATTTAATAAAGCGCTGAAACATTAATGCGGCCCATTGTTTTAAAATGAGGGGCTTCAGTTCTTTTTGAATCACTTTTTTATAAGTTTGGCGTTGCAGTTCATTTAAAACTATTTGTCGTGCATGTTCTTTAAAAATGGCTTTTTGTGTTTCTTCTTCCTGTTTGCCAGTTTTATCATTTTCAATGGCAGTTAAGCGATATAAGGCAGTAAGAGCGGTATTAAAGCTTCGCAGATTTTGTTCAAAGCTTGTCTGTAACTGATCAACTATCAGACGCATGGTTTTAAACAGGGTGTTATCTTCGCACTCTATACCTATGCCTAAGTGTGCCATGGTGTCCAGCATGCTGCGGGCGGCATGTTTATCATTCTGGAAGAAATTGGGGTCGAGCATGGCAACTTTTATCAACGGGATCTGCAGTTCCAGCAGCAGGGATTTTATGGCGACAGAGATATTATCATCTCGCAGGAATGCGCCAAATAGCATTTCAACAAAATCGATGGTGCGTCCATCGATGGAATTCAGCGATTTGGTCATGTTGGTATTGCCCATTTTAGCCATGCTATTGAGCAGAGCATGCTTAAAGTCATCTGTACGAATTTGTGTTTCGCCAGGTGAGAACTTGGGCTTATAAGTGGTTTGCAGATTAGTCAGAGCCTTGATCACATCTCTGCGATCATGAAACTGTTTACCTGTACTGCTTTGCGCTGCCGATGTAGAGACACCTACCTCGTTGTCACCATTAATAAAGTTTTTAATGGCTTTGGACACCTTTTCAGGGTCGTGTACATCAATGGGCGTGTCTGGTGTGTCTGAATCCGAGCTCATAGTGTAGTGTTCTAATATTCCAGTTGAAATTTACAGTGCATTTATCAGTATTGTAGCTACTAAAAGCCTGTTCGTCCTTAATAAATTGGTTCTATTTGATGTAGGTTCAATTTTAGCAAGTTGGGGGAAGGGCTTGAAATATGCAGATCAGTCGCCATATACCAGTCAGTTTCAAGTCGTCACTATACCAATAAAGGGTAGGGTTAATTCCCATTTCAGCTGGTGTAGAATGCGCATCCTATATAAGGCCCGGGTTTAATGGGCGTAATACCACAGGTTTTGGAGTAAATGCTATGAGCGTTTCACAGCAGCAGGTTGAAGAAGCAATTGCAAAATATATAGACCCTTATCTAGAGAAGGATCTAAAAGCGGCAAATGCGCTTAAGGGTATTGATGTTAGCGGTACTGAAGTCACTATTAAAGTCGTGCTGGGTTTCCCGGCCAAAGGTCATTACGCGAAAATCACCGATGAACTGAGCAAGCTGGTCTCAGCGCTGGATGGGGTTGATTCGGTTAAGGTTGATGTGAGCCATGATATTGTTGCCCACTCTGTTCAATCAAGCCTGAAGCCACTTCAGGGTATTAAAAATATTATTGCAGTTGCTTCTGGTAAGGGCGGTGTGGGTAAATCGACTACTGCGGTTAATCTGGCGCTGGCACTGAGTAAAGAAGGTGCAAATGTGGGTATTCTGGATGCGGATATCTACGGACCCAGTATCCCGCGTATGCTAGGCATTACAGATAAGCCAGAATCACAGGACGGTAAAACCCTGAACCCGATGATGGGTCATGGCATGCAGGCTATGTCGATTGGCTTTATGATTGATGATGAAACCCCAATGATCTGGCGTGGCCCCATGGTAACCCAGGCATTAGAGCAGCTATTAGTTGACACCCAGTGGAAAGACCTGGATTACCTGGTTATTGACCTGCCACCGGGCACGGGTGATGTACAGCTGACACTGGCGCAAAAAGTACCGGTGAGTGGTGCAGTCATCGTAACAACACCTCAGGACATCGCATTGCTAGATGCGCGTAAGGGCCTGAAAATGTTCGAAAAAGTAGAAGTGCCTGTGCTGGGTATTATCGAAAATATGAGTGTTCATATTTGCTCAGAATGTGGCCATGCCGAGCCTATCTTTGGCCAGGGTGGCGGTGAGCGCATGTCTGAAGATTACGATGTCGATTTTCTCGGTGCATTGCCGCTGGATATAAGTATTCGCACCAGTGGTGATGAAGGCCAACCGAGTGTTGCTGTAGATGAAAATGGAACTATAGCCAGCATCTATCGTGAAATTGCTCGTCGCACAGCGGCCAAGCTGGCGTCTCAGGCGAAGGATTACAGCAGCAAGTTCCCGAATATTGTTATTGAAAACAATTAAACGCTTTTTCACCACAGAGGACACAGGAGGAGCACGCAGGTTTTTATTGTTTGTGCCATGCACAAACAATATTAACAGAATTTCCTCTGTGACCCCGTGTCCTCTGTGGTGGATAGCTTCTACCCGTCTTAGTCAGTTTAACTAACAACGTTATTTATGTGCTCTGCATATGCAACAAGGTCGGTTTCAATCTGCGGGCTTTTATTACGTCATAGCAATTAAAGCTGCACTGTCTATCGATAGCATGGGATCCCCTGCTTTTGCGGTAATAAATATGTTTTTGATTTTCCCTTCACTGTTTTACCTTTATATTTGAGCGGTATTTTCGGGCTTAAACAAAGAGTTTATTGATAGTCGCGTAATACGTGTGATATTTGCCGGCCAATATTTGTAAAAGACATGCTAAAATGCCGCCAGTTTAGCAATCAGTGACATTTTCGGGGAAATAATGAGCATCAAGTCAGACAAGTGGATTCGCCGTATGGCGGAAAATGAAGGTATGATCGAGCCTTTTGAGGCGGGTCAGATTCGCTATGATAATAACGATAATCGCCTGATTTCCTACGGCACCTCAAGCTATGGTTATGACGTGCGCTGTGCCAGTGAATTTAAGATTTTTACCAATATTAATTCTGCCATCGTCGACCCCAAGGATTTTGATGACAACAGTTTCGTTGATGTGAATTCAGAAGTCTGCATTATCCCGCCTAACTCATTTGCACTGGCCCGCACCGTAGAATATTTCCGTATTCCCAGAAGTGTGCTCACGATTTGTCTGGGCAAATCTACCTATGCCCGCTGTGGCATCATTGTTAATGTCACGCCATTAGAGCCCGAGTGGGAAGGCCATGTGACGCTGGAATTTTCAAACACCACACCCCTGCCTGCAAAAATATACGCCAATGAAGGCGTTGCCCAAATGCTGTTTTTTGAGTCAGACGAAGTTTGTGAGACCTCTTATGGCGATCGGGCGGGTAAATATCAGGGGCAAACCGGGGTTACTCTTCCTAAAACTTAGGCTATTATTAAAGTAGTCATAAGCTCTGTAACCAGTCGAAAGCCTGTGCGACCGGCAATGTCTGATCTGTCAAAATTTAAAGCTTCGGAATACCAGATATTTACAAATGATCTAAACTTTCTTAATAATGTAATTAACGGGAAATATATCATTTGCTTAGTCTTGAAAAATTAATTGATCGCAGCGGTAAACTGGGTAGCCTGCCTGATATCGTGAATAAGGTATTTAAGGTGATGGATGAACCCAGATCCACCGCGACCAAAATTGGCCGGGTCATTAACGATGACCCTGCATTAACCGCGCGCTTACTTAAACTGGTCAATAGCCCCTTTTATGGCTTCAGTGCCAGGGTCGACACGGTATACCGCGCCGTGGCCCTAATCGGGCATAAAGAGTTGCGTAGTGTGGTGGTGGCGGCATCTGCAATTAAGGTGTTTGATGGCATACCTTCCGATTTGATCTCAATGCAGGATTTCTGGAAACGCAGTTTAAGCACGGCAGTCACTGCAAGAGTTCTAGCGGCCTTTAAACGTGAAAAACAAATCGAACGCTTTTTTATCGCGGGTTTATTGCATGACATTGGCTCATTGCTGCTGTACTTAAAGCTACCCGATGAAATGTCTCAGGTGTTGCGGATGCAACAAACAGATGGTATTGAAATCTGCAAGGCAGAAAAAGAAATATTAGGTTATGACCACACAGAAGTGGGTGGCGGCCTGTTAAAAAAATGGAATTTACCACCGCAAATTTGTGCTTCTGTACGCTTTCAAAACAAACCGGATAAAGCGCCACAGGCCGAGCAGCAAGCGGCCTGGCTCATTAAGCTTGCCTGTGAGATTGTCGCACAGCATATAGAAGCTGACGCACTGTTAGCCGAAGATACAGAGATTGATCCGGCGATCTGGCTGGCAAATAAACTGGATGATTCATTGTTACCCAAAATTCTGGAAAAAGCTAAACAGCAATATGAAAGCTCAAAAGATATTTTACTGTCCTGATAGTCGGCGGCATTTTACCCTGTCTCATAAAACAGAGGTTTTCTGACCCCCGCTACCTGATTAACAATAAAGGGAATAATGAAACTGCAAAATCTATTTGCTGCATCGTCATGCTGGTTTATGGCTGCAGGTGTATTGATGGCCTGGTGGTGGCCACAGTTCCTGGGTGCTGAAGCATGGCTACGGCACCTGGGCGGTATTGCTGTATTGGAGCTTCTGGTGATGCATTCTACCGTCATCCTGGCTGGCGTATTGATGATGTATCAGGATGAATGCCGGCGTCACTTATGCAATCACCCGGGCGGCTGAGTCTAAGGGGGTCGCTTACGTTGAAATAACCCCGGATAAATTTACTGGCAGCGAAAAATATGTGTTTGAGCTTTATGCCGACCACTCAGTAAACCGGTGCTACGACTGGCAAGATGATCGCTACAGCCTGTTATTT
>QIDK01000061.1 GCA_003228405.1 Gammaproteobacteria bacterium | reverse complement strand
CAGGTATAATCAGGCGGGTATGGCGCGGGTGTTTTTTAATTTCTGCATTAATACGTTTATCATTATAATGAAGCAGAATGGATGGGGTATCGGGCGCGGTAGAGTAACTCAGTTCAATAATGCTGTTATTGTTATAGCGATGTGACCACTCATCACTCAGGTCATGACCCAGAGCCAGTACAATGCTGATAATAATAAGACCCGACCAGATAATGTTTAGCATATTTATTATTTAAGGAATCGTATGTTTAAAATAAGTATTTCACTATTGTGTTTGTTATTGAGCTTAAATGCAAAGGCTGATGAAAGCTCATCATGGTCAAAAACAGTGAAAAAAGTAGCCGACTCAGTTGTTACCCTACGTGTGGATGCAACCAGAGCATTTGATACGAGCATGAATAGCAGTTCACAGGCCACAGGTTTTGTGGTGGATGCGAAACGTGGGCTGATATTAACCAATCGGCATGTGGTTCAGGCTGGCCCGGTGACGGCACTGGCTCTGTTTGCTAATAGAGAAGAAGTAGAACTAACACCTGTTTATCGTGACCCGGTGCATGATTTTGGATTTTTTAAATACAATCCTGATGATTTAAAATTTATAAAACCCAGATCATTAAAATTAAAACCCGAAAAAGCAAAGGTAGGTGCAGCGATAAGAATAGTGGGTAATGATGCCGGAGAGCAGCTATCAATTCTGGCGGGCACACTGGCCCGACTGGATCGTTCGGCTCCTTATTATGGCCGTGGAAGATATAATGATTTTAATACTTTTTATTATCAATCGGCTTCTGGTGTGTCGGGTGGTTCTTCAGGTTCACCGGTTATTGATATTAAAGGTGATGTGCTAGCACTTAATGCAGGAGGCAGTGTTAAAGCGGCATCCAGTTTCTTTTTACCATTGGAGCGCATTAAGCGTGTTTTAAAATTATTGCAACAGGATAAACCGGTTCCCCGTGGCACATTGCAAACAACATTATCCTATAAGCCCTATGATGAGGTCAGACGATTAGGCCTGCGTGCTGAAACGGAAGCTCAGCTGCGTAAGGTAAACCATGGTGTGGGATTGCTGGTGGTACAGATCAGTGTGCCACAGGGGCCAGGCTACGGAGTGTTGCAGTCTGGTGATATTTTGCTAAAGGGCGGTGTATCAAAACAGAAACTAAAATGGATACGACGCTTTGATGAGTATGAGTCGTTAATTGATTCAAATGTGGGTAAGACAATATATTTATCAATTGAGCGTAATGGGCAACCTGTAAACGTTGAATTAAAAGTACAGAATTTGCATAACATAACGCCCGATGAATATATTGAATTTGGTGAAGCAATTGTGCATAACCTTTCGTACCAACAGGCCAGACATTTAAACAGGCCGGTAACCGGTGTTTATGTGGCACAGCCGGGTTTTGTGTTTTCATCATCGGGGGTTCCTCGCGGTGCGGTTATTTTAAAAGTAAATAACAAAGACGTCCGTAATCTCGATGACTTTGAAAGCGTTTTATCCTCTCTTGCAAATGGCCAGCAGGTGCCCGTTCATTTTATTACCTTTAAAGAAAGCAAACGTATGCATGTTTCGATTATGAATATGGGGCGCCACTGGTTTGCGTTGAAGAAGTGTAAGCGGGATGATATTAAAGGTTATTGGCCATGCAAACCATTGCAGGCAAATACCAGCATTGCTGAAATTAAACCCGCTAAAGTTAATTTTATTAAATACAGAGACAGCCGGGCAGAAAAATTATCTTCTTCTATTGTCTATGTGCAGTTCGATCTTCCCTATCGTATAAACGGTGTAGAAGAAGCGCATTATGGTGGTGCCGGTTTAGTTATTGATGCAGAAGAAGGGCTGATACTGGTTGATAGAAATACTGTGCCCGTTGCTATGGGTGATGTTCGAGTTGTGTTTGCCGGGGCTGTGGATATTCCGGCACAGGTATTATTTGTACACCCCTTACACAATATGGCCGTGGTTAAATATGATCCGGGTTTATTAGTGGACACAGAGGTGGAGGCGGCATCTTTAGAAAATAGAAAACTGGAACAGGGCGATGATGTCTGGTTAGTGGGGATTAAAAACGATCATAGTTTGCTGGTTGAAAAAATGAAAGTGGCGGCCATTGATTCATTAGAATTCTCTATTCCAAAAACTCCAAAATTTAGAGAATCCAATCTTGATGCTATTAGTTTAAATAATGCACCCTTTAGTCGAGGTGGTGTATTAGCAGATAGAGACGGAGATGTTGTTGCTCTATGGTCAAGCTTTTCTTATGGCGATAGTGGAGAATACAAGCAGTTTGAGTGGGGTGTACCCATTGATCTAGTCAAAGAATTACTGGCGCAATGGCATTGTTGCAAATCATTTAAAATTAAGTCACTGGAAGTTGAATTATCTACCTTAACCATTGCACAGTCGCGCAAACTGGGTCTGAGTGATGAGTGGGTAGAAAAATTACAGGACACAGAAGGTAACAGGCAGGTATTAGCCGTGTCTCGTCGAGTGGGTGGTTCAGATGCATATGAAAAATTAAAAGAAGGTGATCTGATATTAGCTATAGACGGTGAAACGGTTTACAACTTCAGGGATGTGGAACGTGCAACGCAAAAAGATAAAATTGAATTAACCATTGTACGTTCTGAAAAAGAAATAAAAATAACCGTTAATACTGCGGACTTAAGCGGTCAGGGAGCAGAAAAAGCATTGCAATGGGCAGGTGCATTAATACAGAACCCACATCGAGCGATTGCCGCACAACGGGGTATTGCACCAGAGGGAGTCTATGTTTCTTCTGCATGGCGAGGCTCACCAGCGAGTCGTTATGGTTTGCGTGCAGTGTTGCGAGTGACTGAAATTGAGAACCAGAAAATTTCAAACCTGGATGAATTTATTAAGCTAACAAAAAAATATAGGGATAAAAAATATATTCGTATCAAAGCGAAAGATTTAATTGATCGAGAAGGAATTATTACGCTTAAGCAGGACTTGCGCTACTGGCCTACGCGAGAGATATATCGAGATAATGGGCAGTGGCATAGTCGGCAGCTTGATTAGTAGTTAATGGCTCCGTGCAACTTTGCGTGGTCTCATAACGGGGACTCTGTCCCCGTTATGAGACCACTCAAGTTGTACGGAGTCTTTGCAACGAGAACGGCAAACTGAACGAAGTCACTTCGAGGGGGACAGAGCTCAAAAAGCGAGGTCTGTCCCCAGGCAAGTCAGGTTTCAAGTCAGGTTTTATAAATTTTCTGAAACGGGTCTCTCATCGCCAAATCGCTCATTTAAAAAAGCAATAATCTCGGTTGATTCATACATCCACTGTATCTGACCATTCTTTTCAATGCGTAAGCAGGGCACTTTAATCTGCCCGCCTTCTTTTTTAAGCTCCTCGCGATAAGCAGAGCCCTTGCTGGCATCACGATACTCAATGGGCAAATTTAATTTATGAATATTGCGGCGGGTGCGAATGCAGAAGGGGCAGCGTTTGAACTGGTACAGGCTCATATTTTTAGCCTGCTCATTTACGTTTTTCTGTATTTCGACTTCGCGTTTTACTTTTCTGGGCAGGGTAATGAAATTAATAATGACAATTAACTGGCCCAGGCTTTCTCTTAATATTTTTAATAGCATGTTATTTATCTCGTAAATCTTAATCTTTATGTGCGGCTTCATTTAAGCCGAGTTGATAGGCATCTAATAATGCCTGCTTTAATCCGGGTTGGGTCGCCAGGTCTTCTATTGCCATATTATTTTTGGCAATGAGGCTAAGTTTCTCTATAGAGCAGTGTTGCTGGCGAGCACAGAAAAAAGCATTAATATCCAGTCTTCCGTCCGTAACATGATCTGCAACCATGCCTTTTGCATTGCTAAATAAAATAGTTTCTGCCTGCATCATCTCAAATTCGTATGAATGGATGCCGATGCTTACTGATTGAGCTAGTTTTAAATAAATATGGGGCAGGGCATCACTTTGTAGTGTGTGGGTATTCAGGTCAAGTTCAATAGAGGCGAAAATTTTTTCGCCTTTAAAATAAAATTCAACCGATGCAGTAACAAAGTTATCCATTATGACGTTAAAGCCGCAAACAATAACGGTAGTTTTTCAGGTAGTTTTTCTACATGATCAATAATAGTGTAACCACCTGCACCAAAAATATCCTGTATATAGTCATCTGCTTTTCTATCCAGGCTTATGCAGTAGCTGTGCATGCCTCGCGAAGATAACTCATCAACGGCTTTTTTAGTATCACTGATCAGGTATTTTTCATCTTCGACATCAATATCAGCAGGTTCGCCATCGGTAAGAATGAGCATTAGTTTTTTGTCGGCCTGTTGAGCTTCAAGGTAATGTGCTGCGTGACGAATTGCCGCACCCATTCGAGTAGAATAGCCTGCATCCATGGCAGCTAATCTGCCTTTAACTGTATCATCAAAATGTTCACTGTAACCTTTTATGTGGTAGTAACGAACATTGTGGCGAGTATCGGAGTGAAATCCGGCGATGGCATACTTGTCGCCCAGTTGTTCGATAGTCCAGGCAAGCAACGACACTGCCTCCTGGCTTAATTGTAAAATGCTTTGATCAGAACCATCTGGCACATCATTTAGTGAGGCGGATAAATCAAGCAGAATCATTACTGCAATATCACGGCCATCGTGTTTGTGACTCATGTTAATGCGTGGGTCGGGTTGTGATCCGCATTTGTAATCAATTAATGAGCGAATTGCCACATCTAAATCTAATTCGCTGCCTTCTTCCTGATAACGTACACGAACAAATCGTTGTGGTTTCAGTTTGTCGAGAATAAGTTTTAATAGTTTTGCCAGTGCTTGATGTTTATCTAAAATCGCATCGATATCTGCGGCATTGGCTGAAGGATGAATCGATTCGTATAAGCTTACCCAGTCTGGTTTAAATGAAGCGGTGTTGTAATCCCATTCAGGATAATGTCGAGGAGGGAGTCCTTCGTTTTCAAGCTCGTCAGATTTTTTCTGCTGCTTATTTTCGTAATCTTCCGCTTCGTCATTTTCTTCAATGAAGACCCACATGTGACGATTGTCATCACGGTAATCGACTTCGGTGTTCTCAAAACGAATTTTGGGTAACTGGTCACTTTGTAAGCGAGTACGTGCAGTAAAGGTAATCGCGATGTCAACCATAGCTTTAGTGCTGCCTCCATCTTCTTCAACTGCTTTAAAAAAACATTCTCTAAATTCTAAAATATGTTCATTTGTGTAGCCGTGATTTTCATCCAGAATAGAGCGTGAGAGCATAGCGAGACGATGACGAATGCATGATTCTTTTTCGGTGTCACAATCACCTTCAATCGGCGCAGGGTGAAGTGCGAGTAAATGTTTTTTTAGTCCGGGGTATTCTTTGAGCATTAGGAGCTCTACCCGTGAATCTTCCAGATGCTCAATAGCGATACGTTGAAAAGGGCTAAAGTTATCTGCAACAAGTCGATCTGACCAACGTCTGTGGGCGGCAATGTGCGCAATAGTGATTCGATAACGATCAAGTCCTGATACACCATTTAAATCATCGTAAACATCGGGTACACGAATGCCTAAGCTATCGTAATAAGGAACGGGTTTACGTAAATCGTCAAAACCCAGTGAATAGGGAACAAAATAAGATTCGTCTTCCCACATGCTTCGTAAATACATGTCCAGCTGGCGTTGGTAATCCATGTATAAAGTGCCATGACGTTCACGTTGCAACATGGCTTTGCTGTCTGCAGATTGTAAACAGAAATAATCTTTCTGGCGCTCAGGATGATTGTTGTAATTTCGTCCGCCGTATTCAACCCAGTTTTTTAAACCTTCCAGGGATAGCTGGTTTAACAAATAAGGCGTTTGTTTTAACAGTTCGGGTAAGCCGGGGCTGGCAAAAGTGGTGTGATGGCCATGAATGGAGCCGGTGGTGCTTTCCATAAAATCAAAAATTATTTTAATGAAATGTTCCATTTGCTCCTGAGAGCCTAAACGGCGAGACGCTTCAGGTAAACATTGCATAAATGGAGGAATCGAATTGCCATTGGGCGTGCGTGACATTTTCCATATGGCATCAGAAACAATATCCAGCATGGCTTCGCCAAGGCTGTTAGCGATATGGGGCATTTCTTCCAGGTATATCATGACTGGTTCCCAGCCACGGCCAATCATGCAGACTCGAGAGGCTCCCGCAAAATATTTTTCTACGCCATCATTGGTTAAATTGCGCAGAGCATCCTGAGTGTAATCCTCAAAACATTCTTCGATTTGTTCGAAGCTGCATTTAAGCTTGTCGCGATATTTTTGTATGTCAGTGTCAGGCATGATTTTTTATTTTACCGTGGAGAACGCCGAGGTTTTATTGTTCTGTGCTGCGGCACAGTAACCAGTAATGATTTTTCTATGCGCACCTCTGTGTTCCCCGAGGTAAAAGTTTTTTATCCAAAAATACTATCAATAGAATGATCAAGTGTGCTGCGTATATCTGCATCATCCGTAATTGGGCGAACTAATGCCATGCGACACGCGGCTTTTGCTTCTATGCCTTTGCTCATTAATGTTGCTGCGTATACTAATAAACGAGTAGAAATACCTTCGTCTAAACCGTGGCCTTTGAGGTTACGAGCAGTGTGTGCAATTTTTACTAATTTGGCTGAGGTTTCTGCATCGGTGCCGGATTCTTTTTCAACAATGCCCGCTTCTGTTTTTGCATCTGGATAATCAAAATCCAGCCCCGTAAATCGTTGCTTAGTCGATTGTTTTAAATCCTTCATTAAACTCTGGTAGCCAGGGTTGTAAGAAATAACCAGTTGGAAATCTTCGTGCGCATTTATTAGTTCACCTTTTTTATCTAAAGGCAATTGACGGCGGTGGTCGGTTAATGGGTGAATAACAACCGTTGTATCCTGGCGTGCTTCAACAATTTCATCCAGATAACAGATTGCGCCAATGCGTGCCGCAGTAGTTAATGGGCCATCTAACCAGCGAGTGCCGTTGGCATCTAATAAATAACGGCCTACTAAATCGGATGCGGTCATGTCTTCGTTACAGGCAACGGTAATTAATGGTTTGCCCAGTTTCCATGCCATATGCTCAATAAAACGAGATTTACCACAACCGGTTGGGCCTTTTATCATTACCGGTAAGCGAGCTTCATAGGCGGCTTCATACAGCTCGATTTCATCAGCCTGTGCGCCGTAGAAAGGTTCTTCTGTTACTTTATATTGTTCGATATCTATGTCAGACATTGTATGCACCTTGTTGACTAAAATTATTCACCACAAGATTCACATCATGAAACCTGTGGTGAATAATTTTTAATTTATAACCAACCAATTTAGTCGGGTATAGTAAAAATTGAAAAAAAACCCCCACCGAAGTGGCGAGGGTCTTTTTTATGTTCACGATGAACGGTATGCCGCGGTGCCATGAATGGCAAGGAGCGGCGCAACCATCATTCTGTTTTACTTGTGAACGCCTAGCTTGTCTCTCCAGCCTGGGAACAGAGAATCTGCATCGCCTGGGAATGATTCAAATGCACGAGCAAATTCGTTATGCTCTTTTGCGAATTCAATTGGATCCGCTTTAGCCATCCAGCAATCGTATGCCTGACGTAAAGACTTAGCACCCGCTGCAGGAGAATCGATGTGACCGTATGAACCACCACCTGAAGTGTTGATAACATTGCCGTGACCCAGGTTTTCGAAGAAACCAGGTAAACGTAATGCATTCATACCACCAGAGATGATTGGAGTAGTCGGCTTCATGCCATTCCATTCCTGGTGGAAGAATGGGCCGTCAGCGCTGTCACGTTCTATCATGTATGCAATGTTTCTGTCATCAGCACCGCCTTCCATTTTGCCGTAACCCATTGTGCCCACGTGAATACCAGAAGCACCCATAAGACGTGAAAGTTTAGCAAGAACAAATGCCGTGTAACCACGTACAGATGAAGGTGAAGTAATCGCACCGTGACCTGCACGATGATAATGTAAGTACTGACCAGGGTAGTTACGACGTGCCGTTGTAACCATGCCACAGCCACCCACATAACCGTCAACCAGGAAAGCAACGTGGTGAGCATTTTCACCAAATGTTTCCAGGATGTAGTCAGCACGAGCACACATTTCGTGGTGATCGTCTGCAGTGATGTTAGCTGAGAAGATTTTCGCTTCGCCAGTTTCATCCTGTGCACGTTTCATTGCATCAGCAACTAAAGGTGTAACGTCTTTCATGCGAGCATAAATCTGGTTGCCCTGAGGTTCATCATTTTTGATGAAGTCACCACCTAACCAGAACTGGTATGCAGCTTCTGCGAAAGGCTTAGGACGAAGACCTAACTTAGGCTTGATGATAGTACCGGCGATGTAACCGCCTTCAGTACGGCCACGACCCAGGATATTCCAAAGGTCAGTGATGTCCATTGAAGGACCGTCAAAGATATCAAGCATTTGCTTGGGTACATGGAAATCAACCATTTGTGCACACTGAACATCACCCATGCCCTGGTTGTTACCAATAGCAAGAGTAAGGAAAGATACAACCATTGCACGGCCGTCAATTAAGTTACGGTCGAACAGGCCACAGGGGTAAGCGATCTTCATGATGCCTTTAGCTTCATCAATTTCGTAAACCATTGCGTCTAAATCTTTAGTGAAGTCATCAGTAGTTGAAACTTCAACGTTAGTACCCGTAGAAGACTCAGCTGCAAAGTGAGCAGCCGTTTCCAGGTATCCACCAAAACCAGGCATTGGTGTCATTGTGTAAGCTACCAGGATGTGACCACCCTCAGCTAAAAGCGTATCTTCATCCAGACTTAGGTCTGCATATCGTGCTGACTGATCCATTTAGATCTCCTCAGTTATTAAAATAATAAAAAATTCGGCCTGGGGTGCGGGTAAATAAAGGGCACCTGTTTTCCAGGGACAGCCACTATAGATCCCATAAAACATAATTAACACTCAATGTTTTTGATTGTTATAATAAGTAATTACTTATGATTGTAACAAGGCTGACATTATCATGGCTCTTAACTTCACTTTTCGACAACTTAAGGTATTCGAATCGGCTGCCCGACATTTGAGCTATACCCGTGCAGCCGAGGAACTGCATCTCAGTCAGCCGGGTGTTTCTATGCAAATCAAGCAGTTAGAAGAGGTTGTAGGCCTGCCTCTGTTTGAGCAGATAGGCAAAAAAATGTACCTGACGGTGGCCGGCAAGGAAATTTATATCTATAGCCAGAGTATTGGCCATTTACTGGATGAGGCAGAAGATGTGGTGGAAGAGCTAAAGGGCGTGCGCTCCGGTCGGCTGGCAATTTCGGTGGCCACCACCGCCAGTCACTTTGCCACTCGTTTATTAGCGGCTTTTTCAGAACGTTATGATGGCGTGACCATTAGCCTTGATATTACCAACCGAGCCAGCTTGCGTGAGCAGCTGGAGGCCAATCGCCCTGATCTGGTGATTATGGGGCAGCCGCCAGAAGGTGTGGAGGTTGAGTCAGAAACATTTATGGAAAACCCACTGGTCATGATAGCGCCGCCGGGACATCCATTAGTTCGGAAAAAAAACATCCCGTTAAAAAAATTTGAAGATGAACATTTCGTGGTACGTGAAGCAGGCTCGGGTACTAGGAGTGCTATCCAGCGTTTTTTTGGTGAGCATGGTGTGAGTTTTCATACCGGTATAGAAATGAGTTCTAACGAAGCCATTAAACAGGCGGTAGAAGCGGGGCTGGGTTTAGGCATTGTTTCCATTCATACACTGGAACTGGAACTTGAAACAAAAAGACTGGTGATACTGAACGTGGAAGATTTCCCTATTATGCGCCACTGGCATATTGTGCAGCGCAGTGGCAAACGCCTGTCACCTGTGGCGCAAACCTTTAAGCAGTTTGTGCTGGAAGAGGCGGAGCAGTTTATTCGATTATGATTGTCGTAGGAGCGAGTCTTTAGCTCGCGATAATTTCAGGTTGATAAAATCGCGAGCTAAAGACTCGCGCCTACGAAAAATACGAATTTATCTAAAGTGTGTAATGGTCTAAGACTTAAAAAAAGTAATACTGATATGTTAATTTGATTTCAT
>QIDK01000222.1 GCA_003228405.1 Gammaproteobacteria bacterium | reverse complement strand
TTACAATTCAGCTCATTTTAAAATATAAGAATTAAAACATGAAAAAAACAATTAAATTACTGATCATTCTATTTTCAATTAATGTAGCAAGTGCTCAAACCATCTGTGATCCCGGATGCGCGATTAATTTTGTCTTTAACAGTGGTGGTTCTATTACGGCCACAGATGCAATGAGCTTTACTTATGTGTCTGGAAGTGAAATCAGCCTGGGAGAAACGGGCACTATTAATACTGCAGTTCAACCTGAAAGTCTTGATTTTAATGCAGGGGGTGTGCTGAGTTTAGCCGCAGGTGAAAGTATTACATTTGATGCAGGTGGTTTTTTTAATCTGGAGCAGGGAAGTGATCTAAGTTCATTTGGTTTTACGCTTACAGGCGGTGATGTCTCAATAGTAGCAGGCGCTGACCCCTCTACAATAACGATCCATGGGACATTATCGACTGATGGCTTGCTTACGATTGTATCGCCTGAAGTAACGATAAATGATGATATTACTGCGGGCAGTGGTGTATCAATCTCCAGTGGTGATATTTTAAACGGAACGATTATCAGTGGTACAGGCAATATCATTATAGACACTTCATCTACGATTACTATCAATGGTTCAATTATTGAAAATACGGGTAGTCTTTCAGTCAATGAAATTAGTACAACGGGAACTATAACCGGTCAGGTGCGAGTATTAGATGATTTATCCGGTTTGCAGGGCATGGAGTTACCGACTGTAGACGGGGCTAGCTGCATTGTTACTGCTAATGAGTGCATAGCCGGTAATGGAGATATTTATGTGCTTACTGAAGGCGAACTGGTTAAGCAGGAAGCTGCAACTGGCTCGTTTTCTATGGGTAGCCTGTTAGCCTTATCAATATATTCTTTATTGCTATTGTCACGTAGATTTAAAATCAGTTAATTTCTTTTCTGTAGCACCAGGGAACCTCTGATCAATCATGGATTGATCAGAGGTTCCCTGGTTTAATACCCTTTCAAAGGGGCGCCTCTATGTCAGTAAGTAGAGTATTTTTTTTGGAGGCGCTCCCTGAGGAATAAATCTTATATTAAATTTCGGACATCTGTTACTAATGAATCAGATGAAAAAAATGCCTGTCTTATATCATAGAAGGTTAACAAAAATGATTTCTTATGTAGGAGTTAGCTTTAGCTGACGATGCGCCAGGCAATGCGAAGTGAGCCGATAAGCTTAACGGCTCGCTTCGCATCGCAATCATTATCGTCAGCTAAAGCTAACTCCTACAGGCGTTATTTTTCTATCGCTTATTAGCAGACTCCTTTATTTTTGACTCAGTAATAACTCTGCACAGAACGGGTGCGCAAAAAAAAGTTACTATGAAGTCAAGCAGTTAATGTGCGTCAGTTTTGTGCGGGGTTATTAACGACCCGATAGTTAGTAACCATTATTTTTTCAGGGCTTACCTACAAAGTGTTTCGCCTTAACTTACCTGGTATTGAGTCCGACTCTTTGAAATTACCCTTTGAAATTCCAGTGGAAAAATATGTAAAAGCAACCTTATTTTTTTTGTTTCTCAAGTTCTATCATCAACATCCGCGCAGCATTCGATAAGGTGCGCTGCTGGTGACTCACCACGCCCAGACATCTTTCAAATTCAACCCCGCTAACATCCAGTCGGACAATATCATCTGATAACATGGATACAGGCAGCACGCTCCAGCCCAGGCCAATGGAGACCATCATTTTAATGGTTTCCAGATAATTGGTTTCCATTGCTATATTTAAATTTTGCTCATTTAAGCCCAGCGCATTTTCCAGTAGTTCCCGGGTAAAGGTATTTCTGGAGGGTAAAATAGCCGGTAATTTGCTGAGTTGTGCCACGTTAATATGCGGTGATCTGGCCTGCAGGTGTTGGTCGCTAATGACAATATCCAGCGGGTCACGCCAGATAATCTGGCTTTGCAGGTGTTTCCAGTCATTTTTTGGCAGGGTGGCGATGGCGAGTTCAACCTCGCCTTTAAGCACGCAGCTACAGGCTTCCTCAGAATCCATAAACTGAATATCTAAATCTACATCTGAATATTGTCGGGTAAAGGCGCGCAGTACCGGGGGCAATCGGTGTAGCCCGATATGGTGACTGGTGGCAATGCTTAGTCTGCCACTGACCTTACCATTTAAATTACCAATGGCGCGTTTACTTTCCTCCAGTTCGGCTAAAATACGCAGTGCACCAGGCAATAGAGCATGGCCCGCTTCTGTGAGCTGTACTTTTTTGCCGATACGGTCAAACAGACGACTGCCCAGCTCAGACTCAAGGGCTGCGATGCGTTTGCTTACCGCAGGCTGAGTTATAAATAACAGCTCAGCTGCCTTTGAAAATGAATTGCGTTCACTGACAGCAATAAATGCAGACAGGTTCTGGATATCCATGTGTGTGTGTGCCTTTCAGGTTAATCTATTCCTTAAAGGAATAGCTTACATGAAAAAGATGAATTTGTTTTATGTTTTAATCCTGATTACAATTTGTACATAGACCGGGGTGATCAGGGAACCCAGGTAAAATGGATTAAACCACTTAGTGAAGGGCAGAGAAAATGGCCGGAAAAACCTTATACGACAAGTTATTTGATTCCCACGTGGTGCGCACTGAAAACGACGGCACCGCATTACTGTATATCGATCGTCATTTAGTGCATGAAGTGACTTCTCCTCAGGCGTTTGAAGGCCTGCGTCTGGCGGGGCGTAAGCCATGGCGGCCGGATGCAGCACTGGCTGTGCCGGATCATAATGTGCCTACCGATGCGGTTGAGCGGGCAAAAGGCATTAGCGATGCGGTGGCACGCCTGCAGGTGGAGACGTTGGCTAAAAATACCCGGGAATTTGGCATCACCCAGTTTGATATGGATGATATTCGTCAGGGCATAGTGCATGTGATTGGCCCTGAGCAGGGGGCCACTTTACCCGGTATGACGCTGGTATGCGGTGACTCTCACACCGCAACCCACGGCGCGTTTGGAACTATGGCTTTTGGTATAGGCACCTCGGAAGTTGAGCATGTGTTAGCCACGCAGTGTTTATTGCAGAAAAAAATGAGAAATATGCGCATTAATATAGAAGGCGTACTGGGCGCAGGCATCACCGCAAAAGATATTGTGCTGGCAGTCATTGCTGAAATGGGTACGGCGGGTGGCACCGGTTATGCCATTGAGTTTGCGGGCTCGGCTATTCGTGATTTATCTATGGAAGGTCGTATGACTATCTGCAATATGGCGATTGAAGCGGGCGCTCGGGTGGGATTGGTAGCAGTTGACCAGACCACGATTGATTATGTGGCAGGTCGTCCCTATGCACCAGAAGGTGATGAATGGAATCTGGCCGTGGCTGCCTGGTTTGATTTAAAGAGTGATGAGGATGCGGTATTTGATGATGAAATCACCTTTGATGCAGCGGCAATTAAGCCACAGGTTAGCTGGGGAACTTCACCGGAAATGGTGGTATCGATTGATATGAAGGTACCTGACCCGGACAATGAAGCCGATAAAGTTAAAGCCGATGGTATGCGTAAAGCTCTTAGCTATATGGGGCTGGATGCGGGCGTGCCTGTCGAAGAAATAAAAATCGATAAAATGTTTATTGGCTCATGCACCAATTCACGGCTGGAAGATTTACAGCAGGCGGCGGATATTATTAAAGGTCGTAAAGTAGCAGATAATGTAAAGCTGGCGATGATTGTGCCAGGTTCGGGTTTAATCAAACAGCAGGCAGAAAAAGCCGGGCTGGATAAAATTTTTATTAATGCCGGTTTTGAGTGGCGTGAACCGGGTTGTTCCATGTGTCTGGCAATGAATGCAGACAGGCTGGAGCCGGGAGAACGTTGTGCATCTACTTCAAATAGAAATTTTGAAGGTCGTCAGGGGCAGGGTGGGCGCACCCATTTAGTTAGCCCGGCGATGGCTGCTGCTGCGGCAATCGCCGGCCATTTTGTTGATATAAGAAAATTTTAAGGGATAGCATTATGGAACAATTTACGAAAGTGACTGGCATAATTGCACCCATGGATCGACCCAATGTGGATACCGATGCAATTATTCCCAAACAATATTTAAAGTCGATAAAACGCTCAGGTTTTGGGCCGAATGCATTCGATGACTGGCGATACCTGGACCCGGGTGCGCCAGATATTGATAATTCTACACGGCGCATTAACCCAGACTTTATTTTAAATAAATCGCCCTATAATAAAGCGCGTATTTTAATTGCCAGAGAAAATTTTGGTTGCGGTTCTTCGCGTGAACACGCGGTATGGGCACTGGAAGATTTTGGTTTTCGTGCGGTGATTGCACCGAGTTTTGCGGATATATTTTTTAATAACAGTTTTAAAAACGGGCTGTTACCGATTGTATTAGATGCAGAGCTGGTTGATGGTATATTTACCAGGGTAGAAAACCAGCCCGGGTACGAGCTGACAGTTGATCTGCAAAAACAGAAAATTATTACCGAAGAAGGTGAAGAATATCCGTTTGCAGTAGATGCATTTAGAAAACACTGTTTGTTGAATGGTTTAGACGATATAAGTTTGACGTTACAGCATACAGAAGAAATAAAAGCATACGAAGAAAAAACGAAGCAGTCAGCGCCCTGGTTGTTTTAAAGGCAACAGCAGTTTGTCCGCAAATGAACGCGGACAAACTGCTTTATCTTTTTATTTTAAAGGTATTAAACATGACACAAAAAATTGCAATTTTACCCGGTGATGGCATTGGTAAAGAAATTGTTGCCGAAGCCGTAAAGGTTATAGAATTTTTAAAAGCCGACGGCGTGCTTGATGTAGAGCTTAAAGAAGCGCCTGTGGGTGGTGCCGGATATGATGCAGCGGGTGAGCCTCTACCCGCAGCCACATTAGAACTTTGTAAAAACTCAGATGCGATTCTTCTGGGAGCAGTCGGCGGCCCGCAATATGAATCACTGCCCCGTGAAAAGCGTCCGGAAAGAGGGCTGTTGGGTTTACGCTCTGAGCTTGAGCTGTTTTCAAACTTACGTCCGGCTATTTTATATCCGCAACTGGCGGATGCCTCTTCGCTTAAGCCGGAGATTGTCGCGGGTCTGGATATTATGATTGTGCGTGAACTCACCGGCGGTATTTATTTTGGTCAGCCCCGTGAAATTACCGAAAAAGACGGTGAACGTTATGCCTATAACACCGCCGGTTATAAAGAAAGTGAAATAGAGCGCATCGGTCGTTCGGCTTTTGAAATTGCCATGAAACGTGATAAGCGTGTGTGTTCGGTAGATAAAGCCAATGTGCTAGAAGTGTCTGAGTTATGGCGTGAAGTAATGGAGCGCGTAGCAAAAGATTATCCAGAAGTGGAGTTGTCACATATGTATGTCGATAACGCAGCCATGCAATTAGTTAAATGGCCAAAACAGTTTGATGTAATGGTAACTTCAAATTTATTTGGCGATGTGTTGTCAGATTGTGCTGCCATGTTAACTGGCTCAATTGGCATGCTGCCATCCGCATCTTTAGATGCCAACGGTCGTGGCATGTATGAACCGATTCACGGTTCAGCACCGGACATTGCCGGCAAGGGTGTTGCTAACCCACTGGCCACGATTTTATCTATTTCCATGATGCTGCGCTACAGCTTAAATAATGAAACACTGGCTCAGCGTATTGATGATGCAGTGGGCAAGGTGCTGGATAAAGGTTTGCGCACACCGGATATTATGTCGGAGGGCTGTACTGAAGTAAGCACAGCAGCCATGGGTGATGCGGTAGTGGAAGCCCTAAAAAATTAACGAGTGCGTAGCCCGGAAGCAGCGCAGCGAAATCCGGGGAAATGTCCCAAAAATAAATTTAAAGCCCCGGATTGCGCTGTGCTACATCCGGGCTACAGGTTAAAAGGTAAAAAATTATGAGCAAAACATACGATGTAGCAGTAGTCGGTGCCACCGGTGCGGTGGGTGAAACCATGTTGTCAATTCTGGCGGAACGCAAATTCCCCGTAGGTAAAGTGTACGCCTTAGCGTCTGAACGTTCAGTGGGTAAAAAAGTTGAATTTGGTAACACCAGGCTAACGGTCGAAAATCTGGCCGATTTTGATTTTACAAAAGTACAGATAGGTCTGTTTTCAGCCGGTGGTTCTATTTCTGCCGAGTTTGCACCGAAAGCGGCCGCCGCCGGTTGTATAGTGATCGATAACACGTCCGAATTTCGCTATGTGGATGATATTCCTCTGGTTGTGCCCGAAGTGAACCCCCATGCTATCGCAAATTATAAAACGAAAGGCATTATCGCCAACCCGAATTGTTCGACCATTCAGATGCTGGTGGCATTAAAGCCAATTCATGATGCGGTGGGCATTTCACGCATCAATGTGTGCACCTACCAGGCGGTTTCCGGCACAGGTAAAAATGCGATTGAAGAGCTGGCGGGGCAAACAGCGCGTTTGCTGAATGGCAAGCCGGTGGAATGTAACGTCTACCCAAAGCAGATTGCCTTTAATGTATTACCGCAGATTGATGTATTTATGGAAAATGGCTATACCAGAGAAGAAATGAAAATGGTCTGGGAAACGAATAAAATCCTTGAAGATGACAGCATTAAGGTAAACCCGACAGCGGTCCGTGTGCCGGTGTTTTATGGGCATTCAGAAGCCGTGCATATTGAAACCCGCGAGAAACTAAGTGCTAAAGCCTGCCGTGAACTGCTGCAAAAAGCAGCGGGAGTCGAAGTGATGGATGAGCAAAAAGACGGCGGTTATCCCACTGCGGTAACTGAGGGGGCCACTAATGATGCCACGTATGTGGGCCGAATTCGGGAAGATATATCACATGAAAAGGGGATAAATCTATGGGTTGTATCCGATAATGTGAGAAAAGGCGCGGCATTAAATAGTGTTCAAATTGCAGAAATTTTGATAAAAGACTATTTATAATCTATAGTTACGTCTACATGCTAAAGTTTATTCTTAGCTTTTAACTGGAAATAGGTGTATCTTATGCCTAAATTACAGAAAAATGATGTATTAACAGATTTACTGTCACTATTCAGTGAGCGAGCTGAATAGTGACTAAAAATTTTCATAGGATCTAGTGAGGGGACTACCTGTGCGCAAATTAACGCTGAGCCTAGCCGTGATGGCTGCATTGCTGCCATTTCACGGATACCCGTTGGGGTTGGGTGAGTTAGAGCTGAATTCGGCACTAAATCAGGAGCTTAACGCAGAAATAAAAGTGCTATCAGCTGCATCTGAAGATGCAGAGCAAATCATTATAAAGCTGGCTAGTCGAGAGGCTTTCAGCCGTGCGGGTCTTGATCGCCCTTACCTGTTGCAACAACTCAAATTTAAGATAGTCGATAAAAATGGCGTGCCTTATGTAAAGGTGTATACCAAAACGCCCATTCGGGAACCTTTTTTAAGCTTTCTACTGGAAATAGACTGGCCCAAGGGGCATTTGCTACGCGAATACACCTTATTGCTGGACCCGCCTGTTTATAATGCAGGTGGTGCAGCTGCACCTGCACCTTCGGCGTCTGCGCATCCTTTTATTGATCCGGCTGATTCTCAGGCGCAGGCCCAGCCGGTATATTCTGAGCAACAAAGTGCGCAAGCTGTACAAGGCAGTGCTAAAGCCGCTCCATACGGTCAAACGGCACAAAACGGCTCTATCTCATCTGATTCTGGTCGCAGTGTAAATTATCAATATCAGGCAATGCCTCAGGCTAATCCGTCGATAGATCAATACCGGGTGCAGAAGAACGATACCCTGTGGAGTATTGCGAATCGCACCCGTCCCGATAGTTCAGTGAGCGTTGAGCAGATGATGCTGGCACTGTTGCGTCGGAACCCGGAAGCCTTTATCCAGGAAAATATTAATGGTGTTAAACGGGGTTATATTTTACGTATGCCCAGCCGTGATGAGGCTACTCGAATTGATCGCCAGCAGGCGGTTGCACAGGCCCGTGAACACGCAGCACTGTGGCGTGAATACAGTCAGGGAGCTACTCGTGCGGCACCGGCTTCATCTATGGAGACAGAAGCCCCGCAGGGTGGTGCAGCAGCAGATCAGCTTCGTGACGCAGAAGGGCATTTATCGATAGTCAGTGCCAGTGATCATGGCAGTGAGCACTCAGGATCAAATCAGGACCCGGATGCTATGCTGAGCAATCTGCAGCAGGATCTGGATATGGCCAGAGAACAGCTTGAATCTGAGCGGCTCGAAAAAGAAGATTTACGTGCACGTCTGGCAGAGCTTGAGCAACGGGTGCAGCGCGTTATTGAAATGGATGATGGCGAGCTGGCTAAGCTACAGCAAGATTTATCAAAAACACAGCAGGCAGCAGAAACAATTGAGGCGCCCCTGATAGAAGAAATGCCTGCTGAAACTCAGGTCGAAGAGCCGATTGTTGATGAGATAGTCAGCGATGAAATGCCGGTTGAAGAAGGCATGGTAGAAGATGCTCCAGCCGAAAACATGGCCGAAGAACCCATAGAAGATGCTCTCTTTATTGATGAGACAAACCCTGAAACTGTCGCAGATGACATGGCTGAAGTGGTGAGCACAGAAGTGGAAATGCCGAGCCAGCATTCTGAGCCTGTAGAAACGGTAGAGCCACCTGCGTTCGCACAGAAAAAACCCGCAGGTTTCCTCGCAAGCCTGATGGATGACCCTAAATTACTGGGTATGATCGGTGGCGGTCTGGCCTTTATTCTGCTGCTAATTGCATTACTGCTGAAGCGGTTGCGGGGTGACAGGGCAGAGGCTGATGAAGAATGGGCAGCCGCTATAGATGATGAAGCCCCCTATGATCTGGGAGATATTGACCCTGATCTGAATACTGAAACCGTACAGACTAATGCTACGGGTATGGACTCAACCTCTGAAATGATGGCTGAGTCTCTCGGTGAAGAGTTAGAAGAAGACATAACTCGATTAAAAGAAGTAGAGCCGGTTGAAGATAATCTGCAAGATACCGCATTTAACCTGCAGGCAACAGAAACTGAGGCCGATTCAAAAGAAGAAGAAAAAGATGACGTGATTGCAGAGGCGGATGTTTACCTGGCCTATGGCATATATCAGCAGGCCGAAGAATTATTAAACAGCGCAATTGATCAGAATCCTGAACGTGATGACTATCGCATGAAACTACTGGAAACTCATTTTGCAGCCAAAAATGCTTCCGGTTTTGAACAGCTTGCCAGGGATGTACAGATACGCAAGGGTGATGATAAAACCTACTGGAATCGTGTTGCGTCTATGGGTATGGAGCTTTGCCCGGACAGCAGTCTATTCTCCGCAGCAGATGCAGGCATGGCCGCCGCTATCGATTTGCCTGATAAACCCCAGACAACAGACCTTGAGCTGGATGCAGGTGATGATCAAACGAGCGATATGGATCTATCACTGGAGACGAGTGATGATCTGTCGGCTGATTTTGACCTGTCACTGGAAACGAGCGATGACTTATCGGCCGATTTCGACCTGTCACTGGATGCAGCAGAAGAGCCCCTCTCAGATGATTCCCTCTCGGATGAGCTGGATTTAGCCGGTGATCTTGACGATATTGCCAGCGAAATATCGAGTGAAATTGAAGAGCCCGGGGATGAAGCTGCGACTGAAGTAATTGCAGAATCAGCAGATCTCGATATCGACGATGATTTCTCACTAGACTTTGATGCATCTGACCTTGGTTTTGAAGAATCAGAAGAAGCAGCCATGGATGCCGATGACTCTATAGAACTGGATTTAAGCAGTGATATAGAACTTGGTGGAGATGAAATTGATCTGGGCGATATGGACATGGGTCTGGATGAATCTGCAGAAGTTACCGATATAGGTGTTGGTACATCGGCTGATATGTCTGGCGATGATAGTGAGTTCGATATATCCGAATTGTCAGAAGATATTGATGAAGTCAACACCAAGCTGGATCTGGCCAAAGCCTATATTGATATGGGTGATAGTGATGGTGCCCGCAGTATACTCGAAGAAGTAAAATCTGAAGGTAATAACGAGCAACAACAGCAGGCTGAAGCGCTACTTCAAAAGGCGAGTTAGTCGATTACTGTAAAACAATAAAAAACGGCATCAGGTTTATCCTAATGCCGTTTTTTATGTGCGAAGTGGAATTTAACTGTTTCCTGGCTCGATGCTAAATAACTCCGTTAAAGGACATCTCCCTCGGGGATAGACCGCCGCCCATTTTTAATTGATATGGGGCGCTCTGTCCCTGAGCTATTCCCACAAATATCTCTAAAAGCAAAAAGCATTTTTACCGCAAATAAACGCAAAGACACGCAAATAAAAAAATATAATTTGTAGGAGGTAGCT
>QIDK01000272.1 GCA_003228405.1 Gammaproteobacteria bacterium | reverse complement strand
CATTTTAAGCCTCTGGATCTCCGACACAAACATTCGGAGATGACGAATATATGTTTGCAGGTTTCATATCACATTTAACCACTTACATATTTATAACTTGCTATATCAGAATAATAGTTAATAATTTGGAAAGTTAATGGGTCATTAGCAGTGAACTCAAATAATAACTCCTCCCTTATTCGCTATGCTAAAACCCGACCAGGAAATGAGTCGCTATTATGTTTTTTTTAAAATATACCCTCCATTTTTTATTTTTAGCCGGCTATTTATTCCTGTTTGCCTGTTCCAGCAGTTCAACAACCCTATTTAACGGCATACAACTCAAGCGGGTTTTTCCAGATTTATCCTTTAATTCGCCACTACTGCTATTGCAACACCCCTCAATTACAGACCGCTGGTATGTGCTTGAGCAATCGGGGCGCATAAAAACATTTCAAACCACGGATACCAGCAGCAGTGACTTTGCCGATTTAACCCCTGTGGTGAACTATGGCGGAGAAAAAGGCCTGCTGGGTATGGCTTTTCATCCTGATTTTTCCAGCAATAATTATATCTATGTTTATTATTCTACCGTTTCAAATTCTGCCGCCAACCATGATTCAGTGATCATGCGTTATAGCGCGACCAATGCGGGCACACTTAATATCAGCAGTGGCACTGAAATCATGCGCATCCCTCAACCCTATAGTAATCACAATGGCGGCAATATTGTGTTTGGCGCCGACGGTTACTTATATATCGGCACAGGTGATGGTGGCTCCGGCGGTGACCCGGATAACAACGCGCAGAACATAAACAGCCTGCTAGGGAAAATGTTACGCATTGATGTTGATAATGGCACCCCCTATTCAATCCCCGCCGACAACCCCTTTGCCAACACCAGTGGGGCCGATGAAATATATGCTTACGGCCTGAGAAACCCCTGGCGCTGGAGTTTTGACAGGGTCACCAATAATTTAATTGTTGCCGATGTGGGACAGAATGCCTGGGAAGAAATAGACCTGATAGTCAGGGGCGGAAACTATGGCTGGCGCTGTCGCGAAGGTGCTCATGACTTTAATACCAGTGGTTGTAACGCCACCTACATAGACCCCATATATGAGTATGATCAGGATACCAGCCGGATGCCCGGCGGTTTTTCTGTTACCGGGGGTTATGTCTATCGAGGCCGCAACATTCCCGGCCTCAGCGGTAGCTATATTTTTGCAGATTATGTCAGCGCCAGAATCTGGCGATTAGAAGACCCTTACGGAACCCCCGCCTGGTCTGAGCTAACGGATGGTACCGGCTTTGGCCTTGCCTCCTTTGCTGAAGATAATGCAGGTGAAATATATGCAATAGACCTTTCAGGCGGGGGAATCTATCGCCTTGACCCGGCACCCTGAGCCAAATATTTTTCATTCAAGATAAAGCATAATTTCCATATTTTTAGTATGGTAGACATCTAAGCCCCCTTTAACCAAAGGTACTTTTATGACCACCAAGGATATGACTGCCACCCTGAACCCGGATAAATACGCCAGGGGCACCGGTGCGCTACGTTCCCGACGACCCATTTATATGGATTATTTACCCCCCTGCAATGAAGCCTGCCCAGCGGGTGAAGATATTCAGGGCTGGCTAGATCTGGCTCAGGCTGGCGAATACCACGCCGCCTGGCAAACCCTGATTGAACACAACCCGTTTCCGGCGATTCATGGTCGTGTCTGTTATCACCCCTGCGAAACCGCCTGTAACCGTGCCTACACCGACAAGGAAGTGAGCATTCATGCGGTTGAGCGATTTCTGGGTGATATGGCGATGCAGCAGGGCTGGAAGCCCAAATTCACGCCCCGCGCCGGGGGTAAACGGGTGCTGATTGTGGGCGGTGGCCCGAGTGGCCTTTCTGCTGCCTATCATCTGATTCGTCTGGGCCACGAGGTTGAAATTTATGAGGCTGGCCCGGTGCTGGGTGGCATGATCCACTTTGGCATTCCTGCCTACCGTATGCCCCGTGATGAGCTGACCCAGGAAATTAATCGCATCAGAGACATGGGGGCAAAAATCCATCTTAATCAAAAGGTTAGCGATGTGCTGGGGGAAATGGAAAGCGCTCACTTTGACGCCGCCTTTATTGCGGTGGGCGCCCACCTTTCTAAAAAAATCAATATTCCTGCCCGTGAAGCCAAAGGCCTGATGGATGCGGTGAGCTTTCTGAAAAGCGTGGAAAACGGCGAAAAAGTACAGTTAGGCCGCCGTGTGGCAATCTATGGCGGCGGAAACACCGCCATGGATGCTGCACGCGTCGCTAAACGCATGGGGGTAGATGAAGCAATGATTATCTACCGCCGTGACCGGGAAAATATGGCCGCCCACGATTTCGAGGCCGCCGAGGCGCTGGAAGAAGGGGTTAAAATCAACTGGCTACGCACCATAAAAGAAATTGACGGCAGCACCATAGAAGTCGAGATTATGCAGCTGGGTGAAGATGGTCGCCCACAGCCCACGGGCAAATTTGAAAAACTGGAGGCAGACTCGCTGATTATGGCGGTGGGCCAGGAAACCGATACAGGCTTTCTGGAAAATGTGCCAGGCATCGAGTTTCAAACCGATGGCACCGTGGTGGTTGGCTCTAACATGATGACCGGCGCCAAGGGTATTTTCGCCGGTGGTGATATGGTGCCCAGCGATCGCTCGGTCACCATCGCCACCGGGCACGGCAAAAAAGCCGCGCGTTATATCGATGCCTGGCTACGCAATGAAACCTATAGTCCACTCCCCAAACACCCGATTGTCGATCACGAAAAACTGCAACTCTGGTATCGCACCAGCGCCCCCATGACTCAACAGAAACACCTGCCCATGGCACAGCGCATCGGTGGCTTCGATGAAATTTTACAGGGCATCAGCGAGAAAGATGCCATCTATGAAGCCAAACGTTGCCTCTCCTGTGGCAACTGTTTTGAGTGCGATGGCTGTTACGGCTCCTGCCCGGAAGACGCGATTATAAAACTCGGCCCCGGTAAAAAATACCGCTACGACTATGAGCTGTGCACCGGCTGTGGCGTCTGTCAGGAACAGTGCCCCTGCCATGCGATTGAAATGATCCCCGAATCTTCTGCCGCAAATGTCACCGGCTGCGCACCTGAAAACAAAAGATAAACCGAGACCTTTGCACGAAAGCAGACAAGACATAAACACAGAACAAGCATTGTCATCCCGGCTACAGGCATACCAAAATGACGAAGTCTGCTTTATTTTTTTAAAATTCGTTCGTGCAAATGTCTCAAACCATATAAAGATAAGCCACAAGAGATAAAGAAATGACTGATTCGAAAAATCACCAACAGGTTACCGTAGATGGCGGTTATGGCGTGGCACATATCGCCTATCGCGTCACCGATATCTGCTCAATTTTTCCCATCACCCCATCATCGGATATGTCAGAGCTCTGTGATGTATGGGCCACACAGGGCCTGAAAAACATCTGGGGGCAGGTGCCACAGGTGATTGAAATGCAGAGTGAAGGCGGTGCCGCAGGCACGGCTCATGGTGCGCTGCAAACGGGAGCTTTAACCACCACCTTCACCTCATCTCAAGGCCTGCTGTTAATGCTGCCCAATATGTACAAAATTGCCGGCGAACTCACCTCCTGCGTATTTCATGTGGCAGCTCGCTCAATCGCCGCCCAGGCACTGTCGATTTTTGGTGATCATCAGGATGTAATGGCGGCACGCATGACCGGCTTTGCCATGCTCGCATCGAACTCGGTGCAGGAGGCCCATGATGCCGCATTAATTTGCCATGCGGCTACACTGCAGGCCCGCGTGCCCTTTATTAACTTTTTTGACGGCTTTCGCACCTCCCATGAAATCAATAAAATCAATCTTATTGCAGATGAACATATCCGGGAAATGATCGATGAGCAGCTGGTATTTGCTCATCGTAACCGTGCACTGAACCCGGACAATCCCTTTATTCGTGGCACCGCCCAAAACCCGGATGTTTACTTTCAGGGGCGTGAAAGCTCCAACGCCTATTACAATGCAATACCTGAAATTATTCAGCAAAGCATGAATAAACTGGCCAGTCTCACCGGTCGCCAGTACAAACTGTTTGAATATTATGGTGCAGAGGATGCACAGGATGTCATTGTGATGATGGGCTCCGGCATTCAGGTAGTTGAAGAAACAATCGATAAATTAAATGCTACAGAACGCAAGCTGGGTGTGGTGAGTGTTCGTCTGTTCCGCCCATTTAGCATGCAGCATATGCTGGCAGCACTGCCTGAAACATGTAGAAATATCGCCGTACTCGATCGCACCAAAGAACCCGGAAGTATTGGCGAGCCACTTTATCAGGATGTAGTAACCGCACTGGCCGAGGCCTATAACAGCGGTGAGCTAAAAACCCTGCCTAAAATGACTGGCGGGCGCTATGGCCTTTCCTCCAAAGAATTTACCCCGGCCATGGCAAAAGGCATATTCGACAACCTGGTCGCCAAAAAACCCAAAAATCACTTCACCGTAGGCATTAATGACGATGTCAC
The DNA here is from genome assembly GCA_003228405.1 of Gammaproteobacteria bacterium. Lineage (GTDB taxonomy): Bacteria > Pseudomonadota > Gammaproteobacteria > SZUA-229 > SZUA-229 > SZUA-229. Next base: position 5,866 of record QIDK01000272.1, on the reverse strand, counting down.
CCATACCAGCATCGACTATGACAGACGCTTCGAAATAGAGCCGGACAATGTCACCCGCGCGATGTTCTTCGGGCTGGGTTCTGATGGTACGGTGTCGGCTAACAAGAACTCCATTAAAATTATTGGCGATGGTACCGACCTGTATTGTCAGGGCTATTTCGTTTATGACTCCAAAAAAGCCGGCTCACAAACCACCTCACACCTGCGCTTCGGCCCCGACCCAATCAAGGCGCCCTATCTCATTACCTCTGCCAATTTCATCGCCTGCCATAAAGCGAATTTTATTGATCAGGTGGAAATGCTCAATAATGCGGCAGACAATGCGGTATTTCTGCTCAATAGCCCGGTTGCCGCCGACAAAGTATGGGATGAATTACCCCGGCCGGTGCAACAGCAGATCATCGATAAAAATATCGAATTTTATGTGATTGATGCCTCCACCGTTGCCCGTGAAACGGGTATGGGACGGCGTATTAATACCATTATGCAAACCTGCTTTTTTGCGCTTTCAGGGGTATTGCCACGGGATGAAGCCATTGAAAAAATCAAGACGGCAATTGAAAAGACCTATATGCGCAAGGGCGCGGATATTGTTCAGCTCAACTTTAAGGCGGTCGATGCCTCGTTAGATCACATGCACCAGGTTAAAGTGCCGGATAAGGTCAGCTCAACTACCGAGATGATGCAGGCAGTCTCCGATCTGGCTCCAGCCTTTGTGAAAGAAGTTACCGTGCCCATGCTTATTGGCCATGGCGATGAACTGCCGGTTTCCAGCATCCCGGTGGATGGCACCTATCCCAGTGGCACCGCTCGTTGGGAAAAACGCAATATTTCAGATGACATTCCGAAATGGGAACCGGAGGTTTGTATTCAGTGTGGCAACTGCAGCTTTGTCTGCCCGCACAGTGTGATTCGTGCCCGTTTTTATGATGAGAGCACACTGCACAATGCCCCGGCGACATTCGAATCGGCACCTGTCTCAGCCAGGGGATTCCCCGATGCCCGTTATACCCTGCAAATTTATATAGAAGACTGCACCGGCTGTGGCCTCTGTGTAGAAGCCTGCCCGGCGTTTGATCAAAATGATACATCGCGCAAAGCCATTAATATGACCGATAAAGCCCCGCTCTTTGAAGCAGGCAAAAACAACCTGACATTCTTCGACACCATTCCAGTTAACTCACGCGCCACGGTTAACTTCGCCTCAGTGCGCGGTGCACAGTTCTTAGAACCCCTGTTCGAATTCTCTGGTGCCTGCTCTGGCTGTGGCGAAACCCCCTATGTGCGATTGTTAACACAACTATTCGGCCCGCGCCTGCTAGTAGCCAATGCCACGGGTTGCTCGTCTATCTACGGCGGCAACCTGCCCGCAACACCCTGGAGCATCAATAAAGATGGCCGTGGCCCGGCCTGGTCTAACTCACTGTTTGAAGACAATGCGGAATTCGGTTTAGGCATGCGGGTTTCCGCCGATTATCAGATGGCCATGGCCAAACGTTTACTGAGTGAAATGGGCGATCACTTTGAACAGACATTTATCGACTCATTAATGAAAACCGACCAGCAGATCGGTAGCGAAATGAGTGAGCAACGCAAGCGTGTCAATGAGCTGAAACATCGTCTCAATGAAATCGACGAGCCTCGCGCCAAATCTTTACTCACCGTTGCCGACCATCTGATTCGCCGCAGTGTCTGGCTGGTAGGCGGAGATGGCTGGGCCTATGACATTGGCTCATCGGGGCTGGATCATGCCCTGGCCTCCGGCCGGAATATTAATGTGCTGGTGCTCGACACAGAAGTCTACTCCAACACCGGTGGCCAGGCATCCAAGTCTACCCCTATTGCAGCCACCGCCAAATTCGCCGCCGCAGGCAAAGCCGTGCCCAAAAAAGACCTTGCTCTACAGGTCATATCCTACGGCAACGTCTATGTCGCCCGCATCGCCATGGGTGCCAATGCACAGCAAACCTTACAGGCCATGCGCGAAGCAGAAGCCTATCACGGCCCATCCATTATCCTCGCCTACAGCCCCTGCATTGCACATGGAATTGATTTGCGTGATGGATTATCACAAACACAGAAAGCGGTAGACTCCGGCTACTGGCCATTGATTCGTTTCAATCCAGAATTACGCAAAAAAGGTAAAAAACCATTTATACTCGACTCGACTCGACCCAGCATTAAACTGGAAGAATTCGCATACAACGAACAGCGTTATAAAATTTTGCAGAAAAATAATCCTGAAAAAGCCGCTGTTTTAATGAAGCTTGCACAGGAGTCACTTGATTTGCGCTGGGAAACTTATGAGCATATGGCTGAGCAGGAGCCAGGAGAGTTTCAGCCGGTTAGTTAGTGTTGTGTGTAAACCCCATACTTCAAATATGAAAAGAAATGAAATCGAGAAATATACTTATCGCATAATGTGGTCTGATGAGGACGAAGTATTCATTGGTCTATGTACTGAGTTCCCCAGCCTTAGCTGGCTGGCATCAACTTCTGGAAAAACGCTAAAAGGAATACAGTCGGTTGTTAAAGAGTGTGTCTCTGATATGTCAAAAACAATGAAGAATTACCAATGACTATTTCAGCACGTAACTTTAGTGGTAAATTTATGGTTCGCGTTCCACCAGAAGTACATAGATATCTTGCTGTAGAGGCTGCCGAATCAGGTGTAAGTTTAAACCGTATTGCAAGTGTAAAGCTTGCCAGGTAAACATATAAGGCACCTAAATCTGTCCCTTAAAAATTACGCATTTTTGTGATATCTCACTATAATCTCACAAAAGTCATCACTGCTGTCCCGTTAACTTAAAAACGTCGTCATTCCCGAATGCCTGTGTCGGGAATCTAGTGGCTTTGCAGTACTTAAGGTCGCTGGATCACCGACACAGGCATTCGGAGATGACAAAATCGTAGTTTGTTGTTTTCATGTCTAATTTAATTGGCCGTATGTTCATAGCTTGCTATCTCGGATCTACAGTTAATGTGCTTAAAAGTTAACGAGACAGCAGTGAAAAATCATGTAGCTTTTCGGACAGTTGAACTCGTCATTAGTCATGCTATTAAGTTTTATGAAGTCACTGTGACCTATGTGCCTTGCTGTACTTTCTGATGCTGGTAATCCGCAAAGTAGACATCAAAATTAAAGGCTTTTTCATAGAATTCTTGAATAAACTCCAGCCATGTAGCAACATATCTACATAATGTAATGTGAGGCCAGGTATTATGTCTATTACAATAAGCAGTCGCAAATTTAATCAAGATGCAAGCGGCGCAAAAAAAGCCACAAAACAAGGGCCTGTTTTTATTACAGACCGTGGTCATACGGCGCATGTCCTTTTATCTTTTGAGGATTATGAGAAATTAACCGGTAGTCTTTCCTTGTTAGATGCCATTGCTCAAACAGGCGATGCAGATTTCGATTTTGAGCCATCAAAGCTAACCGGTACGCTACATAAACCAGTCGATTTGTCTTGATGTATTTACTTGATACAAATGTTATTTCAGCGCTACGACGTCCAGATAAAGCAGACCCTCTTTTAAGAGAGTGGGCTGCAAGTGTACCTGCCAGCCGATTTTACTTGTCCGTCATCAGTATCCTTGAAATAGAACACGGCGTACTGCTTAAAATGCGCAAAGATAAAAAACAAGATGCTTTGCTACGAGCCTGGGTTGATGACGAGGTATTACCTCGTTTTGAAGGTCGAATATTACCGATTGATGTAGACGTTACCTTGCAATGTGCAAAACTACACGTGCCAGACCCGCAGCCTGAACGTGATGCATTAATTGCGGCTACTGCACTGGTGCATAAATTAACGGTCGTAACCAGAAATGTAAATGACTTCCTCCCAACAGGAGTTCAGGTACTAAATCCCTGGGAAGCGATACGTGATAATAAGCGGTAATTTAATTTAAAGAATTTAAAGGGCTTTGCGTTCGAGAAGAGTCTGATAAATATTAAAGATTCACAAAATTCAATCACTTATACATATTACTCCTAATTAGCATAATTTTAAACCAGGGTAATATTGCTACAAAAACCTGACCATGTTACCGTCAACTGAACTTAGCGTTTTATGAAAAAACAGGGAATTTTAATCATATGTTAAATCATACATCTCCAAAACCTTTTGTATTTGTTCTAATGCCGTTCGATGAGGATTTTGATGATATCTATCAAATGGGAATAAAAGATGCCTGCGCCTCTGTTGGTGCTTATTGTGAAAGAGTTGATGAGCAGATGTATGACGAGCGTATTCTGGATAGAATCTATAACCAGATTGCAAAAGCAGATATCGTCATTTCTGATATGACTGGAAAAAATCCGAATGTATTTTATGAAACCGGATATGCACATGCATTAGGGAAAAAGGTAATTTTGTTGACAAAAAATGCCGAAGACATACCTTTTGATCTTAAGCATTTTCTGCACATTGTGTATGAAGGAAAAATTGGCAATTTGAAAGAAGAATTGATTAAACGAGTTAGCTGGGCCATAGAGAACATTGAAAATTCCAGTAGTGTATATACTCCTTCCATAAGGTATTCTATTCAAGGAGTTCTTCTAAAAGACAATGTTAGTGCCAACGTAATTGAATATTTTGATCATGATAAAAAGAATCTTCATCGTACATTACAGCTTGATGTTTTTAACGATTCTGAAGGGGTAATAGATGCTAAGGATATACAAATAGCATTGATAACCAGGTACTACACAAGCTCAGTGGCTGCAATGCTCCCAGATGGCAGGTACTGGCATATCGTTCCTGATTTTGGGGAGATATTCCCAGGCTCATGTAAATCAATAAAGATAAATATGGATCTCCCTAATGGAATTACGCACAAATCATTGTCTGAACCAGGTGTACCGGCAGAGCTTCAGGAAGTTTCACGATACGGCCGAAATATTATTCCATTCAATTTAAAACTAACACACCTGGAAGAACTTGAGCATAAAGTCCATTTCACATAACAGGCCTCATCAAAAATTAAACACTAAAATTAAACACTAAATTATACTAAATTTTATTTAATCGAATTAAATAATTAAAATAAATGAAAACATCTATCATCATACCCACACACAATGAAGAACAATATATTGGTGGATTACTTGAAAGTATAAATGAGCATATCAAGGAAGATATTGAGGTCATTGTTGTAGACAATGGTTCAAATGATAAAACCACAGATATCATCAGTAAATTTGACTGTACTCTAGTGAGCCTGGCTAAAAAAGCATTTCCTTCTAAAGCAAGAAATGAAGGCGTACAAATGGCTAATGGCCAATATCTGGTTTTTTTAGATGCTGATGTGGTTATTACAGAACAGTGGGCATTAGAATTAAAACAGTTAAAAATGAATAAAACCAATTTACCAGAAATGTTCATTACTGGTTCTACTTATTGTATTTCAAGAAACCCAGGCTGGATTGAAATATACTGGTTTGAGGAATTAAGGAAAAAAAATAAAGATTATATTAACGGCGGAAACATAATTACAACAGTTAATACATTTCAAAGCCTGGGGGGATTTGATGAGAAACTTGAGACGGGGGAAGATGTAGATTTTTGTGATAGAGCGAATAAAAATAATATTACAGTAATTTTAAATAAAAACTGGAAAGTATTTCATGAAGGTTTTCCGAAAACGATAAATGCATTTGTTAGAAGAGAAAGCTGGCATGGGAAAGGTGACTTTGCTGGACTGGATAAAATCATAAAGTCTAAAATTGCATTAGCTACATTATGTTTTATTAGTTTACATTTTGGACTTATCTTCTTTGCCTTAAAAGACGCATTAACTGCTAGTGTTATACTTGCTTCGATATTGCTGATGATGTGCTATGTCAGAGCTGCAAAGG
>QIDK01000192.1 GCA_003228405.1 Gammaproteobacteria bacterium | reverse complement strand
GCTTCGCATTGCACAAATATTTCGTCAGCTAAAGCTACCGCCTACAAAAATAGCGTACATTCGCGTTTATTTGCGGTAAAAATGCCTTTATTTTTGATTTTAACAAACAGAAACAGCAATGCCTGCCCGGTTAGCAATACCGATGAAATCCGGGAACGAGGTATTCACATTTTCACAATCTTCTATAATTATATCCGATTCTGCTCTTAATGCCGCCATTGTAAAGGCCATCGCAATACGATGATCATCACGGCTATGTACTCTGCCGCCTTTAATGCTGCCTCCTTGTATAATCATACCATCAGCTGTTGCCTCGGCATCAACACCTATCGCCTGCAGACCATCCGCCATAACCTGAATACGGTCAGATTCTTTCACCCGCAGCTCTTCGGCGCCGGTAATAACCGTTTTACCCTGTGCGCAGGCCGCTGCCACAAATAACACGGGAAATTCATCAATCGCAAGTGGCACAAGGTTTTCAGGGACATTGATACCCTTAAGCGCTGCACTACGAACGCGAATATCAGCCACAGGTTCACCGCCTATCACTCGCTCATTTAACAGTTCAATGCTTGCACCCATCAGCTTCAAAATATCAATTATGCCGGTTCGAGTCGGGTTTATACCCACATGCTGTAGCGTGATATCCGCTTTCTCAGCGATACTTGCCCCAACCAGAAAGAAGGCTGCAGAGGAGATATCCGCTGGCACATCAATATCACAGGCGGTTAATCGTCCACCACCTTCAATGCACATCCTGCCTGTGGTGGTTCCTACCGGGTAACCAAAGGCATTCAACATACGCTCTGTATGGTCTCGGGTGGTAGCAGGCTCAGTTACACAGGTTTTACCCTCAGCATACATCCCCGCCAGTAACACACAGCTTTTAACCTGAGCACTGGCCATTGGCATGGCATAATCTATGCCCTTAATTGCAGCCCCACCAGTGATTCTTAAGGGTGGGCAACCCCCCTCATCTGTATCAACCTTTGCACCCATTAATGCCAGCGGCTCGGTTACTCGCTTCATTGGCCGCTTAGATAATGAACGGTCACCGCTCAATACAACATCAAACGACTGCCCTGAAAGTAAGCCCGACATTAAACGTATCGAGGTACCTGAGTTACCCAGATCAATAGTTTCAGCCGGAGCCTGCAAACCATCAATACCTACACCGTGAATAGTCACTTCACCCTGATTATTCGGGCCATCAATTTCAACACCCATGGCACGAAAAGCCCTGAGGGTGTTTAAACTGTCTTCTCCCTGTAAAAAGCCGGTCACGTGGGTAGTTCCGTCGGCAATGGCGCCGAACATAATTGACCGGTGTGAAATTGATTTATCTCCCGGCACTCGAAATTCGCCTGAAAGCTGACCGCCGGGTTTTACGATGTAATCGATTTGAGGCATAAAATTCTGCTGTTAAAAAATTAGCTCGTCATTATATAAGAATTTAAGATAAGCGGATATTAGTTATTCTTCAATCAGGCTTCAATTACCTGGGGAAGCCTGATTTAAAAGACACCATCAATTAATAGAATAGCCTTAAGGAAAATATCCACACCCTGGTGACCTGGTTTAAATTTTCAATAAAAAAGGCTGCATAAATGCAGCCCTTCAATACACCTGAATATATATTCAGGGAACCTCTGATCAGGTTATGACTGTGATCCTGCTACCCAAAAGTCACAGCTACTGTACGTCATCTTGCTGGGCGGGCTGCTATAAAATCACATCATAATCTAATCAGAGCTTGCTCAGGCCTTATAACTGACCCAGATATTTTTGTACTACCTTAGCCGGTAAAGGAATGTAGCCATCTTTAATAACCACTTCCTGACCCTGTTTAGACAGAATCATTTTCATAAATTCTTTTTCTAATGGCGCCAGATCTTTATTCGGGTGTTTATTCACATAAACATATAAAAACCGTGATAGCGGGTATTTTCCAGACACTGCATTGCCAGGTGTAGCTTCAATATATTTGCCAGCCGTTTTTTTACTTAATGCCACTGCACGTACACCAGAGGTTTTATAACCTATACCTGAATAACCAATTCCATTAATAGAGCTACTTACAGATTGTACAACAGATGCTGAGCCAGGCTGCTCATTTACATTATTTTTGTAGTCACCTTTGCACAGTGCCTTTTTCTTAAAGTAACCATAGGTACCTGAAACTGAATTACGACCATACATCTGTATATCACGATTCTTCCAGTGACCTGTCAACCCTAAATCGCCCCATTTTGTAATACTGTCATCAGCGCCGCATTTTCTAGTTGATGAAAATATGGCGTCAATATTACTTATAGTGAGGCCTTGTATCGGGTTATCTTTATTGACATAAACCGCTAAAGCATCAATAGCAACAGGAATCGCAGTAGGCTTATAACCATATCGATCTTCAAATGACGCCACTTCTCTTGATTTCATTTTACGACTCATTGGGCCAAAATTAGAAGTAGCTTCAGTTAAAGCCGGGGGTGCAGTTGAAGAACCCGCTGCCTGAATTTGAATATTTACGTTAGGGTAAGCGCGTTTAAAAGACTCTGCCCATAAGGTCATTAAATTGGCAAGAGTATCTGAGCCAACACTCGACAGATTACCCGATATGCCGCTAACCGCTTTATATTCTGGCACACCTTTGTCTACAGACACAGCAGATGCATTGTTAGTGACGAGCAGGCTAATAGCTACCATCGCTATAAATGATATGAATTTATTATGTTTCATTCTTTAAAACTCCGAAGTAAGTAAGTGTGACTATTTTGTGTGAATTATATGAATAACAAATGTCAGGATTATTACAATTTCATGACGTAAACCAGGTTAAGAAAGCAGGCCTGACCTGCAAAACACGCATTAATTTAGTGCATATGTGGAAAGTAACAGCTAAAAGTGCTGCCCTTATCTATCTGACTTTGCACATGTAAACTCGCCCCATGCCTGTCTAGAATATGTTTAACAATTGCCAGCCCCAGACCCGTGCCACCCTTTTCTTTTGAACGACCCTCATCAACCCGATAAAATCGCTCAGTCAGCCTGGATATGTGTTCATAACTAATACCGATACCATTATCTTCAACATTAATATAACTGCCCATCTCATCTGATGTAGTGCTAAGTATTATGTTTCGACCCTGCGGCGTATAGCGAATGGCATTCGTCATCAAGTTTGAAATTGCAGTGCGTAGTTCATTATAATTTCCTGTAATATCAATGGGAACAATATCCAGCTCAATTTCATGCTCTCCCTGATCAAGAGATATTGCTTCACCATGAACTTCATTAAGCAAGGCATTAATATCAATGTCTAATTCATCAACAACAACAGTTGATGTCTCCAGCCTGGCGAGTTCAATTAATTCTGAAATAATTTTTTCCATGCGAGACGTTTGCTGGTGAATTTTATCTACTGGAAAGCTGATTGATTCATCATCATTATTTTGCAAAGCTTCAATATAACCTGACATTACCGTAATAGGTGTGCGCAGCTCATGCGATGCATTAGAAATAAAATCACGGCGCATATCATCCAGTTGTGTTTGCAAAGTGATATCTGTGGCACTCAATAAATACTGACCGCCCCCATAACCCGTTATATTTAACAGTAATTTTTTATGGTTATTTTCAAACTCAAGCGGCTTATCAAATTCTCTCCTGCTTAAATATTTTATAAACTCAGGCTGTCTGATTAAATTATCAACTCTCTGACCAATGTCCAGAGATGATCGCAAACCAAATAACTGCCTTGATGCAGAATTAAACCACTCAATTTCATTTGCAGAATTTAAAACAATTGTTGCATAAGGCAAAGCCTGAGTAGATTTCTGAAAGCGCTTTAACATTTTAGTCAGTTTTTTACGGGATTTTTTCTGTCGCTTATGTAGAGTATATAACTGGTAAAAAACATCATCCCATAAACCGATGGCCTCAGGGGTATTTTTCGAAGGTTTAATTAACCAGACAGATAAACGGTTTAAATTATATAAATTCCAGATAACATAAGCAACGAGGCCTGTAAACAACACGGGAAAAATAAACCCAAGCATTGCACCCAGCACAAACATGAAAAACATCCATGCAACTAGAAAAAACAATTCACGTTGTAGACTTAAGGCCACTCTCACATTTAAACCTGTTTAGAAAAACGATAGCCACTGCCATGAACAGTTTGTAACAATGAGTCCAGATGATAAGAATGCAGCTGTATACGCAAGCGTCGAATATGAACATCGACCGTACGTTCTTCTACATACACTCGCTCTCCCCATACCTGATCGAGCAACTGTGAGCGTGAAAACACTCTGTCAGTATGCCCCATAAAATAATGTAACAGACGAAATTCTGTAGGCGATAACTCCAGCTGGTTCTCACCCACTTTTACGCGATGACTCACCGGGTCAAGAAATAGCTCACCTAACTGTATTGGTTGTTCGTCTGGCATTGCTCTACGTAGAATTGCCTGAATTCTTGAATTAAGCTCGCGAACTGAAAATGGTTTTGTTACATAATCATCGGCACCTACATCTAAGCCAAGAATGCGATCTTCTTCTTCAGCTTTTGCAGTAACCATAATAACCGGCAATTTTGAATGATATTTACGAATACGATGTAATAAATCTATACCGCTGTTATCCGGTAACATCCAGTCTAGTAACACAAGATCAATTGCCTTGTTTTCGACCACTTCCCAGCCTTCTTTTACGGTAAAGGCTGAATGCAGTGTGTAACCTTCCTGAGATAATGAGTAGTTAAGCATTTCCTGAATGCCTGCATCGTCTTCAACTATTAATAATGTAGCGTGTTTCATAATTATAAAGTTAACCTTTTGTTGAAAATATTTTTACACCTTATTTCTGTTAAGAAATCACAGGGCTTCAAATTTACGCATACAATTTAAACTTCTATACAATAACTGTATGAATAAACTATCTCTATTTTCTAATAATTTTGTTAAACAATTATGACAATATATCTTTTGCAACCTCATCCAGATCAAGATGCCTCACATCTTTCCCCTTAACAAGATAAATAACATACTCACCAATATTTTTAGCATGATCTCCTATTCGTTCTAATGCACGGGCCGCCCAGATAACATCCAGAACTTCAGAAATTCTTCTCGGGTCTTCCATCATAAAGGTAATCAACAGGCGGATTAAATTTTGATATTCCTTATCCGCCTGATCATCATCACGCACAACCTTTAGCGCTGCATCCACATCCTGCCTTGCATAAGCATCAAGTACATCATGCACCATTTTTTTCACATGATCACCCAGATGCCGTATGCCCGCATATCGACTATTAAAACCGGTATCATCTTCTGCCAGATTTAAGGCCATCTTGGCAATTTTTTCAGCTTCATCTCCGATACGTTCTAAATCGGTAATAGTTTTAATCACCGCCACTACCATACGTAAATCAGATGCAGCCGGCTGACGGCGTGCAAGAATCTGAGTACAGGCTTCGTCAATTATCACTTCAAGTGCATTTACCTTATGATCACGAAGAATAATTTCTTCTGCTTCTCTGGCATTGACACTCTGCAGCGCTTCAATTGCATCACCTATCTGTTGCTCAACCAGACCCCCCATTTTTAAAACCTGATTACGAAGATCTTCCATCTCCTGATCAAATTTATGAGAAATATGCTGACTAGTATTACTGTTTTCCATATTAGAACCTCAAAACTAGCCGTAACGGCCGGTTATATAGTCTTCTGTTTGCTTTTTAGCAGGATTTGTAAAAATAGTATTGGTGTTACCAAATTCAACCATTTCACCCATATACATAAAGGCTGTTTCATCTGAAACACGTGCAGCCTGTTGCATATTGTGGGTCACTATAAGAATAGTGTACCTGGATTTTAATTCGTAAATTAATTCCTCAATTTTCAGGGTAGAAATGGGATCAAGGGCTGAAGCAGGTTCATCCAGTAAAAGAATTTCTGGTTCAATTGCAATCGCCCGGGCAATAACCAGCCTTTGTTGCTGACCACCGGACATTCCCAGGGCACTTTCATCCAGTCTGTTTTTTACTTCATCCCATAGAGCTGCCGCTTTTAATGCCCACTCTACTTTTTCTTCTAATAGCCTACGTTTTTTTAACCCCTGCAAACGCAGGCCATAGGCTACATTTTCAAAAATACTCATTGGAAACGGATTGGGTTTTTGAAATACCATACCGACACGTTGACGTAATGAAGTTACATCAACATTGGCTGCATAAATATTCTGCTTATCAAGAATAATTTCTCCTTCAACTCTGACACTATCAACCAGATCATTCATACGATTAAAGCAGCGCAGTAGAGTTGATTTACCACAGCCACTGGGCCCAATAAATGCAGTAACTTTATTCTTTTTAATTTTAAAACTAATATCTTTTAAAGCCTGTGATTCACCATAAAATAAATTTAGATTATTCACATCAATGCATATTTCTGCTTTATCAGCAGAGCCTTCTACTGACATTAATGATGTATCAATTCTTGACGCTATTACTTCGCTCATAACACTTTATCCGACTTTGTCACTGTCATCCCGGAATGTCTATTTCGAGATTAACGTATTTAGTTATCCAGCGCTCGATATTTCTCGCGCAGTCTATTTCTTAAATTAATTGCGGTTAAATTCAAACCCACTATAACTACAACCAGTAAAAAAGAAGTGGCATACACTATAGGCCGTGCCGCTTCAACATTCGGACTTTGAAAGCCCACATCATAAATATGAAAACCTAAATGCATAAACTTACGGTCAAGATGCAGAAATGGAAAGTTTCCATCCAGCGGTAAACTGGGTGCAAGCTTAACCACACCAACCAGCATTAATGGTGCCACTTCGCCGGCTGCACGGGCAACGGCTAAAATTAAACCCGTCATAATGGCAGGGCTGGCCATGGGCAACACAATTCGCCATAAGGTTTCAATTTTGGTTGCACCTAAACCCAGGCTGCCCTCACGCAAACTTATCGGTATGCGTGACAGGCCTTCTTCGGTGGCGACTATAACTACGGGCAATGTGAGCAGGGCCAATGTCAGAGATGACCACAATAAGCCGGGGGTACCAAAGGTAGGTGCAGGCTGAGCCTCTGGATAAAATAAGTCATCAATATGGCCACCTAAAAAATACACGAAAAAACCCAGGCCAAATACGCCATAAACGATGGATGGCACACCGGCCAGGTTATTTACGGCGATGCGAATAATGCGAATAACTATGCCCTGTTTTGCATATTCTCGTAAATAAACCGCTGCAATGACACCAAAGGGTGTGACCAGAATAGCCATTAGAATAACCATCATCACGGTACCAAATATGGCTGGAAATATTCCACCTTCAGTGTTGGCTTCACGCGGGTCTTCAGTAATAAAACTCCATAATGAATGAATATAAAAACCTGTCTTTTCAATTACAGATAATTTATTGGGCTGCCAGACTTTTACTATTTTCTCAAGTGGGATAGTCACTTCTTTGCCATCCATAATCGTGGCACGAATTGAATCTCTGTTAATATCCTGATATAGAACCTGGGTCTGTTTTACTAAAACGGCATATTTCTGCTTTAAGTTTGCACGCAGTTGTTCTATTTCTTTTAATGCTACATTGCTTAATTCATTATCTAATTGCAGGCGTTTTTGCTTTAGCCTTAAGCGTTCAAGCTTATAATTTATTGAGCCTATTTCACCCTGCTCAAGATCTAATATCTGCTCGCGTAGATTGATGGTGCGTTGCAGTCGACTGTTAAATTCTGACCATAATGTGTCTGCATTAGAAACAAGTTTTTCTTTTTCATACACCGCATTCAGGTAGCCATAAAAATTGCCCCACTCAATACGCTCTAATGCCATTATTTCTTCAGGTTGATCTTGTTTTACCAGATCTATGTCGTACAGCCATCTAAAATCACTACCCAGAATATCCCTGTTACCAGTTTTAACCAGATAACGGGTCACATTGCCTTCTTTAACATCAATTCCATGAACTGTATCAGCAGGCACTGTTTCTGAGTCAATAACTTCTGCAATAACAGTAAGCGAATTTTGAGCATTTTGATAATAAAATGCTTCTATATTGGCAGGCCAGAAGTGACTCATACCACGCACTATTATCAGAAACAGCAAACCGAATACGGCGACTAATGCAATGGATACTGCCCCCGCATTTATCCAGATCCACGGCGTTCCTGTTTTAAACCATTCTTTCATTACAGCCCACTATACTTTTTGCGCAGACGATGACGAATCACTTCTGCTAATGTGTTGAATACAAAGGTAAATATAAACAGAATAAATGCGGCTAAAAATAACACACGATAATGTGTGCTGGCTACTTCAGCTTCGGGAACTTCAACCGCAATGTTTGCTGCTAAGGTACGCATACCCTGAAAAATACTCAGGTCTATTAATGGTGTGTTGCCAGTGGCCATTAATACAATCATGGTTTCACCTACAGCGCGACCAAAGCCCATCATAACCGCAGAAAATATCGCCGGACTGGCTGCAGGCATAACCACTTTCATCATAGTTTGCCAGCGGCTGGCGCCTAATGCCAGTGAACCTCGAATTAGATGTTGAGGCACACTAAATATTGCATCTTCTGTAATAGAAAAAATAGTGGGGATAATCGCAAACCCCATAATCAAACCCACCACCAGTGCGTTTCTCTGATCGTAGTTGATTCCCCATTGATCCGTCATATAGGTACGCATATCACCGTCAAAAAAAAGTATTTCAACAGGCCCGCTTAAAATCATGGAAAACCAGATTAAAAACAATACTACTGGCACAAGTAAGGCTGCTTCCCAGCCTTCAAAAATAGATTTATTGGGTAGACGTTCCCACAACCAGGCACTAAATATAAAACCTGCAGGCAATATTAATAACAGGATAAATATACCAGCGAGATGTGTTTCCACATAGGGAGCTAACCATAAACCCGCAAGAAAGCCTAAAATAACTGTGGGTAAGGCTTCCATAATTTCAATTGAAGGCTTAACTGTTTGACGCATGCGTGGTGCCATAAATTGCGCTGTAAACATAGCCCCTAAAATAGCGATCGGCACCGCAAAGATCATTGCATAAAAGGCTGCTTTTATAGTGCCAAACGTTAATGGCATTAAACTGAATTTTGGTTCAAATTCATTGGTTGAGGCGGAAGATTGCCAGATATAATCGGCTTCATCATAGCCTTCATACCAGATTTTTCCCCAGAGTACATCCCAGGAAACTTCCGGGTATTCGTTACGTACCCTGTATAAATAAATCTGTTCCTGCTTATCCACCGCAAGTAAATTTTGGGCACGGGCAGACCAGGCCATATTGGTAATTGTTTGCTTAGCGCTATTGATATTGGTCAGTGTTCGCTGTGAGGTTGAATAATAAAGGGTGATTTCACCTTTTATGTCGGCAACTGCAAAACCCTTGCGCTGTTGTTCAGTTGAAATTTCGCTAACGGATTGTTTGCTTTGATGAAAATTACGGATGAATGTAAATACTCTGCCATGTTCATTGCGTACCGACATCCATTGCTGTACTTCACCATCCTCAAGACCCACTAATAAAGAAGAACCTCCCAGCAATAACTGGAGCCGGGTAATTTTACGCTGCATTTTATAGTCATTGAAATTCCCATCAAAACCTTCTTCATCCAGTGCATAATCTCTGAGAATAACATCATCAACCGATACATATAAATGGTCTAATCCAGGGCTTAGTGCAATTGAGTTAATAACACCTTCAAATGCCTGCTCAGATCGAAATGCAAGCACTGTGGTGATTTCCTCTGTGAGGAAAGATTCTTCCTGCTGGTAGCGGGCAAATACCAGGCGATTATCTGACGTTATTGCCGCCAGCCCGGTTCCTTCTTCATTTAACTGTATATTAATTTGAGTTAATGGCTGCTTAGATTCATCCAGTAATATGGGCTCTTCACCAAATGGATATTCAAGCCCGGGGGTAATTGTTCGAACGTCACCCGGATAACTCAAATCAAAGATATAACGCACAACCAGAGCCTGGCCATTCTCAAGACCCAGTATTACCCGATCAAAATTAGCTGATACACTGCTAATTTTAGCCGGTAGCATCAGTTCTTTATCAAAAATGACCTGCCCCGTATCGGGTTTAAAGAAGATAATGTGTGCATTATCTGTAAATCTGACAGCCATTGTGGCCTGCTCTTCAAGCCCGAGATACAGGGTTTTGCCACTGCCCGGGGCGGTATAGCGATGACTTTCAGAAATATCAGCCGATTCAAACATCGGTATGACAACCTGTAGCAGATAAAAGAAAATCAATAAAATGGCAATGATGACACTAACACCACCCACAGCCACGAAATATCGCGCCATGCGGTCTTTAAAAGCTCGTTGATTGTATTTCTGCTGTAGCATTTGATCTTTCATGGCTAGCAAGGGTAACCCGATGATATTACGGAAATGTTACAGGTTATGACAATTCAGTGTTATGAGGCTAAAAGCGGGATATTTTAGCACTGGTCGAGTAGATCGACATTGATATGCTGCAGTCTATGACAATTGTTGAAGTAATTAAAAGCCCTGTGATTGACTCAGGAGCCAATACCAGTAAGTTAAGCATCATGTTACCTGGAAGCGGGGCTAAAGCCTGAGCTATCCCCATAAAATAAGTATTAAAATCAAAAAGATAAAGGCATTTTTACCGCAAATAAACGCGAAGGTACGCTATTTTTGCAGGAGGTAGCTTTAGCTGACGAAATATTTGTGCAATGCGAAGCGAGCCGTATAATACATCGGCTCGCTCCGCATCG
>QIDK01000119.1 GCA_003228405.1 Gammaproteobacteria bacterium | reverse complement strand
AGTGGCAGATCGAATAGTCATTTTTCACCTGGAGGCAGTATAGATATATAAGACATTTGCTTGACCGCGTTAATTGTTATGATGGGTTGTATAACTTAACCTGTTTTTTTATGTGATTTGCCGCATCCTTGAGAGTAATCATTAAAATCATCGGGTCGATGGGTGACTCTATAAAACCACATTGAATATAGAATTTATGAGCAGTATCCGAAAGTGCGTGAACCAATAAGGCTCTGATACCAGCCTGTTTGGAAACCCTAATGTTCTCAGGATAGCGTCTTTAAGTAAGCATCGGCCAGAATAGAAGCTGGAAATGTAGCCATTGGCATGATTCGTAAAGAGCCAGGGGGATTACAGACACAGATTACTTTAAACTTAAAATAAGGCAAACATCGATTCCAGATAGGGGAATATGTTCTATGAGGCCGCTTAATGTATACACAAGACCGCAGAAGAGCCTCTTTAATGTCTATTATTACTGAGTCAGAAATAAAGGATACTGTTAATATGTCATAGAAAATAGCTCCTACAGAAGAACTATTTTTGCTAACCTTCTGTGATATAAGACAGGTATTCTTTTCATCTGATTCATTAGTAAATACTGTTTTTCAGTAGATTAGGACTGTTTTTATGTTTAGTGCCATGGCCTGGTAAGTGCCATCCTTTTCAATTATGCGGCAATCATTCACCCGACCATTGTCGTGCCACAATAGTGATTGGCTTTTGCTGTGTTCAGAAGCAGTGCATTGTTTGCTGGGCTGGGCGTTAATTTAAATGAGCAAAAATTTTGACTGTTACTGTTGAAATTCGGGGAACGTGTCCCCAGAATTGCACTATTGCTTAGTAATACTCATAATTTATTTTGTGGGCATTGCCATTTCTTTTTATTTTTACACTGACATTATTTTTTTGTCCTGAGTCTTTGTAAATATCCATAAAATCAAATATTGAATTTACAGGAAAATTATCTACGCTAACGATTTTATCGCCTGGCAACAGCCCGGCAGCATCAAAAATACTTCCGGGCACAACTTCGGTCAGAATGGCTTCATTTTTATCTGTAAACTCCAAACTTGCATGTTTAAGCACATTTTTATTTAATATCTGGTCTTCTATTAATTTTCGATTTAGAAGATAGAAATAATCATTTACTTTCTCAATGCCTGCTGATTTCACACCAATCGGAAACTCAACAGAAACAAGGCTGCGATTATTGATATATTTTTGCAGTTTATCTTCAGGGGAAAAATAACTGGAAACATTGACTTCTGCATCGTCACCCTCATTTGAATTAACATAAGCTTCTGAATTAATCTTAATAATATCAGTTCCTTTCTGGATAAGTATATTGTTTTTATCAATATCAACAATTATATATTCATCTATGAGAAAATCATAAGGTCTATAGAGATTTTCCTCATTATGATCAATTGAAATAATTGCAGTTTTAATATTTTTTGATATTAAAGTGCCGGATACTCGAATTCTTGATACATCAATAATAGTTTCAGCTTCAAAATATTTAGGTTTTTCATCAGAATACATAACAGTTTTGATTATTATATCGTTACTCAACCCCTCCTGCGGATAAGTATTTATTATAGAACCTGTATTATCCATGCTTGTTTCAATAAATAACACCAGCAGGAAACACATAACTGATATAAATAAGAAAATTTTAAATGGCTTATATTTTTTACCAGAAATATAGAAATCAGAAGGCATTTAATTTGCATCTGTAAAATATCACCTGATAATATCTTATCAGGTGATATTGGTTAAATTTAATTTGAGCCTTCATTCAAACCACGATCTGAACAAGTTTGGCCTGAATAGAAATACCATGGTGATGCTCCATTAACATCTTGCGAATTATAATCAGAACATTCGGAACTACTAAAATTGCTATAACAGTAGGTTCTATTTATTGAAGAACGGTACCCTGTGCAAACACCATCACCACCACCGCCACCGCCACACCCGGAAAGCACTGCTACTCCTAGAACAAGCATCATATATTTCATATTATTACTCCTAATTATTTTAAAAAATAAAATCATCCGCAATGGATGACATAAAATCCAGGGCTCACTATACTTGTCCCCTTCCATTCCCAGTCTTAGGGTCCCAGAATTCGTCTTGATTTCTTCTACGTTTCAGCCATGTTACCTGTAGAGGTAGAAGGCAGGAGGCTGTCATTAAATTCAATTACTGCTGGCTTATACCGTCTGCGTCAGCAACACTACTACCGCCAAGATTAGTCGCAGGCGAAGAGTCAAGCGCTTAAGTAACTGATTTTTCGTGAATAATGATACCTGTTAACTACAAGACACGGGTACGGGCATAAAAGCCTAATAAATTTTCCAATTAAGCCGCAATCTCTATGGTACTAATGAATGGATCTGTAGATTTTCAGGAATGTATCCTGATTCATTAGTAAGGAGCTTTTAAATATTGCACTCAACCTCTGGTTAGTGCAGTAATTTTTCAGGTTGAATAATATGATGTGGGTATCTCGGGAAAACGATTCTTATCTAACCAGGTCATTGGAAATATATAGCATGAATAGATAAGTGTTGTGCCCCAGAATTTATTTTCTTTTATTTGCGTGCATTAGTGGACAAATAAGCTTTTGATTTTAAATAGATTTCGTGGAGATATTTCAGGCTCTGAGGAGTTTACCGGGCATGCGTAATATTGCCTTTTTTGCATTACTGTTTTAGCTATAGAAATATACAATGCCAGAAAAACAAACGTTTTTTCTTCCTGCTGAGACAGAATTTATATCTAATGGTCAGCTTATGGTCTCAGCTGGGCTCCATGTTTTTAGCGTCTGATGCTGCTCCTGAAAAAATATCCCCCAGTTCCAGCACATCACCGGGTTTTTTCCACATAGAGAAAAAGTTTCTACCTGCATATCCGGCAGGCTTAAAATCATGCAGGTATGGTTAAACTGTGTGCTGCCAGGATTAATTACCAGCGTTTTGCCTATCTGTTCAGCAAATACCTGATGGGTGTGGCCTACAATTAAAATATCATAATCAAAATTTTCAAGCTGCTGTTGCCAGTGTTTTTTCCTAGCGGCAATTACCTGGCCCTGTGGATCAAGTAATTTAATTCCGCCGTGTTGTGAATCCGGGGGATGGGCATGTACTATATAAAGTCGTTTGCCTTCTATGCTGAGCTCAAGTTTTTTTGGCAGGCTACTAAAGAAGGCTTCTATTTTTTTTGATTGCGATTCGGTTTTTTCATCGTCATTAATATGATCGTGGTTTCCAACAATCATTTTACAGTTATAAAGTTGTAATAATTCAATGCTCTGTATCAGCTGGTCTTCGCCATAACCAGCGATATCACCGGCACAGATAATCATCTCCACCTGCTGCTGCTGAAAAATATCCAGCGCAGCTTTTAATGGTGCAAGGGTTGCATGGGGGTCACTGATTAAACCGATTTTTGTGGTCATTTTGTTTGCAGGTGTAGCTACTGGGTATTTACTGTTCAGCGCGTTTAAATAGTTTACCACCACACTGGTCACATTCGGGGATGGTCGCCGTGGTATTAAACTGAATCATCTGATCACAGTTTATGCAGACCAGTGACCCAGGGCCGGTAATTTCGCCGGTTTTATATTCTGCTGTTACATTGCAGGCAGGGTGAGACAGCTGTTCCAGCTCGATACGGGTTTTGTCGGCGACTGATAAAAACAGCTCCAGTACTTTCTGTTCAATAATATCAATATCCAGCCTTAACCATTCACTGAACTCATGGCTGGTTTCCATTAGATATTCGGCGGCATCATTAATGTCGCGCTTAATATAGTTGCCGATTTCATCAGCTTCTTCCAGGCTTACTTCACTCAGGTGTATGGCCTGTTGTTTGGCCTGCTCAATGGCTTTTTGCAGACTGGGTATCGCATGAGCCTCAGCATTATCAATGCTATCTTTCACCCTGCTCATCATCTGATTATATGCGTCTACCATAGACGATTCATTTTGCTTGTCATGCATTGACATAGACCTGCCCCCTGTAAGATGACTATCAGAGTTTCCTAACTCTCTGGTGTGCTGTATCCTTCTCTTCTTTTATAGCTCATTATCACAACCGAAGACAGATAAATGCAAGAAAACTATGACGCACAGCACATTGAGCAGGAGGCTCAAAAATTTTGGCAGGAAAATCAGGTATTTAAGGTTACTGAAGAGACTAATAAAGAAAAATTTTATTGCCTGTCCATGTTCCCCTATCCCAGCGGACGCCTGCATATGGGGCATGTGCGCAATTATTCCATCGGCGATGTGATTTCCCGTTATCAGCGTATGCAGGGTAAAAATGTGCTGCAACCCATGGGCTGGGATGCATTTGGTCTGCCAGCGGAAAACGCGGCGCATAAAAATAATTCACACCCGGCAAAGTGGACCTATGAAAATATCGATTATATGCGCGGCCAGCTCAAGCGTCTGGGTTTTGCCTATGACTGGGATCGTGAGCTGGCAACCTGCACCCCGCAATATTACCGCTGGGAGCAATGGCTGTTTACTAAATTGTATGCAAAAGGCCTGGTATATAAAAAAAATGCAGTCGTAAACTGGGACCCGATAGATCAGACCGTGCTGGCCAATGAGCAGGTGATTGATGGGCGGGGCTGGCGCTCTGGTGCGTTGGTTGAACGCAGGGAAATTCCCCAGTGGTTTATGAAAATCACCGATTATGCAGATGAATTATTAACCGAGGTAGATAAATTAGACGGCTGGCCAGAACAGGTGCGCACCATGCAGCGTAACTGGATTGGCCGCTCTGAAGGGGTTGAGCTGCAATTTGCAGTGCAGGCGGAGGCCCCGCTCACGGTTTACACCACCCGCCCGGACACTCTGATGGGCGTAACCTATGTAGCGGTAGCCGCAGAGCATCCGCTGGCATTAAAAGCGGCCGAGTCGAACAGTGAGCTGCAGGCATTTATTAAAGAATGCAAAACTACCAAAGTTGCAGAAGCCGAGCTGGCGACGATGGAAAAGAAAGGCATGGATACGGGGTTTAAAGCTACCCACCCCATCAGCGGTGAAGACGTACCGGTTTATATCGCCAATTTTGTGCTCGCAGATTATGGCTCAGGCGCGGTCATGTCGGTGCCGGCTCATGACCAGCGAGATTATGAATTTGCTAAAAAATATGGCCTGCCGATTAAACAGGTGATTTATCCGGCCAATGAAGAAGCCTGCGATCTGCAAAAACAGGCCTTTACCGAAAAAGGGCTATTAAAAAACTCAGCCCAGTTTGATGGCAAAACGTCGGCTGAAGCCTTTGATGCGATTGCCGAATTTTTAAGTGCACAGGGCAAGGGCGAAAAGCAGGTTAATTTTCGCTTAAGAGACTGGGGTGTTTCACGCCAGCGCTACTGGGGTACACCTATTCCGATTATTAACTGTGAAAAATGCGGCTCGGTGGCAGTGCCGGAAGATCAGTTGCCGGTGGTGTTGCCAGAAAACGCGACTTTCGGTGACGATGTGGGTTCGCCGATTAAAAAAATGCCCGAGTTTTATGAAACTACCTGTCCCACCTGTGGTGGTGAAGCAATACGTGAAACCGATACCTTCGATACCTTCTTTGAATCTTCATGGTATTACGCCCGCTATACCTGCCCGGATGCAGACAGCATGCTAGACCAACGGGCTAACTACTGGTTGCCGGTAGATCAATACGTGGGCGGTATTGAACACGCGGTTTTACATCTGCTATATGCGCGCTTTTTTCATAAACTGATGCGTGATGCGGGTTTAATCAATGTCAGCGATGAGCCCTTTTCACAGTTATTAACCCAGGGTATGGTATTAAAAGATGGTACTAAAATGTCCAAGTCAAAGGGCAATACGGTAGACCCCCAGGGATTAATTGAAGAATATGGTGCCGATACAGTGCGTTTGTTCACCATGTTTGCCGCACCCCCGGATCAGTCACTGGAATGGTCAAACTCCGGTGTGGAAGGTGCGTCACGTTTTCTCAAGCGCCTGTACCGGTTGATTTTTAATCATGTTAGTGCAGGTGTTACAGCAGAGCTGGATAAACCCAGCCTGACTGATGAGCAAAAAGCATTGCGCTTAAAACTGCATCAGACCATTAAAAAAGTGGGCGATGATATTGGTCGTCGCTATACATTTAATACCGCGATTGCCGCCGTAATGGAGCTGACGAATGAATTATCTAAATTCAAAGATAATTCTGCAAATGGCCGGGCAGTGGTGCAGGAATCACTGGATGCGATGGTGTTAATGTTATCTCCCATTGTGCCGCATTTCAGTCATGCCATGTGGCAGCATCTGGGGCATCAGAGCACGGTTATCGATGAGACCTGGCCTGAGGCAGATGCAACCGCCCTGGTGCAGGACAGCATTGAGATGATGGTGCAGGTCAATGGTAAACTGCGCGCTAAAATTAAAGTAGCCGTAGATGCGGATAAGGAAAGCATAGAAGTTATGGCGCAACAGAACGAACATGTAAAAGCCCATACCGAAGGTAAAACGGTGCGTAAAATCATTGTAGTGCCGGGGCGTTTAGTGAATATTGTGGCGAACTGATGTACTACTATATGCAGACCTTTGTAACTGCATCTTCATGCAAACAGATGCGCCTGAAGGAACTGTTGCCGGCTAAAATCATTGTTTTACTATGTCTGGTTTTATTGACCAGCTGTGGTTTCAAACTACGCGGTGCCTATCAGTTACCTGATGCCATGCAGCTAACCTATATAGAATCGGCATCGAACTCAGACTTGACCCGATCACTTAAAAGAAGTTTGAAATCAAGCAATATAAAGCTGGCCACTGAAAAAACAGAAGATGCAGCGGTGTTAAAACTTTCTGCAGAAAGCAGAAGCAAACGCATAGTTTCAGTTGACTCCAAAGGTCGGGCCAGGGAATACACCCTAAGTTATGCTGTCAGTTTTAGTGTGCAGACAGCAGGCGATTTTGAAATAAAAAACCGTACAGTTAATATAGATCGTGACTTTGTATTTGATACCGAAGATGTATTGGGGAAAAGTCGGGAAGAATCTAAATTATATGAAGAAATGCAACAGGATTTAATAAGGCTTATTTTATTGCGATTACAGAGCAAAACGCAGGCAGCCCCAATAAATTAAATACACCACTGTGAGTGGTATTAATTCATCATAACAACTATGTCATAAAGATTATGAAAGTTCGTCCAGACCAGCTTGAAAGACATTTAAAAAACAGCCTCGGCGCAATATATTTTGTCTGTGGTGATGAACCGCTGCAGCTAATGGAAGCGTCAGACTGCATTCGTACTGAGGCGCGAAAGCGTGATTACACAGAACGTGAAATCATGGATGTGGATGCGCAGTTCGACTGGAACCAGCTGCTGGATGCAGCTAATAGCCTGTCATTGTTTGCAGAAAAAAGAATTTTAGAATTACGTTTGCCCAGTGGTAAACCAGGCAGGATTGGCTCAAAGATATTACAGGAATATGCGCAACGGCCGGCAGATGATGCGATATTAATTATTAGCAGTGGCAAACTGGAAAGCAGTGCAAAAAATACCAAATGGTTTAAAACGCTGGATCAGCAGGGGGTTGTTATTCAGTGCTGGCCAGTAAACGCAGAACAGCTGCCCGGCTGGATTAATAATCGCTTACAGTTAAAAGGCATAGCGGCAGACAGAGAAGCGGTGCAACTACTGGCAGATCGGGTAGAAGGTAACTTACTGGCCGCAGCCCAGGAAGTGGATAAATTATTTTTACTGCACGGTGCCGGCAAATTAAATTTTGAGCAAACTGCAGGCGCGGTTGCTGACAGTGCCCGATATAGTATTTATGATCTGGTTGATAGTGCACTAATGGGTGATGTGGTTCGCACCTCGCGTATTATCGGTGGTTTAAAAAATGAAGGCGTAGAGCCGATATTAATGCTGTGGGCGCTAAGCCGTGAAGTGCGACAGATTACAAAAATTTCAGAAGCCAGTATATCTATAGATGCGGCAATGGCAAAGCAGCGAGTATGGGAAAACCGAAAAGCACTTATGCGTAAAGCGCTGTCACGGCATAGTGGAGCACGCTGGAAATTATTTTTAAAACGCTGTGCAAAAATTGATAAAGTGATTAAAGGTGTAGAACCGGGCCGTGCCTGGGATGAGTTATTAATGCTCAGTACACAAATTGCACAGTAATAAAACATGCCTCTGTGGCAAAAAATATTTTAAAAACAGGAATGCAGAATGAAAAAATATCACGTATATGGTGTCGGCAATGCGCTAGTCGATATGGAATTTGAAGTTGAAGATAGTTTCCTTGAAAACAACGGCATAGATAAAGGCGTTATGACACTGGTTGATGAAGATCGTCAGCATCAATTAATGTCGTACCTTGATGCGTTTGAAGGGAAAAAAGCCTCCGGTGGCTCGGCTGCCAACACAATTATTGCAAGTCGTTATTTTGGTGGGCAGTGCTTTTATTCATGTAAGGTTGCGAATGATGAATTAGGTGATTTTTATATGCATGATCTCCAGCTTGCGGGTGTTGACTGCAATGTGGATGGTGGCCGTAAAGAGGGTATTACCGGGAAATGTCTGGTAATGATCACCCCGGATGCAGAACGCACCATGAATACCTATCTGGGAATCACCGCAACATTCTCAGTGGATGAACTGCATCTGCCTGCCATTATTGATTCGGAATATCTGTATATAGAAGGTTACCTTGTATCATCAGATACGGCTCGTCATGCCGCAGTTGAGGCGCGTAAAATAGCGGAGGAGAACGGGGTTAAAACCGCACTGACGTTTTCCGACCCGGCTATGGTGCAGTTTTTTAAAGACGGCCTGAAAGAAATGATTGGCGATAAGGTCGATTTACTGTTCTGTAATGAAGTGGAAGCGATGAGCTGGGCAGATACGGACAATCTGCAGACCGCCATGGAATCCCTAAAACAGATAGCCAGAACCTTTGCCATTACCCGTGGCTCAAAAGGTGCCACTCTTTTTGATGGCAATAGCATGATTGAGATTTCACCGCATGAGGTGAAAGCGGTCGATTCAAATGGCGCAGGGGATATGTTTGCCGGCGCATTTCTATATGGCATCACCCATGGGCATTCATTTTATGAGGCAGGAAATATAGCCAGCCTGGCTTCCGCCAGAGTGGTTAGTCAGTTTGGCCCAAGGTTAGCGGCCTCAGATCATCAGAAAATATTAGAGATTGTTTATGGGGAAGCTGAGTAGCTCAGTCTGCCAGGGATATATCTTAAGAATAGTCACATGAAACCTCTTATCATGCAGGCTTAATTCGAGGTTTTCTGGCAAAAAATGGCGGTTTTTCTGAAATAGCCTGTAAAAACTGGATTTCAGCTTATTTAATCCCCGCTAACCGTTCATCAGAAAAATCACATAATCTATTGGGGTGTCGGGTTTTCAGGGCGTATTGCTCTGGCCTGATAAATGCTGAAATAAACACACTAAAAATACTATAAATGTGGCCATGGCTATTATGACTGCTGTACACTACCCACAACGAAGAAAATTTAAATAATTCAATCATTTAGCCTGCCTGTCCAAATACATACTATTATTGAGTATGAAAATTGATTGTTTTGTTAGTTGGAAAAATATAAATAACGACTATTATTTTGTATGAAGCATTAAAAAATACCTGTTCAATTATTTAATATGGTGATCACAAGGTGACTAAGGAAAATCGAGAACATCCCCGCAAAGAAGTGCATCTTGAGGTTGAGCTGGGTTTCCCTACAGGGGAAAAGCAGACAGTAAGAACACGGAACATCAGTCAGGGTGGCATGTATCTGGTGCTGGATAAATTACGCCGCCCGGTATTAGGTGAAGTTGTGACCGTTAAACTAATTGAAAATGAGCAGAATAAAGGGGAGAAATTCCCCAGTAATGATGCGGTGGTTGTTCGCCAGGAAGAAGGTGGTATCGGGCTGGCATTTATAGAGCTGGATTTCGGTGATTTTTAATGCAGCTATTCAGATCACATCAGAATGACTCCATGTTGAGCAATACGGATAAAATTCTCTGCTTAGCAACAGAGTTAAATAATACGGCTGCAGTCACAGCTCAGTCACAGTGCAGTCATGAGATAAAAGGGGATAGCTTCAGATGAGTGATTCTGATTCTGAAACTGAAAACCAGAAAGACGAGGAATTGAATGAGCAGCCAAAGTATTATGCTGAGCTTGTCGATCACATTATTTCTCAGTTAGAAGAGTTTTTCTCTTCTCGCCTGGATGAGATGTTTAAAAAGGCGGACGATTATCTGTTCGAGGCGGCTAATGAAGCGATCAGCACCGCAGAACAAAATAGCCTGTTTGAATGTATGAATGCGTTTCGTGAAGACAAACAGAACATTCAGCAGGGCTTTGTTGATGAGTTAAGTTTTTATCTGCAGCCCGTGAGTGAGCTTGACGAGTTACCGGAAAAAAAGCCGAGCAAACAGGTGACCACCCTTAGCCTGGTTGAACAAAATGAAATGGATGAGCTGGTGACCCTCACCACCATCAGCGGTAAAGCCGCAATGGATCACTCTGAAGCCATTAACAACCTTATCGCCCGCTTTAAAGAACTCAGCCAGTATAATGATGATATCTTTCATGGTGAAGCCCTGGAGCCCAAGCGTCTTTGTGATGCGATGCATGGCTCAGTTGCTAAAACCGATTTAACGGATGGTAATAAACTGTATGTTTATCGTTTTTTTAACGAGGTATTGATTACAGATTTAGGCAAGCTTTATGAGACCCTTAATAATTTATTAATTGAGCAGGGCATTCTGCCGGAAATTGATTATAGCGGAATGTTTTCGCACTATGATGAATCTGGCTATGATGAAGCCGCTGAAGATGGGGCAGCAGGAGACGCACCACCTGAGGGAAGTGCGCCACCACCACCCGCAGGTGGCAGACGCGCGTTTGGTAGTGGCATGCAGGGTTACGCAGGCCATGCACCTCAGCCACCGATGAATGCAGGGGCACCCGGTGTGCCCATGCCTCCACCCATGCCACCGGGCGGCGGTTATGCGCCCATGCCACAGGGCGGAGGACCTGCGGGTTATGCACCAGCGGGCGGTGGTGGCGGAGGCGGGGGGCCAAGGCGTGCCTTTGGCAGTGGTATGCAGGGGTTCGCGCAGAGCGGGTCGCAGGGGCCGCAGACTAATGCTAATAATGCGCCTCAAAATAATGTGCCTCAGGCCGGCCCTTCTGGTCAGGCCTATTCGGCAGGAGTGCCGGTCAATCAGGTAAGGCAAAGCATAGAAAACTATGTGGGCGGCAACAACGCTGATGTAGCACCGGGTGGTGGTGAAGGTTTTTACTCACAACGCCAGGTAATGACGGCGCTTACCGATTTACAGACACCGGCGGCTGATTTAAGCAGGACACCACTGATATTTGATGCGAATCAGATTAAAAAGGCCGTGCTCTCCAGTATTGGTGAAACCGAAGGTGGTGCGGTTACCAAAGCGGTGCACCAGGTTTCTGAAAAAACCATCGATTTCATCAAGCTGATTTTTGATGCGATTATTGATGAAGAAAGCATTACCGACGAAATAAAAACCCTGCTGTTAAGTTTGCAGATACCGGTTATTAAAGCCGCCATGCTGGATTCAGAGTTTTTCGTTGACGATCAGCACCCTGCTCGCCAGCTACTGGATAAAATTGCAGAGGCCGGGGTTGGTGTATCCGAACACAAAGATCCGGTTTATATCGACATCGAAAAAATCGTGCGTAAGTTATTACAGGATTACGACGAAGATGTGGTTGCCTTCACGGTTGCATTGGATGAGCTAAAAGCACTTACCGAAGAAATTTACCGCAAAGCCAGAGAAAACGAAGCCAAATCGCAGAAAACAGTGAAAATGGCTCATGCCAAGAAAATCGTGCTGCAGGAAATTCGTAAAATTACCATAGGCAAAGAACTGCCCGAAGGCATTCGTGATCTGGTGCTAAAAGTCTGGCCCAGCATGATGTTTAATCATTTTTTAAATAATGGTAAAGCGAATGATGAATGGGTAGAGTTATTAATGATTTTACAGAAAATCATTGAAAGCGTGCAGCCCGTTCATTCGATGGCAGAGCTGGAAGAGCTGGGGTTAAGTAATCAGGATATCGTTGAAGCGGCAGGAAACAAGCTTAAGAAATGCAAAAAAGGCCAGCAGGTTGTTGGCAGGGTTATGGCTGATCTGGAAGCCACCTATGCAGCCTTAATGAAAACATCGGGCCTACCTGAAGAGCCCGTAGAACTTGAAAAACCTGTAGAGTCTGAAGAGCCTCAGCTTGATACAGGGTTGCTTGAGCAGGCTGCAGATGAAGCATCGACAGATGAAGCAGTAGCCGGTGAAGTAGCAACAGGTGAAGAGCCGGCAGAGGCAGAACATATAGAGGAAGAGCTGGAGCTGGATCAGGCCGAAGCACAGGCCGAACCAGAACCGGTTGCCGAGAAAGACCCGGATGTCATCGCTAAGGAAAAAATTTCCAGACTCCCCGAAGGTGTTGCGCCTGGTGCCTGGTTTATTGTCTATAACGGTGAAGATAAACCGGTGCGCCGGCTTAAGTTGGCGGTGATTCTGGTGCATGATGCCTCGATGGTATTTGTTGACCATCTGGGCAATGTGGTGATTGAAAAAGATGTAGAAATTTTTACGGATGAAATTGAAAAAGGCTTATCCGGAATCATTATGCAACATTCAGTTTTTGACCATGCACTACATTCTGCACTTGAAACCATCGAACGATGAATCATTTAAAAAAATTATAAATCACGATGATAAAAAACCTGCAGTCAGTTTTATTTATTTCACTTCTCTGTATTTCATTCACATCACAGGCCTGCTGGCCACTAAAAGAAAGACGCAATATCGAAGGCTTCGCTGAGCTGGATGATGTGCTGATTGTATCCATTAAAGATGCTATTAGCTGCCAGCCACTGGCAAATGTAAAAGTTGTGCTGGGGGAGCTGGAGTATCAGACGGATGGCAGAGGTTATATAAAATTACCCATGCAGCCCTTTGCATCGCAAATGGATGCACGCATGCCTCTGGCCGCAGACAAAGCAGGTTATATTCGTTTAACGACAGATTTAATAGTTGAAGCCGGCACGGTGTTAAATCGGCGTTTACTATTAAGCCCGGTATTGCCACCGGGTAAAACACGTTTTGTATTACAGTGGGATGATGAGCCACTGGATCTGGATTTACATTTAAAAGGCCCAAATTTCCATATTTCCTACCGCAATATGAAAGATGCACCTAATCGCGCCAGACTGGATGTAGATGAACTTGAAGGCTATGGCCCGGAAACCATTACCCTGGATCATATAAATGCCCGTAGCACTTATGAACTATGGGTTTATAATTTCTCTAATGATGCAGATTATAAAGGCGTTGAGTTAATTTATGTATATGCGGGGGATCGCCTGCTGAAAGAAATACGTCTGCCGGTAAATAAAAAACGCAGTGTGAAAGTACTGCAAATTAAAAACGGTCAATATCAGTTTCTGAATAAGCCTACTAATCAGAAGCCTTGAAAAGATAGTCTTAAGTTATAAGTCGTAAGTCGTAAGTCTTAAGTCGTCAGTCGTCAGTCGTCAGTCGTCAGACAAAATCAAAGTCAAAGTCAAAGTCAAAAGTCAAAAGTCATTGGCTCGT
>QIDK01000224.1 GCA_003228405.1 Gammaproteobacteria bacterium | reverse complement strand
AATATTTCGTCAGCTAAAGCTACCGCCTACAAAAATAGCGTACATTCGCGTTTATTTGCGCTAAAAATGCCTTTATCTTTTTGATTTTAATGGTTATTTTGTGGGGGTAGCTCAGGGACAGAGCGCCCCATACCAATTAAAAATGGGCGGCGGTCTATCCCCGCTGGAGATGTACCATAGCCGTGCCTTTAACCTGCGAGCAAATAAAGCTGGCAAATTTTGCTATTGGTTAATAGTCGAGTTGATTTGTCCCATAAAAAAAGCCCTGAAAATTCAGGGCTTTTTAATTAAAAAATAAGTTTAAAACTTACTTCTCAGGTCTACTTCTCCAGACTCTGATAATAGCTAATCAGAATGTCTGCCACTTCAGGGCGTGAGAATTCTTTCGGTGGGGCAATGCCCTGGCCTAGCATTTCACGAACCTTGGTGCCGGATAACAGTACAAAGTCTTCTTTTTCATGATCCGGTGCTTCACACATCATCACTACCTTATCCAGTTTCTTGGAGTAGGCCGTGTGGTCAGCTTCGAATATTTCAATGTCTAATGCGCCAGCAGGCACTTCGTTTTTGAAGATAGTCTGCGCATCAAATGCACCATAGTGATCGCCAACACCTGCATGGTCACGACCGATAATGAAGTGAGTTGCACCCATGTTCTGGCGGAACAGCGCGTGTAATACACCCTCGCGAGGGCCGGCATATAACATATCAAAGCCGTAGCCTGTAACCATTGCGCTGTTTTCAGGAAAATACAGCTCAACCATCTTGCGAATTGCTGCATCACGAACAGGAGCCGGGATATCCCCTGGCTTAAGTTTGCCTAACAGCATGTGAATAACTAAACCATCACAGCCTAAACGATCCATTGCCATGTGGCACAGTTCTTCGTGAGCCAGGTGCATTGGGTTACGCGTTTGAAATGCGACAATTTTCTTCCAGCCGCGTTCTGCAATTTCATTGCGAATTTCAACTGCGGTACGGAAAGTATCAGGGAATTCAGTAATAAAGTATGAGAAGTTCAGAACCTTGATCGGGCCAGACAGACAAACCTTGCCCTGTGAGTTAAACGCTTCAACACCGGGATGCGCTTCGCCAGCAGCAGGTGCATATACTTTTTCGCTGATCATCGCCATGTCGGCATCGGAGAATTCTTCTACCGCTTCAACATCCATCACTGCTAACACGGGGTTGCCTTTTACATTGGGATCTTTAAGGGCAATGCGGTCACCGGCTTTAATGCTGCCTGCATTTTCAACCAGGTTTAAAACAGGGGTTGGAAAGAACAGACCAGAAGTTGTCTTCATTTCTTTGGCAACAGATAAAGCATCGGTCTTTGTCATGTAACCGGTTAAAGGGTTGAAATAACCTGCGCCCATCATGACTGCGTTAGCAGCAGATGCAGAGCTTATGACAATAGAAGCCAGGCCTTCTGCTTCTTTTTGCAGGGCTTCGTTTTCAGCAGTGTCGTATACAAATAGTGGGTTCAGCTCGTCAGAACCGTGTGGCTTAATCATTGTGTTCTCCTCTGCTCAGGTCATACAGGGCCTGAGTGATTATAAGATCATTTAAAAATCTGCCAGCAGATTAACGGGTTTATTGCTGTTAATGGTTGATTTTTATCATGTTTTAGCAATAATTTACGCTAATATAACAGCATAACTAAAATATGGGTGTGAACATGATAAAGGGGATTGGAAGATTAGCTAATTCATATCCTTAAGGGAAGTATGAGTTTTTTTTATTAGAGGGGGAGAAAATGGCCATAGATAATGCTTAAAACCGCCATGCAGCCAGAATTTAACCGTGTTTTATTAATAAAAATAAAAACCACGCCCTTAGGACGTGGTATAGGTTAGAAGGCTGTGGCCTTTAGAACTGTACCCGTGTAGCCCGGATGAAGTGTAACGGAATCCGGGGTTAGCTGGATGATGTTTCGGGTTTTTCCCGATCCCCGGATTCCATTTCATTCCATCCGGGCTACGTTTAATGTTGTAGCCTGAAAATGGGCTAGCATTTTCATAAGGGCCATATACACCCTTCCAGAGTGAAATCAAAACCACGTTCTTAGAACGTGGTTTTTTATTCTGGCTACACAAAATGTTTATGCCCCCTCTGGTTTACCAGTATAAGCTGTAGCCAAACTGAAGAATAATCGCATCCAGATCCGGCGCAATGTCCTGGTTGTTCTGTTCGCCAATTAAATTATCTACATTGTAGCTCTGGTTCATGATTTCGGCACGCACATTAAACTCACTGTTTTTATCCAGGTTAATACCATATTTCAGGCCCACCGTGGTGGTTACAAGGTCTCTCAGGCGATAATCAGCACTGGCAAAGTCGGGTAGTGCTTCACCGGCGGTTAAACTGTTCACATAAAAGTCAGCGGCGGTCTGTGTGTAATAACGTACATGGGGCTGCAGATATTGCCCCTTGCCCAGTTCATAACGATATTTGAAATCCAGGGTATGGGCATTAATACCCCAGTCATCGGTAAAGTAGCGGTAGGATGTATTAATCACATCCTCAGTCAGATGATGCACAGTGCGCCAGAAGAAGGTATTTCGGCTGCGTGAGTCGGGTCGTTTTTCATATCGATAGGGGAATGCATCGGTGGGTGCTCCCGTTTCAACCAGGGGTCGGCCATCCGCACCGACAATTGAAATATAGCGATAGGGGTCGGTTAAATAGCCACTGGAATTACTGTAACCGAGATTAAACTGCATAATGGTCGATCGATTGATAACCTGAGTCAGGCCCAGTATCAGGTCGGTATTGGCTTTAGTGTCCGTGCCGCCCTTGTTCTGTGGCGAAGAGCTTTCACCATCGATCATATATCCCAGTTCAGGGTTTTTGCCGCCTATCGGGTCCCATTTATCTGAGCTATAACTGATGCCAATGCTATAGGTGCGATTTCTGTCAATACTATCCACAGCATAGCTTGCACTGGTGCCTACGGAACTGAAATCGTATTCTTTGGAAATGTTTGCTCCCATTGTGACTCGTTTTAATCGATCCAGTGGAATGGACCAGCCTGCACTGAATGAACTCCGCGTGTCTCTGAACGTGCTGTTTAGAGGTAGCTCATTGGCAGCCGTAGTGTAGTTTGAATTACCGGATGGATTGGTAATGGTCTGCACAGAATCAGTTGGTGCGGCACCATAGGGTGTAGAGCCTGTGAGGGTGTCATATATTAGTTTGAATGTAAGAAATTCATCATCATCAATTTCTTTTTTAGCGGAAATTACTGGTTCAAAAACACTGACCCTGCCATCTTCGGAGTAATAGAGCATGGCAGTATCTATTTCCCATTCATCACCTTCAGCCTGCGCAGGCTGTGTGCCTGCCTGTAATAAAGCACAGGTCGCCATGGTTAATTTGCTCTTAATAGACAGTTTAGAATGGCTGTTTTTAGGGCTGTTATTTTGCGAGAACTGCCTGTTTTTTAATTGCATCCACATCCCCCCCCACCTATGCCCTGACCACCGGTTGCTGATTCTTTACTGAAGTAAATATGATCATCCAGAAAACTTTCGCTTTCATCAGTGACCAGTGCCATTGAGGGTTTAGCCAGCAGGTCTTTTTCCCAGGGTTGCACAGTCGTACAGGCGCTTAGCGTCAGTAGACTGCATATTAAAAAAACTCGAAACATTAAATTATTCCTCAACTAAAACTAATTTGTCGGACTGTTTTTTATCTTCTCTAATAAATCTTTAATTGCGGCTTCCTTTTCATTTTTGCTTTTATTCCAGAAGCCGGTATAACGAATTCTCAGGTGGCCCTGTGCATCTACCAGGAAACTGCTGGGCATGCCTTTTACCTCATATTTTTTTGCAATATTTGCCTCGGGGTCAAAGGCAACCGGAAAGTTGATCGATTGTGATTTAATAAACTGATCTGCCAGGGCTTTATTGGTATCCAGATTAATTGCAACAATTTCAAATGGCATGTCTTTAAATTTTTTCTTCATGCTGATCATCCATGGGAATGAATTTTTGCAGGGGCGGCACCAGGATGCCCAGAAATCTACATACACCAGTTTGCCCCGCAGCTTTGACAGCTGAATCGGAGCATCGTCTGTTGGCAGATTGAACTCTGGAGCTATGGGGTAGTCGGAACTGGCAGTTTTGCTTAATAACAACAATAAAAAAAACAGGGTGGGAGAGAGTATTTTTTTCAAAATTTTTCCAGCTGTGTTTGGGTGCCGAAAGTTATAAACAGCACATTACGGACTATAATAAATGATTCTTAAGAAAAACTTAAGCTGAGCATGTCACACTATTATTATTCAGGACACGAACCTGCAGATTACACGCGCAATGCAGTGGCTCTCTGGCACTGGCTGACTTGATTTTTTCTGTTTTAATACAGGTTTTTTATGCGAATAATATTAATCGAAGATGATGTGCTGCTGGGTCAGGGAATTGATACTGGTTTCAAACAACAGGATTATATTGTTGACTGGTTTCAGCAGGGCAGGCCTGCGCTGGCGTCGTTACAGTATGAGTCTTACGATGTTATGGTGTTAGATCTGGGGCTGCCAGATATATCAGGCCTGGAGCTGTTAGAAAGCATACGCAAACAGGGCAGTTTATTGCCCGTGCTAATTCTAACCGCACTGGATGGGGTTGAAGATCGTATAGCCGGGCTTGATGCGGGGGCTGATGATTATCTGGTTAAACCATTTGATCTGGATGAGGTGTGCGCTCGCATACGTGCCCTGATAAGGCGGGTGGGTGGTCGGGCAGATCCATTAATTGAGCATCAGGCTATCATTATAAATCCCGCAGCCCATACGGTTAGCAAGCAGGGAGAAATGGTTGATTTATCACGTCGTGAATACGGTTTATTACTTGAATTATTAGAAAATACCGGCCGAGTCTTATCCCGTACCCAGCTGGAAGATGGCCTGTATAGTATGGATGACGATGTGGGAAGCAATGCGGTGGAAGTGCATATCCATCACTTAAGAAAGAAGCTGGGGAATGGCCTGATACGCACCGTTCGCGGAGTGGGTTATACCATTGACAAGCCAACGTAATTTAGCCTCAAAAAATTCAATAGCAACAGCGGCCCTGTGCAGAGGCAATGCCAGTAAGTTAAGTATTTTTCTCTGCGGTAAATATTTTCTAAATGTCTGGTTCCCTGGAATAACCGGATAATCTGATAAGCTAACAGAATGAAATATTCATTACGTAATTTTCTTTTACTCTCTATTCTGCTTACCCTGGTGGTGACCGGTGGCGTCACTATCTGGGGTGGTTATCGTGCCAGTGTACATGAAGTTAAGGAATTGTTTGACGCACAATTGTCAAGATCTGCGCGGTTAATGCTGGGGCTGGTGCTGGCGGAGGTGAACCTGGGTCATATGAAAGAATTTTCAGATGAGGTGAAGGAAAACAGTTTGCAACTGCTGGGTAAGTACCGAATTGAACAGGAAGTCTATCAGCAGGGAAATTTCTATGAACTGAAGCTGGCTTATCAGGTATGGGATTCCTACGGCAATATGCTATTACGCTCAGTCAATGCACCATTACAGCCGATGAGTGATTTGCAGCAGGGATATGCTAATCAGGTATTTAATCAGAACAACTGGCGAACGTTTTCCCTGTGGGATTCAAACCAGAACTTTCAGGTGATTACCGCTGAACGAGAAGATGTGCGTGAAGAGCTGGTTGATAAAATCACCCTGCACATGACCTGGCCCTTTGTTCTGCTACTGCCGATTATGGGTGGGCTGGTGTGGTATTTTGTTAGCCGTGGGCTAAGCCCGCTGGTGTATATCGCCAATGATATTGCCAGCCGTAAAAGTGAACAGTTACATGCGCTGCAGTTTGATCGTGTACCCGCAGAAGTGCAGCCCCTGCTGGATGAGCTAAATCATTTATTTACATCCCTGCGGCTGTCATTTGACAAGGAGCGGCGGTTTACTTCAGATGCAGCGCATGAGCTGCGCACACCACTGGCAGCATTAAAAATCCACCTGCAGTTATTGCAGTCCAGTGACAGTAATGCAGACAGGCAGGCAGCATTGCAGGCTATCAGCCAGGGAGTTGATAGAGCAAGTCATCTGGTGGGTCAGTTACTGGGGCTGGCGAGGCTGGACCCACAGGCCATTCGTGCCACACAGGAAATAACACAGATTGATTTGCATGAGCTATGTGTTAATCAAATTGCTGAAATCTATCCGCTTGCCAACCATAAAAAACAGTCCATCGGCTTATATGGGGATAAAAATATTTATATTCAGGGTTATGTTTACCCGCTTGAATCCATGTTGCGCAATTTGCTCAGTAATGCGGTGGCCTATACCCCACAGGGTGGAAAAATAATGCTCGAACTCTGTCAGAACGAAAATGAGATTGAACTCTACCTGCATGATAGTGGCCCGGGCATACCCGCTGAACAGAGAAGCGCGGTAATGCAACGCTTTAGAAAAGTGGACGGTGATACCCATTCCGGTAGTGGCATTGGCCTGTCCATAGTTAGTCGCGTAGCAGAACTGCATCATATGCAGATCGAATTAGAGGATTCTTCCCGTCTGGGGGGGCTTTGCGTGCACCTGCATTTACGTAACCCCGGTCTGGCTTCCTCACAATAAAAACACAGAGCAGTAATTTTTAAACCCGAATCTGGCATTTGTTATCTCTGCCCTGCTGCGGCAAATCGATTAATTTTCAGCAATACCATTTTTGGCCAGCGCCTGGCATAAAACCCCAATATAGTTAACCACGTAATGCGTAATCTAAAAGCCAGGCATCAAACTCCTTTATAAACTCCGCTACATACACTATTCTAGGCTGTCTTTAAATAGACACTCATCGGATTGCCACTTATTCATATGCGGTTTTTAAAATTAACATGCCTGCTGTTTACTGCTTTTTCCTGCGTGGCCAACGGCGGGCAGGGCATTAATCCGGAACTCCAGGTTCTTAAACAACAATCCCTTTTGTTCGATCGCGACCTGTTGATTTTAGAAGATAAAATAAATCGGCCGTTTAGTGTTTACCTGTCACAAAATACAGATGCCAGGTTTATGCTTGAAACACTGGTCATTAAGCTGGATGATCAACCGCTGGCGACACATAAGTATACGGGTGCTGAGCGTAACAGCCTGAAAAAAGGGGGCGCCCAACTGCTTTATAAGGGTGCTGTATCCGCTGGCCCGCATAAATTAACAGTTTATTATCGCAGCTATAAAAAATACCAGGGTAGTGCCGAACTTAAATTCAATAAAGAACCCTTTCCACAGGCAGTTGAAATATTGCTTCAGAAAGATCAGTCAAATGAATCTCTTCAACATCCCGCGATATTAATTACCCCCCTTAAGCCTGCACAGTCTTCAGTTGCGTCTGTCTTATATCGGCATTTAACATTTCTTAAAGAGACGGGCTTAAACGAAAATATTTTAAGTCAGATAATGAAAGCTGAAAAACTAAATCTGCTCGGAGATGATGCTGCCAGTATCGGCATTATAAAAGCGCAGCTTTATCAGGCCATGGATCTACATATAAAGGCAAAAGAAACACTTCAACGCATAATAAAAAATAAACTTACCGCTGAAGAAATTAAAAATAAAGCTAAATTTTATTTAGCTAAAAGTTATTATCATCTGCGCCAAAATAAAAGTGCGCTTGGTGTTCTGCGTCAGCTAAAACAGCCCGTGGACAAAAATTTACGTGCTGAAATGCAGCACCTGTATAGTTTGATTTTGATGTCCCAGGGAAAATACAGGCAGGCTGCAAAATATATACGTAAAAATGAATGGCAGGCACCTGATAACTGGGGTTTATATGCAAGGCTTAATCTGGCAGAGGCCCTGATTCACAGTGGTGCTGTGAATCAGGGCTCTAATATAATAAAAAAAATGGGCCAGAAACATCTGGATAATTATGAAGCGAAATCACTGCTTGATAAAGCCAATCAGTCACTGGGCTATCTTTTACTTAATCAGAATAAGCCGGAAGACGCAAGACGCTATCTGGAAAAAGTGAGCATGAATGGGCCCTATTCAAATTTGGCCCTGCTGGGCGCAGGCTGGGCCAGTGCACGATTGCAGCATTATAATCAGGCAGTGATTCCGTGGACAGAATTACAGAAAAAAGATATTCGTGAAATTCCTGTGCAGGAATCGATGCTGACCCTGCCGTATGCATTTGAAAAAATGGGGCTGTCAGAAAAATCTGCTATTTATTATAAAAAATCAGTAAATATTTATGAGAAAGAACTGGTAGCATTAAACTCCAGTATGCTGGAACTTAAACAGAAAAGCCTGAAGTCTGAATTGTCTCAGCTTGATATTTCGTCAGAAACCGCCTGGTTTAAATCTGTAAATAAATCAGCTAAAAGTAAAAGCCTGCGTTATATTAAACAGCTAATTGAAGATGATACCTTTTTTAAATTGCTGCTTAATTTTCGTGAAGCGTGCCTGTTAAAAAATAACGCGGATATTAAAGTTAAAAAAATACTGGCTATTCAATCTCGTCTATTAAAAAAAGCAGGTACAGATATCCGGGAAAAATCAATAAAAGATCGTGATCAAATTACATCTATTCAAATGTTAGCAGCAGATTTATTAAAACGAAGTTATAAAATACAGCTAAGTGCGCATAAAAATAACAGCCTGATTGCAGCGCAAATGACTCAACAGGCACTTGATCTTCTTGCGCAAAGAAAAAGCAGGCTTGATAGTTATCTGCAGCAGGCGCGTCTTGCACTCGCACAAAACTATAATCATGTAAATGTTAGATAAATACATGAACGTCAGTAAATTAATATTCATCGCTTTTAGCCTGCTATCTGTATCCTGCAGCAATGTGCATAAAGACGGCCAGCAACAACAGCCTGAAAGACTAAAGCAGAATAAAGCTGACTCAGTTAATCTGCTGCAACAGGATATTTTGCTGATTGAATACAGCCGGGTTACTGATTTACTGGATATGCTGCAAGATGAGGCGATGCAGCGTGATGGGCGAAGTAAACTGGCCGCACTACAGCGTGAAAATAATAGTACGCAAAACATCCCCCTGACTTCAGTTGTATTGTTATTTGAAACCTTAATTAAAGATTATCCGTTACACAGAAGTGACCATCTACTATATCGGCTCTCCCGTGAATATGAAAAAAGTGATGGCAGGGACGAAGCTTTAAAGGCACTAAATCAGTTGCTTGGTCAATATCCGAAAACGCAGTATTACGATAAAGCACAGTTCTGGCGGGGTGAAATATTATTTAGTAAACGCCGGTTTGCACAGGCGCAGGCAGCTTATGGCGAGGTGGTGGCCTATCGAAAATATAATAATACTTCAGGCTATTATGAGAAGGCGGTTTATAAGCAGGGCTGGTCTCATTTTAAACTAAGCCATTATAACCGGGCTTTAAATTTATTTATGCATCTGCTGGATTTGCATGCGGACAAGGGTTATATGAATTTAAAATTGATGCCATCGTCTGAGCGCGAGTTTATAGAAGGTGTTATGAATGTAATTAATTTAAGTTTTTCTTATCAGGCTGGCCCGATAAGTGCTCGAGATTATTTTGCGGATAAACAGAAAAGAATATATGAATATCAGATATTTGCATCTCTGGCCCGGTTTTATCTAAATAAAAAAAAATACGCAGATTCAGTTAGAAGTTATCGCCTGTTTGTATCTGCAAACAAAGTGCATTTAGAATCCCCCGGCTTTCTGCTGGCGATTATTAATATTTATGATGAGGGTGGTTTTTCTGAATTAGTACTGCAGGCAAAAAAAGATTATGTGCAGCGTTATAATATTAACAGTAACTACTGGGGCCTGTATAAGCCCGCTGAAACCAGAAAGGAGTTACTTGCCCTAAAAGAAAATCTGCAGCAACTGGCTACACATTATTACACACAGGCTCTGCAATCTAAAACTAGCCTGAATTATCGACAGGCAAACCGCTGGTATCAGCTCTGGCTATACTCATTCCCGAATGACTTAAATTCTTTACAGCTGAGACAGCTGAAAAACGTATCTGCAGAAGTAGCGCTGCTTGCCAGTGATGAATTTGATACGCTGTGGCAGGCTGCTGAATTATCAGAACGGGAAAATAATATGCCTGGCGCGGAAAAAATATATGCAGACATTATAAATCGATTTCCTTTGTCCTTAGAGCGATCCATAGAAGCGCAGCAGCGTCTGCTTGAACTATATGCACGTGAAGAAAATAAACTACAGGCTGTGCAGTGGCGAGTGCAGCTGGTTAATGCCGATGCCAGAGGTGGTGAGCAGCGCACCGAGCGCACTCGTTATCTGGCGGCCAGGTCCCGTTTTGCGCTGGCTGAGCCGGTGCTGGATAGTTACCGTAAAGTTAAATTAAGCCTACCATTAAAGAAGAGTCTGGAAAAAAAACGCAAGCGTATGCACCGCGCGATAAAAGCCTACAGAAGAGCAGCTTCATATAAGCAGGCGGAGATGCTGGCCGCCTCTACCTATCGAATTGCTGAAATATACAGGGATTTTGCTCAGGCTATTTATAACTCAGAAAAGCCAGAAAATTTAACTGCAACAGAACAGAAAGAATATACAGCTTTGCTGCAGAAAAAAGCCGCCCCGTTTGAAGAAAAAGCTATTGAGTTTCATGAAATTAATGTGTCCCGATTTGCAGATGGTTTAAACGAAGTGTGGTTATGGAAAAGTCTTGAGCGATTAAAAGAGTTTTTACCTGAACGCTATAATAGAAAAGAACGTAGTGATGATACGGTTGATATTGAGATAATTGATTTAAAAGAGCATTTATGAAAATAAAATTTACATTGTTTATATTAATACTGTTTTTTTCAGAGTTACTGGTTGGCGCAAGTGCACTTAAAATTGAAAGCATTTCAATAAT
>QIDK01000109.1 GCA_003228405.1 Gammaproteobacteria bacterium | reverse complement strand
TTGATATTGTTAAGCCACACACGATTGGTGCCAAGAGTATCATTTCCTGTCACCATATCCAGGTCTCCATCACCATCCACATCGCCCAGGGTAATTGATTTGGTATTGTCACTGCCCATCACCTGGCCGGAGTTAGTGAATACGCCTTTTTGGTCTTGAGTATTATTGATATTGTTAAGCCACACCCGATTAGCTCCTTCATTTCCTATCACTATATCCATGTCTCCATCACCATCCACATCGCCCAGGGCAATTGATCTGGTATTGCTACTGCCCAACGCCTGGCCAGAGTCAATAAATATCCCCGTATTACTACCACTGTCATCACCGCCATTGAGCCACACACGATTGCTACCATCATCCCCTTCTGATCTAACTGTGTTCCCTGCAACAATATCCAGATCCCCATCACCATCCACATCGCCCAGGGCAATTGACGTGGTATTGCTACTGCCCAGCGCCGGCTCAGAGACAATGAATTCTCCCGTACCATCATTGAGCCATATACGATTGGCATCACCATTACCTGCCACAATATCCAGATCCCCATCACCGTCTACATCACCCAGGGCAATTGATCTGGTATTGCTACTGCCCAACGCCCGGGTTTCACGAAATAATCCCGTATTACTGCCGGTGTTGTCACCTCCATTGAGAAACACACGATTGGCATCAGAATAATTTCCCTCCACCATATCCAGATCTCCATCACCATCCACATCGCCAAGAGCAATTGATGTCGTCCAATAAAAGCCAATTGCCTGCTCAGAGTCAGAAAACGTAGGTAAAATATCAATCCCCAACTCAGCAACCGCTGCCGTTCTTCCAGTATCAGTCGCAAAAATAATGCCTTCTGAAATATTATCCTGCAGATTAATCCCACTAGGAAAAGTGCGGCCCAGCTTATCTTGTTTAAATTCCCCTCGAATATGTAAACGGTAATCAGAATCCGGGCTAAGAATGTCCATAGTAATAATCAGCTCTTTAGGATTATCGCCCTTTTTTACAGTCGAGAAGGGCCCAATACTGTCACCCAGTACAGGAAAAAAGAAAATATCACTGGCTATCGATGTCCTTATTTCAATCTCTTTATCAAACGGCACTCGAATTTCATCTCCACCATCAAAACCGTTATTGTCCAGGTCATAATA
Source organism: Gammaproteobacteria bacterium (assembly GCA_003228405.1). GTDB lineage: Bacteria > Pseudomonadota > Gammaproteobacteria > SZUA-229 > SZUA-229 > SZUA-229. Next base: position 10,110 of record QIDK01000109.1, on the reverse strand, counting down.
ATAAGCAACACCTAACACCTGAGGCACATTATTAATTATAAAATCTTCAGCAGACTCTGCTGGTTCACCCACATTGCCCACAATATCCTGTGGAATAATCCCCAGCCGACAGTTACGACAATCATCTGCCGAATTGGTATCCCAGGAATAACTGCCAGTATCGGGAACATTAAGTTCAACCAAAGTGGGGTAGGTCGCGCCGGAATCAGTGGACAGATAAATATCAACAGTACTCGGGTTAGGGTCATCGGTGGCCCAGGTTATGCTGAATGTACCAATCACTTCTTCACCGCTGTTCAGGCTGGTTAGCTCGATTTTTGGGCTGGTTTTGTCTTCGTTGCCACCCACATCATCTTTACAGGACAATAGGGTTGTGGTTATAAAGATGATAAGTAAAATGCTTTTTATATTTAGATTATTCATTTTTACTGCTCCTTGTTTTTTTATTTTTAAAAACTATTTGGTCAAAAAATAATATGTTTTCGTCATCCCGGGTTGCTTTTGAGCCGGGATCCAGTGGCTTTTGTTTATGCGCCCTGTCTGTAAAACTTCAGTCATACAAACACTAGCCACAGAGGCGCAGAGGAAACCAGATTTATGCAGGGCCGGGTGATTCGGGCTGGAAAAATTAATTGAATCACGCGAGTCTGCATAAGCTGTGTTCTCTGGTCTGGTTTTGTTTTTTTGTTAGTAATGTTAGAAGTCATTTAGCCACACTCGATTGACACCACCATTATCATTCCCTGCCACCATATCAAGATCGCCATCCCCGTCTATATCACCCAGAGCTATTGATCTGGTATTACCATTGTCTAACGCCTGACCATAGCCAGTAAATACACCCGTATTACTACCGTTGCTATCACCTCCATTTACCCAAACACGATTGGCGCTCTGATAGTTCCCTGCCACTATATCAAGATCACCATCGCCATCTACATCACCCAGAGCTACTGATCGAGTATCACTGTTGCCCAGAGCCTGGCTGGAGGAGAACACACCCGTATTACTGCCACTTTTATCACCTCCATTTAGCCATACACGATTGGAAGTAGTGCCCGTATTTCCTGCCACTATATCAAGGTCACCATCACCATCTATATCACCCAGGACAACTGAGTTGGTATCGCTATTGCCCAGTGCCTGACCAGAGTCAGTGAATACGCCTGTATTACTGCCGCTGTTATCCCCTCCATTAAGCCACACACTATTTGCACCACTACTTCCAGCCAAAATATCAATATCACCGTCACCGTCCACATCACCAAGGGCAATAGACTGTGTAGCGCCGCCTATCACCTGAGCAGAGTCAGTGAATACACCTGTATTACTACCGCTATTATTGCCACCATTGAGCCATACATAAATACCACCAGCACAACCATTGCCTGTCACCATATCAAGATCACCATCACCGTCTACATCACCGAGGGCAATTGATTGAGTACAGGAACCACCAAGTGCCTGACCAGAATCAGTGAAGATACCTGTATTACTGCCGCTGCTATCGCCACCATTGAACCATACACGATTGGGGTTACCTTCAATCCCTACCACCATATCAAGATCACCATCACCGTCTATATCACCGAGGGCAATCGAATTGGTATTGGCATTGTCCAGAATCTGACCAGAGTCTGTGAATACACCTGTATCACTACCGCTGTTATCACCCCCATTGAGCCATATGCGATTGGTGTCCTGATAATTCCCAACCACCATATCAAGATCACCATCACCATCCACATCGCCCAGGGAAGTTGATGAAGTATTTCTATTACCTAGCTGTTGGCCCGAATCAAGCATAAATGTCAACGAAGGATGTTTAAGTGAATTTAGCCATACGCGATTGGTATCGCCACTTGTATTCCCAACCACCAGATCGTAATCACCATCCCCGTCCACATCACCCAGAGCTATTGACCAGGTATTGCTACTGCCTAGTGCCTGCCCGGAGTCCGTGAATACACCTGTATCACTGCCGCTGCTATCACCACCATTGAACCATACACGATTGGCATTAGCATAATTTCCTGTTATCACATCAAGATCCCCATCACCATCTATATCGCCAAGGGCAATTGATGCGCTGCTGTTGCCTAGCGTTTGACCGGAGTCCGTGAATACCCCTGTATTACTGCCGTTGTTATCCCCGCCATTGAGCCACACACGATTGCTTCCACTCCCTGCCACGATATCAAGATCACCATCACCATCTACATCGCCAAGGGCAATTGAGTTGGCACTGGCCAACGTCTGGTTTGAGTCAATGAATACCCCTGTATTGCTGCCGCTATTATCGCTTCCATTGAGCCATACACGGCTGGAGCCACCATTCTCATTTCCTGCTACTATGTCAAGGTCACCGTCACCATCCACATCTCCCAGGATAATTAAGCTGGTATTACTACTACCCAGCGATTGACCTGTATCAGAGAATATCCCCGTATTGCTGCCGCTGTTATCACCGCCATTAAGCCACACACCATTAGCTTTGCTGTAATTGCTTCCTGTTACCCTGTTTCTACTTCCAACCACAATATCAAGGTCACCGTCACCGTCTACATCGCCCAGTACGATTGAGGTTGTGTTGGTGATTTTGTTGCTATTTAAAGCCTGACCTGAGTCAACGAACACCCCTGTATTACTGCCGCTATTGTCACCCCCATTGAGCCAAACACGATTGGCATCGGCATTCCCTGTCACCATATCAAGATCACCATCACCGTCCACATCTCCCAGAGCAATTGAAGAGGTATTGCTACTGCCCAGTGTCTGTCCAGAGTCAGTGTATACACCTGTGTTGCTACCGCTGTTATCGCCTCCATTAAGCCACACACTACTAGCAAATTTTCCAACTACCATATCAAGATCCCCATCGCCATCCACATCACCCAGGGCAATTGAGTTACTACTACCACTGTTGAGTATCTGGCCGGAATCAGTGAATGTGGGCAGAATATCAATCCCAAGTTCAGCTGTTGCTGCCGTTCTGCCCGTATCAGGCGAAAAAACAATGCCTTCTGTTATATTTTCCTGCAAGTTGATCCCTGATGGTGCCGTACGATCTAATTGAGTGGTTTTAAACACTCCACGGATATGTAAATTAAAATAGGCAGATATATTGTCATCCATTGTAATAATCAGCTCATTGTTACTGACTCCTTTAGCAACCGTAGCAAAAGGCCCGATACTGTCACCCAGAACAGGAAAAAAGAAAATATCACTGGCAATTGCTGTACGTATCTCAAGATCTTTATCAAATGACACTCGAATTTCATCACCCGCATCCGGGCTATTATTGTCCAGGTCATAATAATATGCGACGCCCAGCACCTGAGGTACATTATTAACTATAAAATCCTCAGCCGATTCTGTTGCTTCGCCCACATTGCCCACAACATCCTGTGGAATAATTCGCAGCCGGCAGTTGCGACAATCATCTACCGAATTGGTATCCCAATCATAACTGCCGGTATCGGGGACATTAAGCCCGATTACAGTGGGGTAGGTCGCGCCGGAGTCTGTGGACAGATAAATATCAACAGTACTTGGGTTAGGGTCATCCGTAGCCCAGGTTAGATTGAATGTACCAATCACTTCTTCACCGCTATTCAGGCTGGTTAGTCCGATTTGTGGGCTGGTTTTGTCTTCGTTGCCGCCCACATCTACACCACAGGCGATCAGGGTTGTGGTTATAAAAACGATAAGAAAAACTATTTTTATATTTAGGAAATTCATAAGTGCTACACCTTCATGTTACTTTTTATTCATATTTTCTGTTCACAAAATATTGTGCCGCTGGATATTTGCTTATAGTGACTGCAATATCTCAGCAGGTTTAAATTTTAATCCGGGGGAAGGATAATGATCTGTCATCGGCAGACAGGCGTTACGGCTAACTGCAGATTGAAGGGTCTGGTTTAGTGATGTGTCAGTATGGAGTATGCCACCAGATCCTTCGACTTTGCTCAGGATGACTAAACCAAAGAATATTCTTTATTATGTAATTCATTAGTATTCTATTTTTATCATTCAAATTCACTACCTTAAATACAAAGCTAATTGGTCACTGCTGTCCCGTTAACTTAAAAAACGATGTCATTTCTACGGGCTCCTGCCCTTCGCTCGTTGGGTTAAATATATGGATGTATTTAATAATCAAGTGGCTTACGGCACCTAAAGTCGCTGGGTCCCCGACACAAGCATTCGGGGACGACAGTTTAAAATTATTTAATATTGTAATGAAGCATTTAGTTTCATGTCGTATACAACTCAATACATAAAAAACCACTGGATCCCGGCTCAAAAGCATACCGTGATGACGAAAACATGATGATTTATATCTATAAACTATTATACCTTATTCATTTTGCATAAATGCTTAATTCCGGGGTAATCATTTCTGTAACCAGGGGCGAAAAAACAGATTTAACCCCTGATGATTAAACTACCTGGAATAGTTAACGACCTTAAATACCACCCGTCTATTTTCTGCATCATTGGGAGCAGCGCGATTAATTAATTCATCTTCACCTTTGCCAACCACAATCAGTCGGTTTTCATCGACATTGTTCTGTCTAAGATACTGTTTAACCTGCTCTGCTCTTTGCTGTGATAGCCACAGATTATAATAATCATTGCCTGTTGCATCAGTGTGGCCTTCTACAATAAAATAACAGTCTGCCAGCTGGCTGCTGTTCATTGAGTCGGCTATACCTGCTATTTCTGCCGGGTTCTGTATGTTTTTAGAATTAGCCTGGAAATTAATTTTTAGCGCTACTGATTTTGTGCGAGCCATACAGCCGTTTTCATCGTTTCCAAAGTTATCAGCGGATGCCTGCGCAGCTTTTGTTTTATTCAGGGAAATTCCCCGGGTCTTCATGCCGGAGTGCTGCTCTGCCGATGCATTCATGATTGGTTGATCCCCCATAAAAGCATTTTTAAATTTCTCGGCTGCATTATCAGCGTTAGCAGAAAGGCTCAGTGCTGTGAGGCTGAAAATACTTATCAACTGAGGTAAAAAGACCCTCAGGGGACGCTTTTGTCTGTTTAATAATAAACTGCTCATCATTGTTCTCCTGATATATGAAATGAATTATTTTTTATCAACTATTTCATTTGTTGTTTGTTGTCTATAAAGTATATAAATTCCAGATTGCCTGTCTTTTGCATAGATAGACTTTCTGCCGTCATCGGTATTGCGACCATAAAAATAGACAGGTGGACCACTGTTCTCATACAGGTAGCCATAGATTTCTCCATTTTCATTGCCGTGAATATTCCCATAAACGTAATTCAGGTTTTTTCCAGTATGATCTACTTTATAACCTTCAATAAACTGTGGGCCATTCTTTTGTATTACTTTAACTTTTGTAGCAGTCTGAATCTCATCAGATTCAGCATCCGTTTTTTCCTGTTCTGTTTTCTGCTCAGTAAATGCACTTTTGTTCAGTTCATTATTAACCCTGTTACTGCTGCGCAAGGGCGAAATTTTTATACTTGTCGCTAAACCCGTTTCTTTTGAGTTTATTTTAGTCTGAAAAATTGTTTTATTTTCAGGCGTATCATTAATAGAAACTTTATCGATTGCTATTGATGATTGTGTAAAAAAAACACAGGCAATTAAAGCAGAACAGGTGATGTATTTTTTTATATAAAGCATGCATCACCTGATCGTAATTTCCGTGCCAGCGGTAACCACATTTTCCCTGAATTTACTTTTATCCAGCTGACCATTGCGTGAATAACTGACCTGGCCAGGGAGAATTAATGTGCGGCTGCCAATGGCTCTTATTTTATCAACGCCACGGGGTTCACCAATATCCAGCGTAAAATCACTGCTGCCAGCCGGTGGTATCTGATAGGTGACACCCGGTGTACAGTAGTTGTCATTCTGAAATGCATTAGGGAAAAGTGTAGCAACACTGCCATCGGAACTGATGACAGAAACCCTGACATACATGGGTTCATCTACAGTAAATTTTACATTCATCTTTTCACCGATGTTATAGTGTGTTTTATCAGCTTCTAAATTTATTGTGCCTGTAAAGGCCTGCGCTGTTTGTGTGTCTACTGGCTCGGGTGCTACAGGTGCTATGATGGCGACATCGCCTGACTGAAGCACCTGTTGTAGTTGCCCAAACAACTTTTGACTTTTATATTTATTGCTGCGGGTAATGGGGACATTTTCATAGGCAGCAAGAAACACCTGCACATTCGAGCTGTTACTTGCAAGCTTATATTTTGCGATAACCCTGTTTTTAGCCTTTAGTGTGGCTCGGTCCATTACGCCGGTAACCTGTACGGGGTAGCCATTAAGTGCCAGAATAATCTGAAACCATCCGTTTTTGACTTTAGCTGGCATCTGATGAAATCGGTCTTCGACACGGTTAATTACGTTGATATCCCGTTCTGAGCCTGGGAGCAGTCGCCAGTAGGGCAGGTCCTGGTATTTTCCTATCACCTGCATCATGCTTAGCTGAACCAGTAAACGAATCGCCGCATGTCGTCCCTGTATTTTTTTGACAGTGCCCTGAAGGCCAAATGTAGAACTTAAAATAGTAAAGCCGATAGAGTTTTCTTTAACGGCCTTATGTAATTTAATGGTATTGACAGCCTGCATCTGTGGAATGCCGGAGAAAGTTTGAAAATTGATCAGGTTAAAATCAAGGGTGACTCTGGCTAAAGAGGCCTTGTTGGCGTCTTCATATTCCAGGCCTATCAGGTTATTGTTAACTGTGCCACTGACGGACGCATTGGTAGAATCACCTCGGGTTTCCAGGCCACGGTCAAATTCGGTAATGCCACCGTCGACGATAACATCGGGAATAATTTTATTTTCAAACTGGCTATAACCCAGATTCATATTATTGGACATTAGCCCAGGATCATACGGAATAAAGACGATATTGCCGCCAAAAGCATTGAGTGTGCTTTTTACCATATTGGTAATGTCATTAGGAATCTCGCCACTGGTAGGGGCAGAAGTGCCAGTGTTATCTCTGATGTCATTAGCCATAATGCGCAACGGAACATCTGTATAAATAGCACTCATGATGCCCATTTCGCGAATCGCTTTTTCAAAAGCGGTGGCTTTTGCTTCAGGCATTGATTCAGGTAAATCAACATTAACATTGTGAGGATTACTACTACATGAAGTTAATAGCGGTATAACAATAACCAGGCTTAGGCTATATCGGTTAAATAAATTCATATTTTTTCCTAAATTCATGTTAATTAATGACACTATTATTTATTACAAACTGCATTGGCGCCTTTATTGTCTGACAAATTAACAATCGTTGCGCCTCTTAAATTGCTGCCAGCGCCAAAATTCTGATTTCCCGCACCGCCACAATCTTTATTTACAATCACCTTGTTTCCCGGGTTTTTTCCATTTTCGGATTGTGTTGCCGCGGTCTTGGCTTTACGTATTATAAACTGAACATTTTTATCGAGCTTGATATCATCGTTAATAGGTGTGTCGGCCTTGATGCCATCATCCAGATCACCCGCGTTAGCATTTAATGCAACTGTGAGTGGTATTAGTATGAGTAATTTTTTCATAAGCTTGAAATCCATTCTTTAGGGTAATAAAACTAAAGAATAATGCGCCAATGAGTATTGGCGCATTATGTTACAGCGCTCAGTTATTCAATATTGATAGAGCCTGTTGAAGCTGTGCTGCCTTTACCAATTGCCATTGTATTGCTCAGATTGTTATTTGAGTTGTTAATAATGGCAGATTTTTTCACCTTACTATTTCTTATATCAATAGAACCGGTTGAAGCAGTGCTGTTTTTTCCAATTGCCATTGTATTGGTCAGGTTGTTGTTAGAATTATTGATAATGGCAGATTTTTTCACCTTACTGCCTTTCAAGCCGATAGAACCGGTTGAAGCAGTACTGTTCTTTCCAATTGACATTGTATTGGTCAGATTGTTGTTAGAATTATTGATAATGGCAGATTTTTTCACCTTGCTGTCTTTGATGCCAATAGAGCCGGTTTTAGCTGTGCTGCCCTTGCCGATTGACATTGTATTGGTCAGGTTGTTATTTGAATTGTTGATTATGGCGGATTTTTTCACTTTGCTGTCTGCAAAAGCTGATGCAGAAACAGAAGCTAATACCGCTACAATAATTAATTGTTTTACATTTTTCATGATAGAGTCCTTACTAGGGTTGTTAAAAAACTGGTTTTACTTCATATCTGTCCGCGCTTTTAAAATAGAGCGAACATGCTTTTAAACATACGCTGATTGCATGTCCTACAAATAAGCTTCAGCCTTGTTTAACCAATAGATACCGGTCAGGAGTAAAGGGTTTAATTTAATTTGGGGGGTTGTGGACATTACAGGTCTGCCAGACTGATTTGATGCATTAAGTTAACCGGCAATATCAGTAGCTTAAGCTGTTTTTTGCAATAGATTACAGTGGTAGGCCCGAAATAATAGTTATAAATACAATTGCTTAAAGGGGTTTAGTTAAGGAGTCAGGGGGAGGGCAGGAATGGCACTTAAGCCAGGATATGCACAATAGTAGTTTTTTGTAGGCTGGTGCTGAGGCATAAAGCCCAGGTATAACTCGATCCCACGCAAGAGCGTGAGAAACCAGGTCACTCTGCGTTTTCTGCGTCTTTGTGGCAAAAGGTTTGTGCTTAAGTAAGTGCCATTCATCCCTGGCACCATTTTTTGGAGTTGGGGCTTCAGCTCCGAACATCAATGCAGGGCTAAAGCCTCGCCTCCTGATTATTTCCCGGAGGCATTGGGTTCATGTATATAACCCGTGGCAGAGATCAGTTCTCTCTAATATTAGTGAGAACTGATCTCTGCCCCGAATGCCAATTGGCCCCAATGCCCCAATATTTAACAACATATTTAGCTATTGCCTGTAAACCTCCCCCTTTGAAAAAGGGGGAATGAGGGGGATTTTAAAAGGTTCAGCACGGTTGTAAAATGGGTGTTTACAGCTTACTCGTAGGTTGGGGTGAGGCACGAACCCCAACATGTATGAATTAAATGCCAGAACGTTGGGGTTCCTTCGTCACCCCAACCTACAGTCTACAACGCCTGCATACAAATTATAAACCATGAATAAAGCCTGGAAAATATTAAAATTTGGCTTATTGCTTTTGAGCTTCTGCTCTCTTTTTCACTGTTGTCTTGCAAATAAAAAATAACAAAAAAATGTGTGCCAGAAATCAGTTCTTTCTAATATTAGAATTAATTGTTCTCTAATTAATTGTTCTCAGGCCCGGGTTATTAATAGCAGTGGTATTAGGCCAGCTATAGCAGTGACAGCCATGCCCATGGATAAAATAAATGAAATTTTACAATAGGTATCATAATAATGTTAACCCAATAGTAATGGGTTAATTATAGTAGTAAAATAGTAAGCCCATAATAAAAGTGTTAATTAAAATAAGTGCGCCGTAAATAATAATCAGCATTGATGTCCAGGCAAGGAAATATATAAAACGGTGTTTTTTTTGGTCAATAATATTTCTTTCAAACTTCCTGCGCATAGTATTCGGAAAGACGATTGCTTTTATATATCCTAGCGTTTTAATCAGAAGCAATGGAAATGAGTCAAAAATAGAAAGCTCATATTCACTGTAATGGTTACGATTAAAGTATATGGGATCAAGTATTTTCTTGTATATTATGTGCTGTAATAATAATAAGAAGAACAATACGACTTGAAGCCCCGCTGTAGTTAAAAATAAAATAGATGAAATTAAGATATAAGTATCAAGCATTTTTATGTTGAATGTTTTTTTTCTTTCGGTTTAAGTATATTGTTTTAAATTTTTTGCGCATTAAATCAGGAAAAACAATAGCTTTAATATAACCAATTGTCTTAACCAGAGACAAAGGGAATGAGTCAAAAATTGATAATTCATAAGAGCTATAGTATTGGGAATTAAAATAAATTGGGTCAAAAATCTTTTTATAAATAAAGTATTGAATTAATAGCAATGGTATTAGGCCAGCTACAGCAGTAACAGACATACCCATAGATAAAATAAATGAAATTTTATAATAGGTATCAATAATAATGTTAACTCAATAGTAATGATTTAGTTGTAATAATAAAATAGTATTCCCA
>QIDK01000258.1 GCA_003228405.1 Gammaproteobacteria bacterium | reverse complement strand
ATGCTCTGCCAGGGTTTCAATGACCCCCGGCTCATCCAGCTCACACAGGCTACCGCCTACATCATTTATAAAATGCTGATAGCCATAAATGCTCTGTGCTTTTTCAATAAAATCAGGCACATCGAACATGGTTGCCACTTCACCCTCGCGATAAAGCGCCTGATGCCTGACAAAATCAGACAGCTCCACTCCGCCCAGCTCCGGGTTGCCCAGTTTGCCAACAAAACTCAGTACCGGCCCCAGATCATGCACCTTGATATTATTACGAATATAGATCCAGTCATTCCGTAGCAGTTCACTTAAGAAGGGCACCTGCATTGCCTGCTGCTTAATCATATCCAGAATCGGTTCATCCAGATAGCGGGTACCAATGCGGTAATCGCCTGAAAAATGGAACCACTGGCTATCGCGTAACATGCTTGATAAATAGGTTTTACCCACCCCGGACATGCCCAGCAGGGTGACTTTTTTATTTTTCCAGGCCTTAAATTCGTCTACCGTGAATTTCACTCATTATCCTCATCAATATTTTCAGACTATTTTGCCACAGCCAGCGCAGATCGTCATGGGTCTTTTGACTTCTGCCTGTCTTTTACATAGACCAGCATACAGGGTTCCGGCTCACCAACAATCCTGCCTGCAAAAACATTATTGCATATGTTATAAGCGATACAGCTGGCAATACATATTTATTTTTCAGCGTCTGCTGATTTACAGTCTATGTAGAAGATAAATACTGTTTTATATCCACCACATCTATTTGCTCTTCAGCTAAAAATTTTTGCGCATATTTCAGATAAACCCCTGACTTTAAAAACAAATCAAACAGATCACTGTCAATATGCTTATCATTGCGCATAAAACTCATTATGCGTAATGACTCAGATAATGTTTTGGCTTTTTTATAGGGCCGGTCAGATGCAGTTAAGGCTTCAAAAATATCGGCAATAGCCATCATTCTTGCGGTTAAAGGCATATCAGCTTTACTTAGCCTTTTAGGATAGCCATTTCCATCCATTGTTTCATGGTGGCAACCCGCAATTACAGGTACATTTTTAAGAAAGGATGGGTAAGGTAATTTTTCGAGCATTATAATAGTTTGTACCATATGATCATTTATTATAAATCTTTCTTCAGCAGATAAGGTGCCACGTCTTATCGAGAGATTGTATAATTCGCCGCGATTAAATTTATGTTCTGGCACATCAAGTCGGAAACCCCACGGGTTATCAGCCGGCATTAAATCTGATGCCATACGTTCAACAATATGTTCTGGCTTATCTGCCAGTAAGGTTTCTTCAAGCGGAAGAATCTGTTGTGGGTTTTTATCCATACGTTGTTTTTCTTCCCATGAAACACCCGAACGGTTATCCAGAGTCCGCATCCAGCGTCTGTCTGCAATTTCATTTAAACGCTCTATTTTTTCATCTTCCATAAACTCACTTCCCTGATTACAGAGGGCAACAAATTCAAAATCCTCATCTAATTTCTGCATATCCTGTGTTAATTTTTCTTTTAGGGCGACCTTGTCTCCACCCTTATTTACTGCCTTCCAGTATTCGATTTCTGCATCGCGTTTTAATACTTCAAAGCGCATACGTATTTCATGAATACGATCATAAATAGTTTCCAGTTTTGTCGATTTATCAACGACATATTCTGGTGTTGTGACCTTACCACAATCGTGTAACCAGCTTGCTATGTGTATTTCCTGCCACTGATCTTCATTTAACTGGTAATCTTTAAATGTCTGTTCATCTGAATCACAGGCAGCCTGTGCCAGCATTTTTGTTATTTCAGGAACCCGCTGACAATGCCCGCCGGTATAGGGCGACTTGGCATCAATTGCACCGGCAATAAGTTTTATAAATGCGTCGAGTAAGTCTTCCTGCATTTTTAATAACTGCTTGCTTTCAAGTGACACTGCTGCAAATTCAGAAAATGCCTGCACAAAGGCTAATGATTGCTGTCGATTTTTTGTTGATAACTGATTGCTACTCACATAAGCCAGAACAACCATACCCATAAATTCACACTGTCGATTTCGCAAAGGCAGTATAATTAACTGCAGTTTATCATCATTCAGTTTTCTGGCCAGGCTTGACCAGTGCTTATCCTGCTGTGCATTCTGATATAAATATCTGCATTTATTCTCAACAATCAATTCATAAATTTCACTATCTTCTGTTATTGTAAAATCAGGCAGATGCTCGTGATCAACGATATACCCTGATTTAAACTTAAGTGAATTAACCAGCAGGCTCTGACTCTTATCATCCAGCAGATAGGTGGCAACGACATCTGCCTTACTTGCATTCAGGGTTTCTATGGTTATTTTTTCCAGCATAGAATCAAAGTTTTTCTCAATCGCCAGCGAATTTATTAAGCTAATAAACTGACTTAAACTTGACTTCATTAAGCTCTGCGCACGATCCAGATCATCTATTTCTTCAATTTTACTCTGTATTGGGCTGGATTCTCTAAAATCAAAATTCATAATCTGTTTTGCATCTTGTGCAAGTTGCTGCATCGCAATAGATATATGTTTTGAGATGAGCCATATAAGGGGCAACACCAGTATAATAATGGCAAATAACAGATATATACTCATCCAGCCGATGCTAATCGCATCCTTTAACAACTCTTTAACAGGCGAAAACATCAGCAGATATAGATCATTATCACCCAGCGTACCTATTTTCTTTACCGCCCCTTTCCATGCATCTCCATCCACGCTAAAACGGTGTGATTGTTCAGCAAATAAATCGTCACCTGAAAAACCGGCTAATACTTCACTTTTAACCTCACTGATTTTCCTGAGAATTATTTTATCGCCGATATTGGTTACCAGCTCCTCGCCTTTATTTGAGCTTGCAATAACCAGCCCACCAGATGTCGCCAGATATAATTCAGAACCTGATGTCATTTTAAGTTTTGCCAGGCCTGAGGATATGCTTTGCAGTGATATGTCCGCCGCAATAACCGTATTCGACTGACGCATTTTCATAGTAACGGTAGTTCCTACTGTATGCATAAAGTAGAAATAATAAGGATCAATAGCTTGAGGAATTTTCCCTGCCTGGGTATACCATGGCCGTACTCTGGGATCATATTGAGTAACAATCGGTTGATTGCGCTGAATGATATTCAAATTTTTATCATAGTAGACTCTGACCAGACGTGTCTTTCCCTGCCCCTGTATACGGGTATTATCTACAACCAGCATCGCATTATCAGGTGCTGTAAAATTTTTTATTAAAGCATCTGTGTTTAATTTTCTTACAATAAAAAAATCACCATTTTCATAACCCAGCTGGATCGCCGTTATTGATTCTTCTGTGGCCATTGCTGTTGACAGAACAGCGATATAATCAAGCCGTTCATCTATCGACGAAGCCTCTGATATATGCGAATAGGAAAGCAGCTTAATAGAGTTAAATACAGGGTTGTAGGTTTTATTGAAGTTGAGAACAATTTCCTTAGAAACCCCTTCATAAATTTCATCTGAGGCAGAAAGCAGCATTTTTTTAATCTGCGTATAATTCATTACCCCTATTACACTGCCCACAGAAAGCATTAATAGTGTAAACAGTGCCGTTAGAACAAGATGAAACGAGTATTTTTTTATTTTTTTCATTGAATCAGTTCTTATATGGGGTGTTTATAGTAGCAACCTGAGCCCACCTTAAAAACCCTGTAATTCCCGTCAGCTGCTCATAATTTAGCAACTATATATTACAAACTCTAAAAAGGGGAAGAAATAGTGGTTGCAGATGCATAGGGTACTTAAGATGAACAAAAAATCGCCACACAGACACTGAGACAGTAGTTCTTTTGCAGGCTGCACTTAATCTTGCACTGCAGGCTGGCGGTGAGTTTGCGAACCCCAACAATAATGCTGAGAAGATCTGACAGAACTGTTGGGCTTCGTGCCTCAGCACCACCTACGAAAAACCCGCTATTGTGGCTATCCTGGCTTAGCTTAAGTGCCATTAGTTACAGATACATGGATGTCGGTAAAACTGACACTATGTGAACTATTCCACAAAAAAAAACCGTCTTTAATCTTATTTACTGTGCTATGTCTCTGCCTGCGGTAGAATTTATATATCTTTGGCAAACAATTTGCTTATGTTATCTGCACATATAATACGCATATATTATTGGGCGTCTGATTTTTTTAGCATCAGTATATAAACTCTTTTTTTACGCCTTTATTTTACACATTTACTTTATAATCGCTTTTTTTTTAAGCCGATAATACTTATATATCAGGTATATAATAATGATTAAAACCAAAAACACCCCTATCTGGGTATTTCTCGCTTTCTCAGCCATTGAAACCCGTAAAGCTGCATTGATTTTATGCTGGTCATCGCTGGCTTTTACTCTCTACAGCCTGCCCTGGAATTTGTTATTGGGTGATGCACTTGGAGAGATAGGTAAACAGATTTTTTTAATTGATGACTGGAGCTGGGCCGCGATGATGGTGCCGATTACAGCCTGGTACTTTAGCTGCCTGAAATGGATGGATACACATGAGGGCTGGGTTTCTCGACCCGCCGGAGCTGAAACCTAAGCCACGAAAAACACTAAATTCATTATCACTGCAGCCGGGGCTGAATATTGAGGTAAGCTGGCAGGGGATCTCTGAGCTGTGATAATGATGTTTTAGTCGGCCATGTAAATGCCATATGAGCCAGCCGGCTCAGTAGCTTCTATATTTTAATGTACTTCCAGCCTTCATTAATCCGCTTCACTACCTGGTCCAGGGCGGTGGTCGGCCCCTGATGCACAGCATTGATTAAATTAGGCTCTATACCCCGTTCTCGCAAACGATCTATTGCGTTGGCACAGGCAATAAATTTTATATTGGGAAACCGCTCACCTAGCCGCTTAACACGCTCAGAATATGGCGTGGCACCTGATCTGAATAAATCTAAACCACCCGCATTGGCGATTATCTCCAGCTCTATATCCTGTTTATTGCCTCTGTAATGCGCCAGTAATGACTCGGCTTCATCCAGTGTTTTCTTAAATTTTGCATTATCGCTTTGCCCAATATGCAATATATATTTACCCGGTTTATTCGCAACCGCGTACACACCCTGATCGAATAAACCCGCCTGCTCAGCAGCCTGATGTGGCTTGCGCATCAGATCACTACTGATCCAGCCACTGGTAAAGGCCACAAATAAAAATGCCGAATATGCGGCCATACGGTAATGAGTTGTTCTCGGCTGCACCTGCTCCGGTGCGTCTACTTTCTGGTAACTATGCCGCAGCTGTGTTTTCAGCTCATATAATTCATTAAGGGTCTGCTGTAAGTCGGCATCATTTTGCAAAATACTTTCGAATTCTATTCTTTCACTGCCCTGCAACTCACCATCGGCATAGGCACTGATCATTTCATCTGAAAATTTCATGCTTATTTCACCACCCTTAGTTTGCTCTGCATATTTTTTCGCTGCGCTGTGTAGAGTATATTTTCTGGTTGACGACGGCTCTTTTTAATACTGACCATCAGTGCACTTCTCGCTCTGTTTAACCGACTCATGACGGTGCCTATGGGTATTTGTAATATAGCCGCAACCTCGCTGTAACTTAAGCCTTCCAGATCAATTAAACTGACAATCTGTCGTTGTGCATTTGGTAAACCGGCCATCGCGATTCTCACCATCTGGTCAATCTGCTGTAGCTGCATTTCCTTTTCAGGGGATGCACCATCGGCAATCACAAGCTTATCTATATCTTCACTGGGTTTGCTTTTACGCAAATGCCCGAGCCATGCATTGTTGAGTATAGTATAAATCCAGCCATCAAAAGCTGAGTCATCTTTTAGCTGCTCTATTTTCTGCAGCGCCAGTATCTGGGCTTCCTGCACCAGGTCATCTGCGAGCATGGCATCATGACTCCAGGCATAGGCCATACGATAAAGTTTTGTACGGCAACCTTCAATACGCTTTACTAATGCCACCTTTCGGCAGGCTAGCTTAAAAATTTTCACTACACACTCTTTACATCTTTAATTACAATTAGCCTTATCATAACAGATACCGTTAATATGTTTTTTATTCCATATTATTATTTATCAATCACAGAATATTAACTGACTCTAATATTGTGATGTTCTAATCTATTGATTTAGTTAAAAAAAATGGAATATTTTCTTTGTGACTTCCATCTATCCTGTAACTTAAATTTTAAAAGCCTGAGGAGGTCACTACTTAAAATGAAATTCCTGACATTAATATTAACGCTATTGCTTAGCCTGGCATCTATGCCTTCGTTTGCAGATAGTAACTCCAAGCCATTTGCTGAAAAGCGAGTTGTGCTGCAAATAAGCGACCCCAATCCTTTTAAACAAACGCTGGTATTAAATGTAGCTACCAATCTGCTTAAGCACTATGGTCAGGACAAGGTCGATATTGAGATTGTTGCCTTCGGTCCGGGGCTGCGTCTGTTAATGGCGGGCAATAGCAATCAGCCACGCATTAGCAGCTTAAATGGAAGCGGTGTTCAATTCTCAGCCTGCAAAAACACCATTGCAGCATTTACCAAAAAACTGGGGCACAGGCCCGAACTGGTATCACAGGCAAAACCCGTTAGTGCCGGTGTAGTTCGTATTTTAGATCTTACCGCCAGCGGCTACACACTGATTAAGCCTTAATTGATACCGAGAGGACAAATAGATGAATATAAAAAAAATTACTTTACTGCTGGGCCTGTCAATCTTAACGACCCAGACCTATGCAGCTAACTGGCTGGCATTACAGGGCACTGAAAACCCTGGCTCTGCTGCACGCGCCAAAGTCTGGGGCTTTATCCAGCCGGAATACACCAATATAAGTGGCACTAAATTAAAAGCCGGCCCCTTTGTCGGCCAGGATATGTCACCCAATATGGCCAAACCTGACAATAAATCTCATGAAACTTTCAGTATCCGTCGTGCACGGATAGGCGTTCGCGGCACCGGTTTTCCACTGGACGACAATGTTAACTACTTTTTCCTGGCTGAATTTGGCAACAATGGTATCACCGCACCGGCAAAAGTTGGCGTTCAGGTTACCGATGCCAGCCTTACCCTGAACCATATTCCCGGCGCACGCATTCGAATTGGTCAGTTTAAAACACCCACAGCAGAAGAAGGGCTGCAGGCCATTCATGTGTTTAACTATATTAATTTTACCAATATCACCAATCAGATGATGCTGGAGCGCTTTACTAATGGCGACGGCTCAGATGGCAATGGTAAACCTGCCGGTGCTCCCGGTAGTCAGGTAACGACGAATGCCAATGGCCTGAATGGCAGTGTCGGCGCATTTCGTGATGTAGGTATTCAGGTGTTTGATATATTCAGGGTCGGCGAGTGGGAACACAGCTATGCAGTTATGTACGGCAACGGTAATGGCATAGGCCGTGCGGACAATGATGATAATAAGGAAACTTATTTATACTGGTCATCTGAACTGGTCTTCGGTGGCAAGGGCGCACGTCGCCAGGGTCTGAAAATGTTTGCCTGGAACCAGTCTGGTAAACGCACCCTGACTACCTCGGGCGCAGGCGCATACGACCGCACCCGTAACGGAGTGGGCTTGACCCTGCTTAAGAATCAATACCGTGCAGCTGTCGAATATATGACAGCAGATGGTATGATCTTTAACGGCTCAGACGGTGGTGCTATTCCGGGCAGATCAAATAATACCAGCAATAATATATCCACTATTAATGTACTCACTCAGGACAAGGCCGATGGTTATTATATAGACCTGGGTTATAAGATTATTCCCAGCCTGGAACTTGATCTTCGTTACGACGTATTAAACCGTGGCACTGAAACTGTTAATGGTGAACGTACCTTCGACACCGTAACTGTGGGTGCCCAGTACTTCTTCAATAAGAAAAGTCGCATGACCGTCAACTATGAGATACGCAACCAGAATGCCCCTGGTTACACATCAGCCCAGCCACCTAATTTAATTGCTAGCAGTCTGGATGACCGCCTGTCTCTGCAATGGCTGGTTATTTTTTAAGCTGAGCTGAACCGAGCACAAAAAATGAAACGTTTTCCTCCCCTTTCGGGGAGGTTTTTTTTGGGGTATAAAAAAGTAGCGTGAATAGCGAACGGCATATTTTTAGGCGAGCAATAAGCTGATATATATTGTGCTACAGATTTGCGAAGCCCGAGTAACTGACTCCCGCTAATAAAGCCATTTCACGATGCCATGTTGATAAATCATTATTATTTAATTTGCCTAAATGGTCGTGCCCACAGGCGCGAGCCATTACCTGCATTAGCTCGACAGAGGCATCAAAAAAGTTATACAGCCAGGTTGATGATTTTTCTATATTCAGCCGCTGACGCAGCTCAGCTTTCTGAGTGGCAACGCCGGCTGGACAGTTATTGGTATTGCACATTCTGGCAGCCACACAACCTATCGCCTGCATTGCACTATTTGAAATTGCTACGCCATCTGCACCTAGTGCCAGCGCCTTAACAAAATCAACTGGCACACGTAAACCACCGGTAATAATCAGCGTTACACGACCACTTGCATTTTTCTCATCAAGATATCGACGCGCTCGTGCTAAAGCTGGAATGGTAGGTACACTGATATGATTTCTAAACATTTCTGGTGCTGCTCCGGTGCCACCACCACGACCATCTAAAATAATATAATCAGCACTCGCATCAAGTGCAAATTGAATGTCTTTTTCAATATGATTTGCACTGAGCTTGAAACCAACGGGAATGCCGCCTGTAATTTCTCTGACCCGATCTGCAAAATATTTAAAGTCAGACACCGAAGAAAGATCTCTGAACGTAGGTGGAGATATTGCCGGCTGGCCTTCGGGTATACCTCTCACCTGTGATATTTTTCCAGTATTTTTATTACCTGGCAAATGTCCTCCGGTGCCTGTTTTTGCACCCTGCCCGCCCTTAAAATGAAACGCCTGCACTTTATTTAATAGTTCTTCTGTGTAACCGAATTCTGCACTGGCCAGTTCATAAAAATAACGAGAATTAGCAGCCTGCTCTTCAGGCAGCATACCGCCCTCACCAGAACAGATTCCTGTGCCTGCAAGTTCTGCACCTTTGGCCAGTGAAATTTTAGCTTCTTCAGACAGAGCACCAAAACTCATATCAGAAACAAATAATGGAATTTTTAATAGCAGTGGTTTTTTAGCCTGGGGCCCAATAATTAATTCTGTGCCCACTGCCTGATCTTCCATCAGGGGTTTACTGGCCATTTGCGCCGTCATTATCTGTAAATCATCCCAATGGGGTAATTCATGCCGCGGTACCCCCATGGATGTCATCTGGCCATGATGCCCCAGATTTGATAAGCCTTCTCTGGCGAGCTGATGAATAAACTCCACTGTTGGCTCTTCTACTGTTACTTTGGCGACAGGCGACTGGTGTGTATTCTGCTGTAAGCCCGGCCCTTCTCCACCAACCTGGCTATTAGAAAACTGCTTATGTGTGCCATCGCAAAAAGGGGCGTTAGCCGTATGTTTGCATGCGCATAAATAGGCCTCGCCATCCTGCTCTGCCGTAAAAGCCTTTGGTTTGAATGGAGTTCCGGTATGTGAGCCATCACAAAATGGCTGTTTAGCTGAACGGCCACAAACACAAAAATAATATTCTTTACCTTTGCTAAGAATCACTTGCACAGGCTTATTGCCGGCGATGACAGGGTTACTCATTGTTATATTCCCATTCAGGTTTTCAACCCCCAGTTTAGAGCCTCAGGCGTAAAAATGTAATAAATATTGGGCATAGAAAACAGCTTCGCGTTACCGTAACTAATAGCTCGCCCAATAATAACCTGATAGATCTATGTATTTGTCTGCCTATTTTATTATATTTATTCGATCGACCTGCGCACTTGTCACTGGCACAGTGCTGCCGAAAGCAGTAATATACGCACCTGCTTTTAATTACCCTACATACCTATTATGGCACGCAAATCACCGCTCAATTTTGAAAAGGCCATGTCTCAGTTAGAAGAGCTGGTTGAGGACATGGAACAGGGCGACCTGCCGCTTGAAGATGCGCTGAAACACTTTGAAAAAGGCATTTCACTGGCTTCTGACTGCCAGCAGGCGTTGAGCAAAGCCGAACAGAAGGTGACTCAGCTTATTGAAAAAAATGGTGAGTTACTGGAAAAACCCTTCGAGACTGACGATTAAGTAATGTCCGCTGATTCGCAGTTTAATGCCTCGCTTAAGGCCTTTTGCAAGCGAGTAGACCATCATCTTAACCTCTGGTTACCTGAACCGGCAGGCCCTGAAGCTCGGCTGCAGGAGGCTATGCGCTATTCTGTAGTGGGTGGTGGTGGCAAGCGGGTGCGCCCGGTGCTGGTATATGCAGCCGGTCAGGCCCTCAATGTGCAGGTTGAACAGCTGGATGCCTGTGCCTGTGCGGTGGAGATTATTCATGCTTATTCATTAATTCATGATGACCTGCCGGCTATGGATAATGATGATCTGCGCCGGGGGCGACCCACCTGCCACAGGGCATTTGATGATGCCACAGCCATTCTCGCCGGTGATGCTCTGCAGGCTTTTGCATTTGAGGTACTGGCTGCAGACAGTGCATTGCAAACCAGCCCGGCTAATCAAATTGAAATGATTAAACTGCTGGCGCAGGCCAGTGGCTCTATGGGCATGGCGGGAGGCCAGGCCATTGATCTTGGGGCGGTGGGTAAAACACTTAGCCTGAATGAACTGGAAAATATGCACCTTTTAAAAACCGGTGCTCTGATTCGTGCCAGTGTATTACTGGGTGCTATGTGTAGCCCTGATATACAGGCGGACAAACTGGAAGCACTGGATACCTATGCCCTTTGTGTGGGTCTGGCATTTCAGATTCATGATGATGTGCTGGATGTTACCGCCGATACGAAAACCCTGGGCAAACCCCAGGGTTCGGATCAGCAGCAGAATAAACCCACCTATCCGGCTTTACTGGGTCTTGAGGGGGCACAGCAACGAGCACTTGAATTACACCAGCGGGCCATCGCTGCACTGAAGAACTTTGATGAATCCGCAGATATCCTGCGCCAGCTTTCCGCCTATATTATTGAGCGTGAGCATTAACCGGGCTACCTGAACCATACAAATACAAATGACCGACTCTGACCAACAGTTCCCTTTATTGCAAAGCATCGCCTCACCGGAGGATGTGCGTGCACTGCCAGAAACCAGATTAAACGAGCTGGCGAATGAGCTGCGCCAGTTTATTATTAAATCTGTGGCCGAAACCGGCGGGCATTTAGCTGCGGGGCTGGGCACCGTGGAGCTCACCCT
>QIDK01000005.1 GCA_003228405.1 Gammaproteobacteria bacterium | reverse complement strand
TGGCGCTCAACATAAAAAATTTGCGTTCATTCGCGGTTATTTGCGTGTTTAGCGTTTTCTTTATTCTTTATGCTTATTTAATATTCATTTTTTAGTAGCTTAGGTCTGTTTTTATGTTTATTGCTAAGGCTTAAGTAAGTGCCATTCGGGCCAGAGAGCAATTAACTCTAATATTAGAAAAATTAGTCGGCTAAATCAGAGGTTCCTCTGACCCGGTCAGTAAATTACTAATGAATCAGCTGAAAAAGAATAGCTGTTCTTACATCACAGAACATAACAATAATCGTTTTTCCTGCAGGCGTTAGTTTTTTATTGAAAACGGTCATTTTTTTAGCCTGTTTTTTAAAATCATTAAAGATTCTTATTTTTCTTTTTTTGTACCAGCTCATGAATAATTAAGCCAATCAAAATTAGTATAGAAAATATTGCTACTGAGAATATAATTGTATATTTACTATATTCTGGCCTGTTTTTGCTGGTGCCTGTTTTTTCCGGGGTTTTAGATTTTTCTGTTTTTTCCGGCTTGCTACCAGACTGTGGTTCAGGTTTTTCGATTTTTTCTAAAGTCTTCTTTTCTATTTTTTTGCTCAGGTCTTTATATATAGCTGTATTCTGCCCGCTATTTTTTAATTCTCGCTGCATATTTTTATAGGCTGTTTCTGCTTCTTTGTCTCGCCCGGCTTTTTTCAGTTGATCTATATTGCTCCAGTGTAAATACCAGTAATAACTTTCACTTTCTCCATTGCCACCAAGGGCAAGCTCATTTTTTGTGGCTTCTATTTTTAAGTTCTGTGGCAGGCCATGTTTCATGGTGCTATAAATTGATGCACTAAGATTATTGTTTGGTTTTTTTGCTAATGCCATTGCTTTTTCGTAGGCTTTGTTTTTGTTGTTGAGATGTGTTTTTGCAAATTGGGGTTTCTTTAACAGTGTATAATATGAGGCAATATTCTGCTGTAGCAGGCCGCGGATAAACCAGTAAACCGCTTTCTCTTCATGTAATGTAGATGCAGTATTTAAGCGGGTTTCCAGCATAAAAAGCTCATCTTTTTGCTGCTCCAGTGGGAGTGAAATATCTTCGCTATAATACTGGATGATGCGATCGGCTGTTTCCTCATTAATCAGTGGCTCAATCTGGAATTGTTCAATAAAACTCGTGTTAGCTGAGCATGGTTGTATAGAAATAAGCAATAGACATAAAAATAATCTGCAATATGACATGGCTTTAGTAATGAATATTTGCATGTAGATGATCAGCTTTATCAAAGGCATCGGGTATGCCGTTTTCAGGTTCTATGTCCTGCTTAAATTCTTTTGTGGTCATGGGTCTGCCATTGGTTTCAAGTTGCCAGTAAGCATTAATATCCGCTTTACTGTTTTGCAGGGCCTGCCATAGTATCCAGTAACCAATGGCTGATTCGATTGAGTTAGCAGGGGCCTTAATAATAAAATCTACCGCACCCCCCCGTTGGTGTATGCCATTTACGGCATTGCTATACCATTCATTACGCTCCGGGTTGCGCCAGCCACTGCTTACCCATAGTTCATTGTCGGGGATATTAAGTTTGTTCTGCTTTAAATCCAGTAAAAATCGATCAGATTTTAACTGATTCAGGTGTTGTGTATAGACATGGCTGATTTTACTGGCCAGTTCCTGCATACCATCGTTGATTATTAATTTATACTTGCTTTCAGTTAAAGGGTTGCCCTCCAGATGTTCGGGCTGCTCAGGGATGTTGATAATCTCTTCTCTTTTAGGAACAGGAATATTTCCATTTTTACCCCGTCCATAACGGCTTATATTATAATGATTAATATATTCCTGGCGGATCATGTCTATACGGTCCATGCTTAGATTAACTTTATGTGAGTTAATTATTTCATTGTTTTGCAGAATATTTAAAGTAATATCATAAGAAAACTTCGGATTGTATTTTTTTTCATCAATATTACGCGTGCCACCACCATATTTACTTCTTTTTCCCTGTGGTCCTTTTCCCTTTTTATATGTGGCTGGCTGATGTGCAAAAGGTTTTGGTCTGAATACCAGTTGCTGGCGGTCTTTTATACTGGCAGTTAAGTTTTCTGATTGCCATACATAGCCCGAATTTAATATACGGCCGCTGCCTTTAAAATCAGATAGCATTTTTATGCTACCATGCTGTTTGTCGAGTACCCTGATTTTCCATTGAAATACCAGATGAGGTTCAATGCTTTTGGTGAAGCGGATTACAAAAGGGGTTTGCTGCCCGATAAGCTGTTGCCGGGTTGAATGTTTTATGCCTTCCTGAATAAGCTCACTGCTATTGATAATAATAAATGATTGTACAGAATTGCTTTGCGGGTTTGCAGAGCTGATAACTGACAGGTGCTCTGAATATATCTCGGCCCGACCTGTAGCCATGAAAAGCAGGCAGGCATAAACCGTAAAAGTGAATGAAGTATTTAAGACCAATGATCTTCTTAAACTATTTTTATGCATTCATCCTTATCTCAAAAAGTTATAATTTATGAGATATAGTTTAAAAATAGTATTATTTCAAGTGAATCTGGATAATTTTAATATGCCGTTCAAAGTGTGGGCTCCTGCTGTGAATCTGAGCTGAAAAGCTATAGCCATAGAACAGGATAATACTGACCGTGTGAAAATAAAAACTATTTTTCAGAATAATAATCTCGAATTAATCAACTGGGTCGAATTCTAAAGCTCATATAACCCCAGATAAATGCCAGTATGCCGATAATCGTCCCGTACAGATCATAATATCGGAATGAAAATTTTCGGGTTATCGTAAGCTGTTCTTCGGCAACGCCAAATGCCGGGGGTATTTTTTTGGGTATCCAGGCGCTGCTGTTTTTACCAATTTTTACCTGATCCCAACGCAGTCCATTTGTGACCTTTGAATCCTGATATACAAAAATCTCACCCCTGGGTAAAATATTTATGACGACTGATTTTTTATCAGGCTTTTCATTTAGCTGTACTTTATCCACCAGCACTTCAACGAAGAAATGATTCGATTCATAAACCGGTTCGTGCCAGCGTTTTTTAAACGGCATATCAACATAAAGATTAATGCTCGCAAATAAAAGTACTGCCAGGCCTGCTCCAAATGAGCCGCTTAGTATCTTAAGCATGGTTCGGGAAATAAAATCAATGCGCAACAGATAAAATGAAAAGCCCACCAGGGTTAGCGTCTGCAAAATCAGAATGACAGGGTAATCAGAGGGCACAAGCGTGGTTTCCTGAAACCAGCTGAATGACAGGCCCGAGTCTGCGAGCAAATAACGCAGGTAGTATTGATACATAAAAAACAGCGCAAATAACGTCATCGCTACATAGCTGAGTAGCTCCAGTTTCTGGCTTTTTAATAAAGGCATTATAGAGTCAGCTTTGATGCCGGATATCAGGTTATTATGTTGCTCCCAGTCACAGATATATAGTGGAATGACTTTTCGTTTACCTGTCAGTTTTAATTCGGAGCTATCCTGAAGTTGAAACTGATCTGCTTTTATTCGAGCAACGGTGGCCTGGGTAATGAGTATCTGGCTGGCTTCAGCGCTGCTTTCAACCTTTGCCGCCACATTGACTACATCGCCAAAAATATCATCGTATTCGATAATGCCCTTGCCCGTGTGAATACCAATGCGGGTGCGCAGGCTGAAATATTTATCTCTGTCTCTTTCTTCAGCCAAACGTTGTTGTATGGCAATACCCGCCCTGAGGGCGTTTTCAGGTTTAGTAAAGGATGCCATAATGGCATCACCCAGGGTTTTAACGATTTTCCCTCTGAATTTGCGAATAATGGGGAATAATAGTCGGTTATGCCGGTCTAGTATCATGCGTGCATCGATATCACCCCGGCGTTCCCAGTGGCGGGTTGAGTGTTCGATATCTGAAAAAAGAATCGTTATCTGCCGGCGGGATTTTTTGATGGCCTCAATGGTACTTTTATCTGTTAACATTGTGTTTAGTTAAAACTCTTAAATCAGGAAAGTGACAATGCCATATACACTAAGTTTATTGTTATTATGTTTACTGGCTGTGTTGAGTGCATGTTCTGGATCGAAAAAAGAACATGTGACCCATAGAGAATATAAAGTGCAAGTGGGCGGCTGGCAAGATATGGATGAATATAAAAAATTGCGTGAGAAAGCGATAGAAGACAAAGACCGCGGTGAAGACGACGTTATTGAGTGCAATATAATAGACTGCCCGGAGATGATTCGTAAGGATGGGATTCAGAATTAGCCCATACAGGGGGCCGGGGTTTGTGTGTAACCCCAGCCTGTAAGGGCTTTAGCGGTAGCCTTCAGGACTTACCCTGCAACTGCAGTAGAATATCTTCATTTTCCAGAGTTGATGTATCTGAGGTGATTTCTTCACCCCGCGCAATATTACGCAATAAACGGCGCATAATCTTACCAGAGCGAGTTTTCGGTAAATTATCAGAAAACCGAATTTCATCCGGTTTGGCGATGGCGCCAATTTGTTCGCCCACCCAGATGCGTAGTTCTTTGGTTAACTCCTCATCAATACCGCCGTCCGGGCGTTCACCACGCAGCACCACATAAGCAAATATGGCTTCCCCTTTTATCTCGTGGGGGTAGCCCACAACAGCCGCCTCAGCAACGCCTTTATGGGCAACCAGTGCGGATTCGACCTCCATCGTGCCTAAACGGTGGCCGGATACATTTAACACATCATCAATGCGCCCCATAATCCAGAAATAGCCATCTGCATCCTTGCGCGCCGAATCACCTGCCAGATAGTATCTGCCCCCAAATTTAGGCCAGTAGGTATCGATATAGCGTTGATCATCGCCCCAGATCGTGCGCAGCTGAGACGGGAAGGGTTTTTTAATAACCAGATAACCCCCTTTATTGGCCTGGGTAATGCTATTTCCCTTCTCATCCACCACATCTGCATCTATGCCGGGAAGCGCGAGTGTGCAGGAGCCGGGTTTGGTTGCCACCACTCCGGGCAGCGGGGCGATCATATTGGCTCCGGTTTCGGTTTGCCACCAGGTATCCACAATCGGGCATTTTTGTTTGCCGATGACCTCGTGATACCAGATCCAGGCCTCCGGGTTAATCGGCTCACCGACGGTGCCTAACAGACGAATTGAAGATAGATCGTACTGGTTGGGGATGTCATCACCCAGCTTCATCAGTGCGCGGATGGCGGTGGGTGCAGTATAGAAAATGCTGACCTTATGGGTTTCCACAATTTTCCAGAAGCGGCCTCCATCCGGTATAGTTGGTGCGCCTTCATACATCACAATCGTGCCACCGGCAGCCAGTGGGCCATATGTTACATAAGTATGGCCGGTAATCCAGCCCACATCCGCAGTACACCAGAAAACATCACTGTCTTTTAAATCAAATACCCATTTACTGGTGAGCACAGCACCCAGTAAATAACCGGCACTGGCATGTTGAATGCCCTTGGGTTTGCCGGTAGAGCCGGAGGTGTACAGCAGAAATAGTGGGTGCTCAGCGCCAACCCATTCAGGCTCGCATTCGGTGCTTTGCCCGTCTAAGGCATCATGCCACCAGATATCACGGCCAGGCTGCATATTAATAGCATGTTCGGTACGCTGGTAAACAATCACCGATTCAATACTCGGGCAGCCGCCATCCAGTGCTTTATCTGTCGCCGCTTTTAGTTCGACGATCTTGCCACCCCGGTTACCGCCATCAGCGGTAATTACCATTTTTGCACCCGCATCATTAATACGGTCACGCAGCGATTCTGCCGAGAAGCCTCCAAAAACCACCGAGTGAATGGCACCAATACGGGCACAGGCCTGCATTGCAATCACCGCCTCCGGGGTCATTGGCATATAAATCACCACCCGGTCACCAGATTGAATATTTCTAGCCTTCAGTGCATTTGCAAACTGGTTGATCTCATCACTGAGCTGCTGATAACTGATATGCCGGCTATCACCTTTTTCACCCTCAAAAATAATCGCGGTCTTATCTGCTTTTGTTGCAAGGTGGCGATCGATACAGTTGTAGGTGACATTAAGTTTACCATCGGCAAACCATTTAAAATGGGGCGCATGGCTATCATCGAGTATTTCAGTGAAAGGCGTGTGCCAGTCCAGCATACTTTTAGCCTGATCAGCCCAGAAACCCTCATGATTTTCGGCGGCGGCGTTATACAGTGCATCAAATTTAGCCTGTTTAATTACCGCATTATCGGCAAATTCTGTTGAAGGAGGGAACAGGCGTTCTTCGATTAGAACAGAATCAATATTATTATCGGACATGGTGGCTCCATATTCATTTTTGCAGGCATGAGGATACCTCAGAAAAACCTGCAAATGAAGCTGCAGGTTTATATCATTATGCCCGAGAGGGTTCAGAGGCGTATACACGCTTTACTGCATGTAGATGCAAATGTTCTGGCAGACGCTGATTAAGGCGAAACTGTGTTATGCCAGACGTGGCTTAATCAGGCTTATATTGCCGGGTAGCCGTTAAAACCTCTTCCACATGGCCTTTTACTTTTACTCCCCGCCATTCTTCCCTGAGCACGCCACTGGCATCAATCAAAAAAGTGCTCCGCTCAATACCCATATATTCACGGCCATAGTTTTTTTTCAGTTTAATGACATCAAACAGCTTGCACAGTTCTTCATCAGGGTCAGACAGCAGATCGAAGGGGAATTCGTGTTTGGCTCTGAAGCCATCATGCACCTTAACGGAATCTCTGGATACACCGAGAACAACGGTTTTTGCACGTTTGAATTTAGCGTAATTATCGCGAAAATCCTGGCCTTCCTGGGTACAGCCAGGGGTATTATCTTTGGGGTAAAAATAAATTACCAGATTCTTACCCTTAAAATCTTTTAGGCTAAGTCTCTGCTCGCCTGTGGCATCGGCACTAAAGGCGGGAACTTTTTTATTTAAGCTTATAGACATGGTTTTCTCTCCGGGGGAATGCTGTTATGAGCGGCAGTGCGAACCATTAAGATGGTGACCTGGCAGGGTGAAATTTAACATCCATATTCAGTTCATCACACTCTTTGCTAAAATCATCTTTTACCTGCTCCATATCATGGCTGGATGGGATATCAACCAGCATATTCACCGTAAACATGGGTGTGCCGGTATGGGGTGCGTGGCTGCTGTCGGTTTGCATATTCACAATATTAATACGCTGCTGTGAAAGATAGTGTGCCAGTTTATGCACAATTCCCGGGTTATCCAGGCCCTCTACGGTTATTTCATAACGGCTGAAGCTGTCATTGCTAATGCGGCCTGAAGTTGCCTTGATTAGCAGGTTTAATTGCAGTGTTTTTTCAAGCGATTTTTTTTGCTGGTGAATAGAATTGATCGAGTTTTCGCTGCCGGTGACCAGGAGCATGACTGCAAATTCACCGCCGAGTACGCTCATGCGACTGTCTTCAATATTTAAGCTGGCCTTTAGCAGCACGTCAGTCAGTTCATTAACGATACCTGGGCGATCTTCACCAATGGCAGTAATTACGAGTGACTTTTTCATTTATACTCTTTGGGTAGTGGTTTGGTATATATTACTGAGTCAGAAATAAAGGAGTCTGCTAATAAGCGTTATAAAAATAGCTCCTACAGAAGAAACCATTTTTTTAACCTTCTGTGGTATATGGCAGCTATTCTTTTCATCTGATTCATTAATAAGATACTACAGCATCATTATGCATAAATCACAAATGCATTATAATGAGCTGTGCCCTGAGAAAATATTTTTCATTTTATTGTCGGCTGGCCTGGCGGTACTGAATAGGGGCACAAACTGGATATTCGCGTTTATTAGTCAACATAATGTGCTTTGCATCTTGTAAAAAATAGCGCTACAAAGTAATATTTCTGGCTGGTTTGCAGACCAGGTACAGAGTAATTTCATAAAGGCATTAAACATGTTTCGTGGCAGTATGGTGGCACTGGTAACACCCATGCACCCTGATGGTTCGGTTGATTTTGACAGCCTCGGCAGGCTGATTGAATTTCATATTGAAAATGGCACTTCCGCCATTGTTTCAATGGGCACAACCGGTGAATCAGCAACCTTAGATGAGAAAGAACACTGTGAAGTGATTCGTCGCACCGTAGAAATGGCGAATGACCGCATTCCGGTGATTGCTGGCACGGGAGCAAATTCAACCACAGAGGCCATCACCCTTACCCGGTGTGCGATGCAGGCCGGTGCAGATGCCTGTTTGCTGGTGACCCCCTACTACAACAAGCCAACTCAGGAAGGTTTATATCAACATCACAGGCGGGTAGCAGAAACAGTGCCGGTGCCGCAAATACTATATAATGTCCCTGGGCGCACAGCCTGTGATATGTTACCGCAAACCGTGGCCCGGCTGGCAAAGGTCTCTAATATTATTGGCATAAAAGAAGCCACCGGTGAATTATCTCGCCTCACCCAGATTCGTGGGCTGTGTGGTGATAACTTTGATATTTTTTCCGGTGATGATGCAACAGGCACGGAGTTTATGTTGCAGGGTGGTAACGGGGTTATTTCTGTAACCAATAACCTGGTGCCAAAAGCCATGGCAGAAATGTGCAAAGCCGCACTGGCGGGTGAGCGGATAAAAGCAGAGGAACTAAACCAGCCTTTACTGGGTCTGCATAACGACCTGTTTGTAGAAGCTAACCCTATTCCCGTGAAGTGGGCATTAGCTGAAATGGGGATGATGCCCACAGGTATTCGCTTACCTTTAACTATTTTATCAGAACAATATCATGAAGCCTTGCGTCAGGCGATGCATCAGGCAGGTGTCATTTAACTATGCAACATTTTAATCAAATCCGTTTACCACTGATCTTGCTGTTTTCAGGGGTCTTTATGTTTCTTATTGGCTGTAGTTCTGGAGGAAAACGACCAGAGTATATGGATGCCAGTTCGATTGAGGCGCTGGAAGTACCCCCACGGCTAACCATTCCAGACACCAGTGGTGCATTGCAGTTACCTGAGCCGACTGAGAAAAAAATAGACTGTAATTAAGAAATTTATTGTTTACGTATTTACCGGGGATCCCTGTGAAAAAAATATTTTTCCTGCTGCTGTTTTCTTATTTTCCTCTACATGTTTGTGCTGCTGATTATTTTGATCGTTATAAGGCAGATAAAATTAATGCCAGTGTTTATGTCATCCACGGCCCGCTGGAACTACCCAGTGCTAAAAACCGTGGTTTTATGAATAACCCGGCATTTATTATTGCAGCTAAAAGTGTTGTGGTTATTGACCCAGGCAGCAGCCATGAAACCGGCAGCATGGTACTGCGAGAAATAAAAAAAATCACCCCTAAGCCCGTATCACATATTTTCAATACCCATATACATGGTGATCACTGGCTGGCCAATGAAATTATTCAGCAGCAATACCCTGAAGTGGAAATTATAGCTGATCCGAGAATGATTAAAAAAGCCAGAGCCGGCGCAGCCCAGTCATGGATAGATACCTTGATTGCGATGACCGAAGGAGCCACTAAAGGTACCCGGATAGCTTATCCCGTTAAGGCGGTCAGCAATGCAGAACAACTAGAAATTGCAGGCCTGCGCTTTAATATCCATGCTACAGACCTGGCCCATAGCGGCACGGATATTATGATCGAATATGTGCAGGGCTCTACTTTCTTTACGGGTGATAATGCAGCATATCTCAGAATTTCACGTATGGATGAGGGTAGTTTTAGAGATAGCATTAAAGCATTAGATAAAGCGATTAGTACACAGTCAAAATATTATGTGCCAGGGCATGGTCAAACAGGCGATGTTAAAATAGTTAAGCTACAACGTGAGTATTTGAATACGCTATATACTCAGGTTAAAAAGTCTTATGAAGAAGGGCTGGAAGATTTTGAAATGAAACCAGCAATAAGGGCCGCATTAATAAAGTTTAAAAACTGGTCCGGTTTTGAAGATGAGCTGGGTAAACACATTAGTCTGGCCAGGCTGGAAATTGAAGCGGCTGAATTTGAATAAAAGACAAAAGCTGTTTTCCGCAAATGAACGCTAATATACGCAAATAATTGTGCCTGTGCATCCCTGTACGTCAAAGTAAAAGCATTGATTGTATATGCGCCCTGAGAAATATGTCACTCATCAAATCTCAGGGGCTTGCCTACCCTGTACAGAACTGGCGCACAAATGAAAAAAATTTGCGTGGTTTTGCGTTTATTTGCGGTAAATCTTTTGCTTTCTACACGTCTTTATCGTGTTCAATCAGTGCATAAGCCGAGTGATTATGAATTGATTCAAAATTTTCTGATTCAAGTGTATAAGAACGAATGCGCTCATCCTCATTTAAACGTGATGCAACATCACGCACCATGTCTTCAACGAATTTAGGGTTATTGTAAGCACGCTCAGTGACATATTTTTCATCCGGGCGTTTTAACAGGCCGAATAATTCACATGATGCTTCCTGTTCAACAATGTCAATTAAATCTTCTATCCAGATAAAGTCATCGGCTTTTACATTAATAGTGACATGTGAACGCTGGTTATGTGCGCCATAATCAGCAATTTTTTTGGAGCAGGGACAAAGGCTGGTCACCGGAACAACTACTTTTACGGTGACAGAATTTTTGCCATTTATTCGGTCACCATAAAAAGTGACTTCATAATCTAATAAACTTTCAACACCGGATTCCGGGGCTTTTTTATTTACAAAATAGGTAAAACTCATTTCGATATGACCATTATCTGCAGCCAGTTTTTCGGTCATCTGGGTTAGCATTTCACGTAATGATTTAACGGTGATTTCATGATCGTGGCTATTTAATATTTCCACAAAGCGAGACATATGTGTGCCTTTGAAATTGTGCGGCAGGTCGACATACATATTAAAATTGGCAACCGTGTGTTGCACATGGCCTGAGCGGTCTTTTACCTGTACCGGGTGGCGAATATCCTTGATGCCGACTTTATTAATGGCAATCTGCCGTTTGTCGTGGCTGCTCTGTACATCGGGCATGGTGTTTGCGTCGATCATTATTTGCTCTCTTCACTATAGGTTACACAGGCACGTTCGGTTTCCCACAAAGTGAGGGAGCTGACGCGCAGTGTGTCTGTATTAATTTTTTTGCCAATCTGCTGAAATATCCAGGCGGCCATATTTTCTGCAGTTGGGTTTATTTTTGTGAATGGTTCTATTTCATTCAGGTAGCGGTGATCTAGCTGATCACAAACTTCATTAGCGGCTTTTTTCATGGCCTTAAAATCTATTGCCATGCCTGTTTTGTTCAGCTGGCTGGATTCAAGCTCCAGTTCAACTTTCAAGTTATGTCCATGCATGCGGCTACAGGCCCCCGGGTAATCACGCAGGGTGTGGGCAGATGCAAAATCAGTGACTATTTTTAATGTGTATTTAGCAGGC
>QIDK01000108.1 GCA_003228405.1 Gammaproteobacteria bacterium | reverse complement strand
GATAAAGCTCAAACAGTGATTGCGATAAATCCCGAGAAAGTTATAAAGGCGCAAAACGACCGAAAATTGCTTGAATGGTTTAATAAGGCTGGCCTATTAATTCCTGATGGAATTGGTGTGGTTGTGGCTGTGCGTTATTTAGTGGGCGAAAAAATATCACGTGTACCGGGTGCGGAGCTAATGCCGGCGATTTGTGAACAATCATTATCTAAAGGATATAAGCTCTTTCTTCTAGGAGCTAGTCGTGATGTAAATTACAAAGCGGTTGAGGTATTAAAACAACGTTATCAGGGAATTGACATTGTTGGTAACCGGGATGGTTACTTTGATGAAAGTCATATGCCAGATTTGATAGAAGAAATTAATGAATCTGGTGCTGACATACTGTTTGTTGCATTAGGAAGCCCAAGGCAAGAGTTATGGATGGAAAAATATTTACCATTAACTAATGTAAAAGTTTGTCAGGGTGTGGGCGGCACATTTGATGTGTTAGCGGGGAATGTTAAACGAGCACCCCTGGTATTTCGTAAATTGTATCTGGAATGGTTTTACAGGCTTGTATCTCAACCTAAGCGTCTCTTTCGGCAGACTGCTCTCCCTAAATTCGCACATCAACTCATTATGAGTAAAATATTTGGTATGAAAAAGTAGGATGTGGTAAAACTATTAATATAGATGAACGAATGCAATTTGCTAAATCAGGCTATTCTAATATAGCGTATATTAGTAATATTAACTAATTTAAATTAAATGGAAGAATAATGTCGCAAGAAGTACCTGTTTGGCGTGAATCGAATAAATTGTGGGCTTTGGCCTTATTGGCTTTCTTATTACTATCAGCTGTTTTTTTTGAAGCAATTAAATGGATGGCCTATATCTGGGATACTCAGGAAGAGTATGGACATGGATATATCATTCCCTTTATTTCTATTTTTCTTATCTGGCAGAAAAAAAATATACTTGAAAAAATAGAATTTACTACTGAATGGAGTGGTTTGTTAGTTGTATTTTTAGGTGTATTTTTATTAATCGTTGGAAATATAAGTACACTTTTTGTTATTCAGCAGTATGGATATGTTATTTTTATTATAGGTGTTGTATACACATACATGGGGTTAGCTGCATTTAAGCATGTGTCTGTGCCCTTGTTACTTTTGTTTTTCATGATTCCTCTACCCGTATTTTTGCTACAGGGCTTATCTGGTCAGTTACAGTTAATTTCTTCTGAAATTGGTGTGGCTTTTATCCGCTTATTTGATATTAGCGTATTTCTTGAGGGAAACGTAATTGATTTAGGTGTATATAAATTGCAGGTTGTTGAAGCTTGTAGTGGCTTAAATTACTTATTCCCTTTAATGACACTGGCTTTTATTTCGGCTTATTTTTTTACCGGTGCATTATGGAAAAAAACTATTATATTTTTGTCATCTATTCCTATTACTATCTTAATGAATAGCATCAGAATTGGTGCTATTGGTATAACTGTTGAATACTGGGGTCCCAAAATGGCAGAAGGTGTGCTGCATGATTTTGAGGGCTGGGCAGTGTTTATGAGCTGTATTGGGATTCTTATTCTTGAAATGTGGCTTTTGGCGAGTATTGGTAAAGACAAATTACCGCTACGTGAAGCATTTGGTCTGGATTTTCCTGAACCTACACCAAAAGATGCGCAGGTAATATATCGACAGATTCCTAAACCCTTTTATGCATCATTAGCTATAATTGTGCTCGTAGCAGTGAGCGTTGTAGCACTGCCTGAGCAGGTTGAGGTGAAGTCTGAACGGAAACAATACGCGGAGTTCCCTATTGAACTTGAAGGTTGGAAAGGTAAAACCGGCTATTTAGAGCAGGTATATATCGATACTCTAAAATTTACAGACTATATAATGAGTGATTATAGAGGGGATGATGGTGCCATGATCAACTATTATTCAGCCTACTATGCTTCTCAAAAAAGTGGTGCATCTGCTCATTCTCCTCGTTCATGCATACCTGGTGGAGGCTGGCGTATTGCCAGTTTAACTCAGCATGTTATTGATGGTGCTGAAATTGATGGTGTGCCATTAGAAGTAAATCGTTTGCTTATTCAGAAAGATGAAACCAAACAGCTGGTCTATTACTGGTTCCAGCAGCGTGGCCGTATTGTAACTAATGAATATATGATGAAGTGGTGGTTATTCTGGGATTCTATGAATTTGCACAGAACTGATGGTGCATTGATGCGATTAACAACTGTTATACAGCCTGGTCAGGATCTTTCAATAGCAGACAAGCGGCTTGAGGATTTTAGTCGTAAAATTGCACCTATTCTTCCCGAGTATGTACCTGGTAAGTAAAAAGTTTAAAAAATGCTGTATATTTTTGCTTTTATCGTTTCACTTGTTGTAACCATGATCTTAATTCCGCCCATTATGAAATGGGCGGATAAAATTGGTGCCATAGATATGCCCGATGCACGCAAGGTGCACACAGTGGCAATACCCAGGGTTGGGGGCATTGCTATGGTGGTAGGCAGTGTTCTTTCTATTTTTTTGCTTGCAGATTTAAATCAGCAGATTATTGCCATATTAACGGGCTTTATTGTTATCTGGGGTTTTGGTTTATGGGACGACAAATGTGACCTGAACTATAAAATCAAGTTTCTGGGGCAGTTATTCGCGGTAATCATTGTCGTTATCTGGGGTGATGTGGTTGTACGCACCTTTCCCTTTATAGATGGTTATTTGCCAGATTTTCTGGCCATGCCGCTTACGGTTTTTGCGCTAGTGGGAATTACTAATGCCATTAATTTATCTGATGGTCTAGATGGTCTGGCGGGAGGTACATCTTTAATTACTATTAGTAGCATAGCTTTATTAGCTTATGATGCCAATGGTCACATGGTGGTACTTGTTTCAATGGCTATTGCTGGTTCTATTCTGGGTTTTTTACGGCATAACACCTATCCCGCTCGTTTATTTATGGGGGACACAGGCAGCCAGTTTTTAGGCTTTAGTCTG
The DNA here is from genome assembly GCA_003228405.1 of Gammaproteobacteria bacterium. Classification (GTDB taxonomy): domain Bacteria; phylum Pseudomonadota; class Gammaproteobacteria; order SZUA-229; family SZUA-229; genus SZUA-229. The sequence goes on along the minus strand of QIDK01000108.1, from coordinate 8,420 downwards.
GGGATACTGGTGATTGTATTATCACAGTCGATTAATTCGGCTATGAGTCCGCTTATTCCTCTGTTTATTCTGGGATTACCTATTTTAGATACTATGGCCGTTATAGGGCAGCGCCTGTATGAGCGACGTTCGCCATTCTCACCCGATAAAAATCACATACACCATAAATTGCTGGATATGGGTTTTGACCACTATGAAGCGGTATTTATTATTTATCTGGTGCAAAGTAGTTTAATCGCAGTTGCTTATTTTATGATGTATGAGTCGGATGCGCTGTTACTTCTTATTTATATTGCTATAAGTATCTTTGTTCTGGGGGCGTTTTATCGGGCTAAAATTACTGGCTGGAAGTTTCACAAGAGTGATGGGTCAGAGGCATCTTTATTAAAGTCGCTGGTGTGGCGCCTTCATAGCAGGGGCTGGTTAACTATTGTGCCGACTAATATGCTCAAAGTTATTGTACCGCTATTATTTGTGGTTGCCGCTGTGTTCGCGGTTGACGTAGAAAAAGATATGGCAATACTAGCGGTATTCTTATTAATTGCTCTTATTGGGGTATTAGTAATCGGCTCGCAGACTACTGAAATACTGGAAAAAGCAGTTGTTTATATTGTTGCAGTTATGGCAATCTACCTTATGCCGATTAGTGAGTGGGAATCAGGCTTTAATAATATAATAAACATCCTGTTTATTTTACTGGTTATAGCCTTTGCATTGCGGGTTCGTTTCTCCAGTGATAAAACATTTCAGATAACACCACTTGATTATCTGGTGATTATTCTGGTGATAATTGTGCCTAACCTCCCAGAAGCGCATTTGGAAGATAGCAGAATGGGTGAAATGGCGGTAAAGTTAGTTATTCTATTTTATGCCAGTGAAGCAGTCATGGGGCTCAATAAGCGGGGCTGGAATTTAATGCGGCTGGGTACGCTAGGTGTATTGTCGGTTATTGTATTTAGAGGGTTTTAATCCCCTGGTTCTCCTTTTGCCAGAGGGGAGCTAGTAAGGCGCAAGGCAGGTTGAGCGAAGTAATTTCACCACAGTAAATAAAATAAATATATAAATATTCGGCATAGGTTTGTAGCTTTTCAGCTGAGCTGATTAGTTACCATAATTTTAATTATATAAATGGCAGGGGATGTTAATGAATCATTTTTTATCAGGGCTAATGAAATTTACCGTAGCATCAATTTTGATGGTGTCTTTAATGGCTTGTGGGGGTAAAGAAGAGCGTAAACAGGCATATCTTGAAAAAGGTAAGGCTTATCTGGCTGAAAAAAATTACGAAAAAGCTAAAATTGAATTTAAGAATGTCGTACAAATTGATCCTAAATTCGCAGAAGTTTTTTATTATATGGGGCTACTGGAAGAAAAAAATAAAGAGTTTGGTAAGGCGTTAGCGCAGTACAAAAAAGCAATTGAATTAGACGAAAAGTATACCGAACCAAAAATAAAACTGGCTAAGATATATGTAATAGTCGGTACAAAAAAATTCGTATCCGAAGCTAAAAAACTATTGCGTGAAGTCGAGCAGGAAGATCCTTCAAATTTAGAAGCAGAATTAATATCAATAACAATAGAATATAAAACTGCTGATAAAGTCAAAGCACTGATTGATCTCGAAGCATTAGTTAAAAAAGACATCAGTCTTATAGACGGCGTTAGTTTGCTGGCTAATATTTACCTTAATGAAGGCAAGGACTCAAAAGCGGAAAAATTATTAACTAAAGGAGTGGCTGCTAATAATAATAATATCCCGCTACGAATTAACCTTGCAAAATTACACGCTAAAAATAAGAAGTACGATCTGGCAGAACAATATTTGAAAGAAGTGGTAAGTATTGAGCCTGATAATTTTTCTTTACATGTTGCATTAGGGGGGTTTTATGCATCATCAAACCAATTTGATAAGGCAGAGAAGGTATTTAGGCAGTCTATAAAAGATGATGATGAAGATGCTAAGCGCTATCTTATACTTATTGAGTTTTTATTATCAAGAGTGAGTCTGGAAAAAGCGATTGCTGAACTTGATTCAGCTATTCAACAAAAACCAGAACTGTATGAGCTTCAGTTTGCAAGGGCTGCGCTTTATAGAAAAATTGGAAAACTTGATAAAGCTAAAAAATTCCTTAAGAAAATCATTGATGAAAAATCATTTGATAAAGAAGGCGTGAATGCAAGAAACAAATTAGCCGAGATTTTAATAAGTGAAACCAATACGGTAGAAGCAAAAAAATATGTAGATCAGGTTCTTGCAGAATATCCGAATGATAATGATGCTTTATTAATAAGCGGTAAGTTAGCTTTGTCTGATTTTGATGCTATATCTGCGATAAATGGCCTACGTACTGTGGTTAAAAATGATCCTAAAAATGCTCAGGCTTCATTATTATTAGCCCAGGCACATGATTTAAACAATGAAAGTGCTTTGGCTGAAAATGAGCTCAAAAAAGCACTTGAAGTGAATCCGGTAAATGATCAGGTTCATGTAAACTATGCAAGATATATTGCTAGTAAGGGCCGTACAGATGAAGCTCTAGAAGTGATTGATAAGGCATTAGTTTATTTTAAGGATAGTTATGACTTGATGGATATTAAGTTAAAAATATTAGCCTCGCAGGGTAAAGAGTCTGAAGTGATTTCTTTATTAGATCTTATGGAACAGACAAATGCTAACAAGGCTGAAGTGAATTTAATAAAAGGACAGTATTTCCTGAGAAAACAAAAAATACCCAGGGCTTTAGAGCAATTTGAGAAAGCCTATCAGAAGTCACAGGATAAATTTAAGCCATTACAGTTAATTATAAAAACTTATATGGCTGATAAACAGCCAGAAAAAGCCCTTCAGCGGTTGCAGAAAAATATTGATGCAAATCCAGATGATCCTGTTGCTAATTTACTATTAGGGCAGGTGTATCAGTCGCAGAAAAAAATAGCTGAAGCTCGTGAAAAGTTTATACTGGCATCAAAAGCTGCTGAAACATGGTTGCCTCCCTATGATAGCTTAGCAGGGTCATATCTTAACGAAAAAAATTACGACAAAGCATTAGTTGTATATCAGGATGCTTTAACCAAGCTAAAAAATAAAGTATCTGCACAAATACAAATAGCAGCTATTTATGAGCGTCAGAAAGATTTTCCTGGAGCGATGAATATTTATCAGCAAATTCTGGCTGAAAATTCAGGCAATATAGTTGCTGCAAATAATTATGCTTCGTTGATTCTTGATTATGGCAAAGAAGCTGATTTTCCTAAGGCATTAGAACTATCAAAGAGCTTTAAAAAACTCCCACAACCTGCATTTCAGGACACCTTAGGCTGGGCCTATGCAAAATCGGGTGATAATGCCAAAGCAGTGGAGATATTAAAACCTGTAGTCGAAAAGGCACCTAAAATAGCTGTGTTTAGATATCATCTGGGTTATGCCTTATATTATATGGGAGATAAAGCGGCTGCTAAATCTCATTTAGAAATTGCTGCATCCAGTGAGCAGCAATTTCCAGGTAAAGATGATGCAGAGAAGCTTTTAAAGTCAATTTAAAGCATTAATACAAACATTATAACTCGTTCCCACGCAGAAGAGATTGTGAAAGTATTCCATGTAGGTTGGGCTGAGGCACGAAGCCCAACAGCTGTGCCTTCGTAACCGATTGATTGTTGGGTTTCGCAAGCTCAACCGCAACCTACGGCTCGGTCATTTTTCATGTTTTCCATAATACTTTTACAGTCTCAGGAGCATGGGAACCAGATCAAAGTTGCTTTTGTAGGGCGGATCTGTGTTCTCTGCGTCTCTGTGGCAAGCGGTTTGAGTTTAAGTGTCTTCGAGTCAGATTAGAATGGTAATTACTTAAGCCAGTTAACCACAATGGTCGGTTTTTTGTAGGTTGGCGCTGAGGCACGAAGCCCAACAGTTCTTAATATGTGAAACACCAAAAAGAAAAAAATTCTTTTTCAGGTAATCTATTTATTTTAAGGAGCACCCGCAGGCTGTTTTTAAAGTATTTATAGCCATACTGGTTAATATTAGTCATGCAAAATCAGTAATAAACACTATTATTATATGGATGTAAAAGCAGGTATACTCGTACACCTCTATGTTTATTGAAGTATTAAGCTTTGGCGTCTCCACCGTCCTGTTCCTTGTATTAGGGCTGGTGATGCTGACCGGCAGGCGTGATAACCTGCCCAAAACCATGCTGGCTATAGCGGCCCTGGCCAGTGCTATCTGGTCTGGTGCGGTAACCTATCAGGCTGCATATGGTGGCCTGTTAAGCTCTGCTCTGTTGCTGGAGCTGTTTCGTTCTCTGGCCTGGTTTGCGTTTTTGCTGGTGATGCTGCGCACCGCCTATAAAACCTCTGATCAGGTTAATAAAAACTTTAAAATTACCTTTGCCGGTTTGAGCATTTTCGTTATTGGCCTGATGCTGCTGGTACTTTATCGTATTTCCGGTGGTTCGCTGTTTGAGCTGATAGCGGGTAATGACGTATTAATCGGCCATTTGTTTATTTCTATCGGTGGGCTGGTTATTATAGAGCAGCTCTATCGCAATACCTCTACTGAACATCGCTGGGCATTAAAATACCTGTGGATTGCTGTCGGCGGCATGTTTGCCTATGACTTTTATCTTTATTCCGATGCCTTTTTATTCCAACGTATAGATAACGAACTCTGGAATGCTCGTGGCTTTATTCACGCGATGGTCGTGCCCTTAATTGGGGTGGCTATTAAGCGTGAAATGCAGTGGTCTCTGGGTGAGCAATCCATTGATATATTCCTCTCTCGACGGATGGTGTTCCATACCACCACCCTGTTAGGGGCGGGCGTTTATATGGTGTTTATTGGTTTTGGTGGCTATTACGTTCGTGATATGGGGGGTGAGTGGGGCGTAGTTGCACAGGCAACTTTTCTGTTTGCATCGGTGATGGTATTAGCCGTAGTGCTGTTTTCAGGAAAAATCAGAGCGCGCCTTAAAGTGGCCATAGATAAACATTTTTTCCATTATAAATACGACTATCGAGAAGAATGGCTCAGAACTATTCGTACTCTATCATTAAAGGGTGATTCATCAACCCGGCTTCATGAAAGGGCGATACGTGCAATTGCACAAATTATTGATAGTCCGGGTGGTTTACTGGTAATGGAAAGGGGCAATGGCTGTTTTGAATCGGATGAACGCTGGAATTATGACTCTATAAATGTGCGCGAACCGGCAGATTCATGCCTGATTAAATTTCTTGCTGAACAACAGTTTGTAATCAGTCTGGATGAATTTAACAAAGATCCCGATATGTACACACGTCTGGCGCCACTGAAAATACCTCATTGGATAAAGGCGAACAAAAACGCCTGGCTTATTGTGCCCCTGATATTACAGGATCATATGATGGGCTTTATTGTATTACTTCGCTCTCCCGCCCATGAGCGGTATTTTAACTGGGAAGACAGCGACCTGCTTAAAACGGCCGGGCGCCAGGCAGCAAGTCATCTGGCACAGTATGATGCGGCTCAGGCCCTGGTGAGTGCCAAACGCTTTGAAGAAGTGAACCGCCTGTCTGCTTTTATCGTGCATGATGTAAAAAATATGGTTGGGCAGCTATCCATGGTGGTATCGAATGCAGCCAGACATAAAAACAACCCGATGTTTATTGATGATGCCATTATAACCGTTGAAAATTCGGTTAATAAAATGAACAGGCTGCTGATTCGTTTACGCGGTGGAGAATCAGAGAAATTCACACCCTTAAACCTGTGTGAACTACTCGAAGACAGCATACGTATTTGCAACAAAGCAGGCACTTTACCGATGCCGGTATTGAACTGCCTGTGCCAGGAAATATCGGTTACGGCAGACAAAGACCGCATGTCTGCGAACATCGCACATATTATTCAGAATGCACAGGATGCAACCGATGACATGGGCAGCATTACCGTAAGGCTAAGCAAGCAGGGCAAATTTGCACTGATAGAAATAGAAGATACGGGCGAGGGCATGGATGAATCCTTTATTCACGATCGTCTGTATCAGCCCTTTGAATCCACCAAAGGCACCATGGGGATTGGCGTATTCCAGGTAAGGGAATATGTGCATAAGCTGGGTGGTCAGATGGATGTAGAAAGTGTGCGCGGAGTTGGCACAACATTTCGCCTGTATATTCCTTTAAGCGAATCTCAGGAAACTACCCGTAATTCACAGATTGTGCATCTAAATGAACACGAGAAGCGTAAACGCGATGCTTAAGCCCAAAATACTCATTGTCGACGATGATGAGGGTATACGCACCCAGCTAAAGTGGGGGTTAGAGAACTATGAAACGATTACCGCCGACACACGTTTGCAAGCCATTGAGCAATTTGAACTTCACCAGCCACCACTGGTAACTCTGGATTTAGGCCTGCCACCTGATGCAGAGGGCACCGCCGAAGGTTTTGCCGTACTGAAACAAATCATGGACAGGGCACCAGACACAAAAGTCATTATTATCTCCGGCTCAGGAGACCCGGCTAATGCAGAAAAAGCCAGAAGTCATGGCGCCTTTGAATATTACCCTAAGCCAGTTGAAATTAATCGCCTGCAACAGGTGATTGAGCAAGCCTATGCAGATTACCAGGCTAATTTGCATAAGAATTAGGTGCTTGTGATGCCCCGGTCTCAATACCAGTAAGTTAAGAATTTTTCTCTGCGTAGGGTGCGCCAGTCGCACCATGAAAAAGCTGAACTACTGGGGTTTTGGTGCGTGTGGGGCACTCTACTATGACACAGATTTTCCTTAACTTACTGGCATTGGCGTCATCCCGGTGTGCATTTGGGTCGGGATTATGCGACTTTGACGTATTCGGGATAAAATTGCATGGAGCGATTTCGAACAGGTTTTGCTGGCTAATGGGAGGAGCATCAAAGTGTAATGGCGCTCAAAAAAACAGTAAAAAAAACCGACACTTTAAGCTTGCGAAGCATACACATCTGTTGCAGAATCAATAGCTATTATTATTAAAAAATAGATAGCGATTTAAATGGAAAATAGCAAAAAGATACTCGTCGTTGAAGACGACCCCGGCCTGCAAAAACAAATGAAATGGAGCTTCGAAGATTTCGAAGTTTTTATTGCGGGCGACAGAAAAGAAGCACTAAAAATAATTACTAAAAATCAGCCACCTGTCGTAACGGTAGACCTGGGCCTGCCACCTGACCCTCAAGGCTCAACCGAAGGCCTGGCAACGGTTGAAGACATTTTATCTATAGCACCCCACACAAAAGTTATTGTCGTCAGCGGCAATCATGACAGAGCCAATGCAGTGCAGGCGGTGGCCTCTGGCGCTTATGACTTTTACCAGAAACCCATTGATTCGGAATTATTAAATCAGATAATCACCCGGGCATACCATGTATATGAGTTAGAAGAAGATAATCGCCGGCTCACCATGGAGCAACTGGATATGCCGATGGAAGGCATGATAGCCAGCAGCCCGCAAATGCAGGCCGTGTGTCTGCGAGTTGAAAAAGTAGCACCCTCTGATGCGACGGTTTTATTGCTGGGTGATAGTGGCACAGGTAAAGAAGTCTGTGCTCGTGCATTGCATGGAAAAAACCCATCCATTAGCGGGCGTTTTGTGGCTATAAACTGCGCGGCCATTCCAGAAAACCTGTTAGAAAGTGAATTATTCGGTTATGAAAAAGGCGCTTTTACCGGTGCCACTAAAACCACTCAGGGAAAAATAGAATATGCAGAGGGTGGCACCTTATTTTTAGATGAAATGGGCGAACTACCCATGGCATTACAGGCAAAACTGCTACGATTTTTACAGGAGCGTGTCATAGAACGCATCGGTGGGCGTGAAGAAATCCCGGTAAATGTAAGGGTTATCTGTGCTACCCATCAAGATCTGGAAGATAAAATCAGCAAACACGAATTCCGTGAAGATTTATATTATCGCATTAATGAAATTCCAATTAAAATCCCTCCACTTAAAGACAGAGAGGGAGATGTCTTATTATTAGCCAGATCCTTCTTTGATCAAATGAATAAAGATCAGAATAAAAAGTTAAAAGGCTTTACTAAAGATGCGCTTACTGCAATAGATGCGCATGAATGGCCGGGCAATGTGCGTGAGCTTAAAAACAGAATCAAACGTGCAGTGATTATGGCCGATGGTAAACAGATTTCGGCAGCAGATTTAGAACTTGAATCACCTGAAAAGAGTAACAGTAAAAATTCTTTTGACTTACGAGAAGTCAGAGAAACCGCTGAACGACAGGTTATTATGAAGGCGTTGAATCATACTAATGGAAAGGTTTCACCAGCGGCAGAACTTTTGGGGGTTAGCCGGCCTACATTGTATGATTTAATGCAAAAGTTAAATATTAATGTTTAAATGTTATTGTTATTAATTACTGTTACCACGCTAGCTTTTTAAAACATTA
>QIDK01000095.1 GCA_003228405.1 Gammaproteobacteria bacterium | reverse complement strand
TAACTCCCATTCATTTTATGCATTTGCATTGAAGCAGCGTTTTATAAATGAGAGTCTTGTTGAACAGCTTGCGTTACAAAAAGATATAGCCGAACAGGCAAATGCGGACAAGTCAAAATTTTTAGCTGCGGCCAGTCATGATTTGCGTCAGCCACTGCAAGCGATGAGTTTGTTTCATGGTGAACTGCTTCAATATAATAATAACGCGAAAAAACGAGAGCAGTTAATGAATCGCCTGGGCGAATCAATAAGTTCAATGAAGGATTTATTTAAGGGTGTGCTGGATGTTTCACGCTTTGAAGTGGGCGTAGTAAAAGCAGAAATGAAAACATTCTGTATTAACGATTTATTTAATGATTTGTGTCATGAATATAATATGCGGGCTAAATCGGAAGGTCTGTCATTTCGGAGTGCTCCATGTAGTGCTATTGTTTACACAGATCCTGTATTATTACGACGTATTGTGCGCAACCTTCTGGAAAATTCTATTCATTATACATCCAGGGGTAGTATTTTACTGGGTTGCCGGCGAAAATCAAATGCGCTAGTTTTACAGGTGTGGGATACAGGCATAGGTATTGCGCCAGAAAATTTGAAAAATATTTTCGAAAAATTCAAACAGTTAAATAATCCGGCTAAGGAAGCGGTTAAAGGTATAGGCCTGGGTTTATCGGTGGTAAAGCAGTTGTCGGCGGTGTTGGGCTGTGAGTTATCGGTGCAGTCTGTTTTAGGCGGAGGATCTGTGTTCAGCTTGCGGATACCCGTGGCAGATATTAAAAATAATGTTATAGAAATTAAAGATAATTTAAATTTGTCCACTGTGCTGGTGCTGGATGGAGATAAAAATATGTTGAGTGAAATGCAGAATATGTTGTCATCATGGGGTTGTGATGTGCTTTCTGCAACAGATATTGATACTGCACTGTCTGTAATAAAATCAACAGATAAAGTACCGGATGTGATTATTTCCGATTATCAGTTAAACCATTCTCTAAGTGGTATTCAGTTAATAAAGGCATTAAGATTAAAGCTCAAATCAAAGTTTTCGGCGATTATAGTTTCGGCCGATGTTTCGGCAGAAATAAATGAGGAAGTTAATAAAAATGCTTTAGCGTTATTGCATAAGCCGGTTAATCCTGTGCAGTTAGCAACTCTGCTGCGGTTTTTGTTGTCTTCTTCCTGATTTTTATTCTGTCATATTAATTAAGCCCAGCTTTTTTGCGTGATAAACAGCCTGGGTTCTGTTGTCTGCATTGAGACGTTTAAAAATTTCAGATAAATGGGCTTTAACTGTTTTATCTGAAATAGAAAATTCCCGAGCTATTTCCTTATTGGCTTTACCGAAGGCAAGCAGATTGATTACTTCTTTTTGTCTGGGGGTTAAAATAGTATCCATATCTTCGCTTTCCTTTTGCTGTGTCCACTGAGGGGGTAAATACAGGCCGCCGGATAAAATTAGGCGCAGAGCGTTTAGCATGACATCATTGCTGGATGATTTGTGAATATAACCATTAGCACCGCTGTTTATAGAGTTGCGAATGTCATCAATATTATCGGATGCGGATATAACAACAACAGGTGTGCTGGGTTTTTTTTGACGCAGTTCAAGTAATGATGACATGCCATGCATTCCAGGCATGCACAGATCTAATATAATCAGGTCGATATCCGCATGCTGTCTCATTATTTCCTGTGCTTCGGGAAAGTCTGCTGCCAGAAAAATAATATGTTCTGCATCAATGTGTTGCACAACATTTTGAATGCCTTCGCGTATCAACGGGTGGTCATCGGCAATAAGTGTTTTTAATTTCATAACTGGCTCGTATTCCATTCTGCTTATTATTGTAGGACTTTTGGCCTAGATGATCTGGGACTAATGGCCTGTATACTCCATCCTGTTGCATAGCGTAATCTAAGTTTAGCCCGAACGCACATGTATTTTATAGTGATCTGTTCACAAATTTTGTTAGTGGCATTCGGCAGGTGGTAGAAATCATAAAAACAATAGTCTTTACCCTCCAGGAGGCAATAATGTCATGAATAAAAAAACTATATTTTTAAGCGGTTTAGCACTCGTCTGTTTACCCACCCTGGGTTCTGCGAGTTCAGAGCTGGCACAGTGCAGTGACCCTGCACAGCCATTACTAAGTGTGTCAGATTTTAATGGTGATGGTGAGGTAACTCGTAAAGATATTCATATGTTAAAAGATGCTATTCGCGGGCATGAATATTTTGCGGTGTTAGATCGTAATGCAGATGGTGTACTTGATCATAAGGATTTGCATCTGGCAAAAAGTGAGATGGATTTAAGCAGTACCAGCACAGATCAGCAGCTGGCTAAAATGTATCAGCGCTTTAAGCATTTTCAGAACGTATCTGGTTTTGAAGAGATGCAGTCTATGAACTATCAACCCTTAGGCGGTGTATTTGCTTTTCACGGGCAGCACTGGGTCAATACGGCAGGGCAGTTTGCGGTTGCCGGCTTACGTAAAGCCGATCCATTTATTGCTGAGGGCGTAAATGTAATGGGTGATGGCAGCTCGGTGCCTGCATTGTACTGGGGAGAAGCAGCAGTGCCTCTGTTTAATGACCCATCTGCTCCAGGTGGCTTGAGCCCGCTGGACTGGCCAAGTCCGACAGGGGTGTGGAATTATGAGCGGGTGCAGGCCTTTGCCGGTGGCCCACCGGATTTCTTTCCCGACACAGACACAGATCTCTGGCATCCACATGCCGGCCTGTGTGTCACCATGCAGGATCTGGGGAATGGCCCGGAGTGGGTGCTGGATCAATATACCAGCAATGCTGAATGTCAGGCCACACCCAATTTACAAAAGATTGAATTTAACGGCCAGACAATTAATATCTGGGGAAATTTCTGGATGCTGCATGCATGGCTTTATGAGCTGAACCCAAGAGGGGTGTTTGGTAATGTGCATCCCTGTGTTGATCCTGATGGTGCGTCAGAAGCAGATGTTGACGGCGGGCGTGAAGTTCCAGCATTCTTTAAGGCGATAATGGCAAATCACGGGGCTGCTCCTCAGCCGTAAAAGGGGTGAATCCGTTGCAACACTATGGTTGCAATGGATTTATTAAGTAATATTTAATAAATCATAATGCGTTAACAAACTGTTTTGCAAAGTGAAGGCAGGGACTGCCTGTTTTGAGAGGGGGTAGCAAGTTAGAATGTTACCGCCTCTTATTTTGTTACATAGAAAATATAATATGACTAGAAAACTACAACGCCTTTATTGATTGTTAGCAGGTGTTGTCTAACCCCTACTGGTTTTTATTCATCCGGTTATTGTCCAATTTTGAGCTTTTCACTCTTCTTCAAAAGTATCTTTGGAACGATGATGTTCTATGCCATACCGTAATTTAGTGTTTCTTTAGCATGTCTGTTTTTATTAAAAATCAAAACCACGTTCTTAGAACGTGGTTTTTTATTCTGTTACTGGAACAGAATATAGATCTGGATGAGATAAAAACAGACTGGTCTGAAGCAGGCGAAAATCACGTATTCAATTATTTTGCCACCGAGGTATTGCAACAAATTGACGACAGCAGCCGGGAATTTTTATTAAAGAGCGCCTTGTTGCCCAAAATGAACATTGCCATTTGCCGTGAATTAACGGGTATTGGTTCAGCTAGAAATATTCTTTCTGATTTGGCGCATCGACAGTTTTTTACCCTGCGCCACGGATTATTAAAAGCCAGTTATGAATACCATCCCCTGTTTCGTGAATTTTTACTCAGCCGGGCACAGAACACCTACAGTGAACACGAATTTAAACAGCTGCAGGAAATGAACAGCGACCAGCGGCTGAATAAAGGTCTGGATTTAATACATCAAATATTCACTATTTATACAGGTGCTTTTCTGCAAAGAGATACGGACGCGCCCTGGTCACTCTCCCTGAGAGAACGCCTGCGTCACAAATTTCTCAGGCAACTGGACACACTGGGCAACACACTCTGTGATCATCAATTTTATGAACAGGCTATGGTTCTCTACCAACAGGGGCTGGATGTCGATGATTTAGCCGAGTCTATTTATCAGGGCATTATGCGCTGCTGCCTGCAGCTGGATAAAAAAGCAGATGGCATGGTCGCCTACCAGCGCTGCCGACAAAATCTGCACAAAAGACTGGATGTTAATCTCTCGGGAAAAACCGAGAAATTAAGAGCCGCCTTGCAGGCGTAGAATACCCCCGGATTTCGCTGCGCTGCATCCAGGCTACGAAGTAGTGATCTGTAGCCTGGATGAAATGAAATGGAATCCGGGAATGGTTTAGGTATAATCCTGATTGCATTAACTCAATCAGGGATGGAATCATAATATGGTCAATTATCGACGCAGCCGCGTATCAGGTGGTATGTATTTTTTACCGTTAACCTGCAAGATCGGCAATCAAACCATTTAATTAATTACATTGATCAATTACGCGACTCATTTCGTGAGGTATCACAAAAATATCCATTTGAAATAATCGCAAGTGTGGTTTTACCCGAGCACTTACATTCAATATGGGCACTACCCCTGGATGATGCTGATTACCCAAAACGATGGCAGGCGATTAAAAGCCGATTCACACGTTCATTAGTTAAAGAGGGCGAAGCGCTGACTAAAAATACCAAAGGTGAATACGACTTGTGGCAACGACGTTATTGGGAACATCTAATCCGTGATGAATCAGACTTACAAAGGCATGTAGATTATATCCATTATAACCCGGTTAAACATGGCCACGTTTTGCAGGTTAAAGACTGGCCCTATTCTTCTTTTCATCGTTATATTCAAAAAGGTTATTTAAACCCAAATTGGGCGAGCCCTGTTAACGATGATGTTCGGTCTGATTTTGGCGAATAATCCCCGGATTTCGCTGCGCTGCATCCGGGCTACGAGTGGCGACCTGTAGCCTGGATGAAATGAAATGGAATCCGGGGATGGTATCGGCTTGATCCCGGATTCCGCTACGCTACATTCGGGCTAGTTGCTGCAAAAGTTACTTAAAATGGGTGATGTTTCGATAGTGCGTTTGCGTTGAGATATAAAGCTCATCCCTGAGCTTAATTTTTCAGGCCATGTTTACAACTGATGCATTTCTGCAAAGGTTTTTTCCAGATCAGCCGGGCTATTTAAAAAAGCGGCATACATTTGTTCAGAGAAATTATCAGGAAAAATTTCTACCCTGCCTTCAGCAATGCCATCAAGTGTTCTGTCGGCTACCTGGCTGGTGGGGGCTTTCTCCATTTCAAAATCTTCTGTCATACGGGTGTCAATGGGGCCGGGGTAGACACCCGTCACTAAAATATCAAAAGCATTCAGTTCTGTTCTGAGCCCCTGGGTAAAAGAGTGCAGCGCAGCTTTAGTTGCAGAGTAGGGGCCAAGGCTGGGGAAGTTACTAATGCCGGCGATAGAAGAGATATTTACAATGCTGCCCTTGCTTCGCTTAAGTGCGGGTAGCAGTGCTGTGGTTATATTAAGCGGGCCATAATAATTGGTTTCCATTTCCAGACGCGCGATATCAGCGGCATTGTCAGCACAGAAAAAACAGGCATTTGCTACGCCCGCATTGTTGATAAGCAGGTCGAGTTCTGGCACTTTAGTGGTTAATGCCTGAATTTGTTCGGCACGGGTTACATCCAGCAATACAGGCTCAACAATGCTGTTATCAATAGCCGCCAGGCTATCAAAACTATCCGCATCTCGTGCGCAGGCGTAAACCTTGCTGGCGCCTCGTTTTACCAGGCTTTCAATAAATGCCCGGCCAATGCCACGGTTGGCACCGGTTACCAGGGCGATTTTTCCATTCACATCAAATTGTTTCATAGCGGGTTCTCCTTTAGGGGTATTTATTGCCTGCATAGTGTTATTCATTTGTGAGGAAATGATAATATGTTTATTATGTATAGCATTTATTCATAATTGGTATAAGTATGCAAGAAAACACCCATTTACTGGCCTATATGCAAGTTTTTATACAGGTTGCTGATAGCGGCAGTTTCTCAGAAGCGGGCAGAAGGCTTGGCATATCTCAGCCCTCTGTATCCCGGCAGGTGAGTGCTTTAGAGGCCAGTCTGGGGGTGCGATTATTGCAGCGCACCACGCGGCGCTTAAGCCTTACCGAAGCGGGCGAAATTTATTATCGACAGTCCCGGCAAATTCAAAGAGATATTATCGAGGCAGGTAACTCTATCGCTGCCTTTAAACAAACTCCCTCCGGGCTGCTAAAAATAGGCGCACCCATCGGCTGGACAGAAATAAAAATTGCCCCTTATCTCAGTGAGTTTATGGCGATCTATCCAGACATTGAGTTAGATATTCAGTGCACAGACGAAGTGCAGGATATAGTAGAAGACAGGCTGGATCTTGTACTTAGAGTAGGGCCGCTACAGGACAGCAGTTATGTTGCACAGCCGTTCGGAAAAATAGAACTGGTACTGTGTGCCAGCGGGCAGTATTTCGAGCAGCATATTAAACCTGACACGCCATCCGATGTAATTAAACACAACTGCATTATGTTTAATCACAATAATCAGTGGTCATTTAAAAATAATAAAACAGAGCAGCTTGTTCATGTGCAAGGTCGAGTAAACACGCATATGGTGTCAATTATGATTTCCATGACACTGCAGCATATGGGTATTATGCTGATACCTGTTCAGCTAATAAGAGAACAACTGGCAAGTGGCGAGCTGGTCGAAATTTTTGAAGATTACACTATCTCCTATACCCAGCTAAATAATATGGAAGTATTTGTACTTTATTCCAATCGCAGGCACCTGCCTGCAAAAGTAAAAGCATTTGTAGATTTTTTTAGAGATAAAATATAAATAACTATCGGTAGCAGTCGATAAATTAATGAACAGATATTTTCTTTATGTGTATCGATGTTACAGCTTATTCATTACATTCTTTAAATATTAATGAATGACAGGTTTTGCATATATTACGATCCAGCATATTTTTATAAATGGAATTAATAGCTGCGCCTTTTGAATCAAAGAAATGATCTTTACCAATGTTCTTAATAAAACAGGATTTTGCGGCAAATTCATATACCGATGATTTAAGTCCGACGAAATAGAGCCCACCGCCGTGTTTCTTTAAAATATTGTTTTCAGAGACCATCGCTTCTGCAGCACCGAGGTCAATAAAGTTAATGCGTGAGGCATCAATCATAATGTGGTAAATACGTTCATTTTCAACGATATGAGAAATACGATCCTGTACATGGCTAACTGATCCAAAATAAATCGACATATCAATGCGAATTACTTTTAACTGCGGGCACTGTTTAACGGGTTTTTTATTAATATTAATAAAGCAACGTTTATCTGTTTGCTTGTCTACATTGATTGATAGTGTAGGAATTTCAGGGGTTGATGTTTTCTTTAAGAAAAACACCAGTGATAATAGCACGCCCATATAAATTGCAAATTCCAGCTCAAGAAATAGCGTGCTTAAAAAGGTGGTGATTAAAATAGCAGCTTCTGATTTACTGTTTTTTAGAATCATTTTAATATGATGAAAATCAATCAGGTTATAGGCGACCAGTAAAATAACACCACCCATTGAAGCAACCGGAAGGTAAGCGGTTAATGGCGCAATTAATAGCACTATAATTAACAGAAAGACAGCTGCAAATATTGCAGACATGGGTGTTTTTGCTCCCGCCTCATAGTTAATGCCCGAGCGGGTAAATGAGCCGGAGCCTGCATAGCTAGAGAAGAAACTGCCGAACAAATTTGACATTCCCTGGCCAATAAATTCCTGATTAGATTTAATACGCTGGTTCGATTTAGTGGCCACAGCCCGGCTGATAGAAACCGCCTCAATCAACCCTAGTAGAGCAACTGCAAAGGCTTCTGGAGCCAGAGCTTTAATCGTCTCCAGTGAAAAGTCGGGTGAAGACAAAGGCGGAAAGCGACCAGGTATTTCACCAACCAGCTCAATGCCTGTAGTCATGTCTTTAAATGCATAGGCAATGATACTGCCAGTGATCATACCAATTAAAAGATTAGGAATTTTGGGCGTAAATTTTTTGATAAATATTGCAGTGAGTAAGGTTACGATGCCAATAATGATTAAGTAGATATTACTGCTGCCAATGGCATTAAAAATATCCCCCCAGGTATGCACAAACGATTCACCTTTAGGAATAGAAATTCCCAGGATATGTTTCATCTGGCTGGTTGCAATTAAAATCGCTGCCCCTGCCGTAAAGCCAATAATAACGGTATGTGATACAAAATTAACCAGGCTGCCTAAACGAGCCAGGCCAAAACCCAGCTGATAAACACCGGCAAGAAAGGTCATGGTGAGGGCAATAGAAATAAATTCTGGTGTGCCGGGGTCAGCATGGTGGCTAACAGCAGAAAAAATCACAATCGAAATAGCCGTAGTGGGGCCAGACACCAGATGATGAGAAGAGCCAAACAGGGCGGCGATAACAGGGGTCACCATCGCGGTGTATAAGCCATACTCCGGTGGTAAACCGGCAATGGTGGCAAAGGCCACACCCTGGGGCAGTACGATAACGGCCCCGGTAAAGCCGGCGATCATATCCGCTTTAATTGTGTCTCTGGAGACAAATTTGAACCAGTTTAAAAAGGGAAACAGTGCAAGAAAATTCATGGTATATCGTTATATCCGAGGTGGGGGAGAAGGCATGTCCCCCCAAAATGCGCGGTATTTTAGCACAAAATCACCAGTATTAGTTAATGCTAATGAATGTTATTTATTCCTGCGGTAAATTATGAAATGGGCCTTATCGATATAACCAATTGATTTTAAAGAATAAATTGTGGTTATTTTGGCTCTTCTGCGGTCTTGTGTATAGACAACGAATGATCGCTTTATCTAACGTATTGATATGTTTATATTAAGCTGAGAATAAAGTTAGCCACTAATAGTTGATACCTGTTTTGCAAACAAAAAATAATTGTCATCATCCCCGATTGCCTGTGTCGGGGATCCAGTGTCTATGAGGTCTGTAAAGCCACTGGGTTCCCGATACAAACATTCGGGAACGACAGAGTTTGTTATTCTGATGTTTTATACACAAGACCGGAGAAGAACCAAAAGTTTAAAAGAATCTAATAAACTGGTTAGCTGCCTCGACTTTATCTGCCTGCATCATCGGGTCATAAGCTACAGTACCTTTCTCAGGTTCACAAAATCTGAGGCAGAGTTCCGAGATGTTGAAAAGTTCTCAAAATGACTGTTTTGGCATGAAATGATTAGTCAATGGCACATAATGACAGGCCACGGGTTACCCCTGAGTGTACCTTATAGTTACACAAAATATAAAACAGAGGTTTAAATGCCAAGAAAAATAATTCCCAAATTATGTGCATGCGGATGTTGTGAAATGACTCGTGGAGGTGATTTTATACCAGGCCATGATTCCAAAGTTTACAGCGCAATCATTCAACATGTTGGTGGCATAATAAAGTTGAGAAAACTGGTAGAGAAAAGTACGGGTCGGGTTATTGAAATTCAGCAGCAACCATTTGCGTATAATTCGCACTTCATACTGAATTAATTTATAAGCCGTTAAGCTTATCGGCTCGCTTCGCATCGCCAGACGCATCGTCAGCTAAAGCTAACTCCTACAGCTGCTATTTTTCTATAACTTATTGCAATGTGCTTTATTTCTGACTCAGTAATATGTCGTGACGCACTGCTGATTAAAGTCCGCGTCATTATTTATTCACAGATTTAAGAATAACAAATTTTTTATTACTTGCTATCATTTCGCAGCGGCCAAATAATTTTTTTAATTTTATATGGTAACCAAGGTGTCGGTTGCCGACAATAATGAGTTCTCCGCCTGGTTTTAGTTTTTGTTTTGCTTCATTAAACATTTGCCAGGCGATAAAGTCACCGACAACGTGATTTTGATGAAAGGGAGGGTTATTTAAAATTAAATCGAGCGAATTGTCTTTTATGCCCTGCAGGCAATCGGTTACTTTAAAATCGAAGCGCGGTTCATTACCCAGCAGTTGTTGAGTGTTTATTCTTGCAGATTCTACTGCCATATATGATTCATCTGCAAAACTGATTTTTGCCTGAGGGTTAAGCTGTGCAGCGGCTATACCAAGCACACCATTGCCGCAGGCGAGGTCAAGTATGTGGTTATAGCTTGCAGATTGCGGAATATACTCAAGCATAAAACGGCTACCCAGGTCTAACTTTTCACGGCTAAATACATTGGCATGATTACTATAAACGTCCCCGGTTATATCCAGGGTATACTGGCTCGGGTAGGGTGACTCACCGGCAACAAGTGCTAGATTAACTTCACAGTGCACCAGACGCGCTTTTTTGCGGGCTAATGAGGTTGTCGCTGGCCCCAGAATACGTTCAAATAATTTAAGTGTAGAGGTGTGAATGTGCTTAATCATGGCGGCCGCTAGAATTACAGTTTTTTCATTGCAGTGCTCACGTATTCGATATAGCTCATCTTCGAGCAGCGCCAGATTTTTTGGTATTTTTATAATAACCAGATCAGCTATGCCATTTATGGGTTGAAAAATATTTTGCAGGCTAATATTTTCTGGCTCGATATTATTGATTTTTAAATTTTCAGTAATAGCCTGTTGAGATATATATGAGTCAGAGATAGTGCAGGGTTTACAGGATGCAAGTGCAATGCTCAGGGCGCCAGATGAATCATTTAAAATAATAACTTTTGTAGAGTCGGAGACTATTGAATGCTCATGCAGATGCTGCAGAATATATTCATCTGCAGCATCCCAGGCACGTAGCTGTTCATTTTTTCTGATGGGGTAGAGGTTAAGTGTAAATTGTCCCTGCGGGACTTCTAGTGTGTTCATATGGGTATAGTTTAAACTGTAGAAGAAGAAAATGTCTGAAAAATTGTAGCAAAGATATTAACCAGCCGTATAAAAAGAACGCTAATTGTTGTTTAGTAGTCGCTGCCCTTAGCTTGCGCTGTAGGTTGGTGGTGAGTTTGCGAACCCCAACAATAACGGCATGATCTGTCAGCACTGTTGGGCTTCGTGCCTCAGCGCCAACCTACGAAAAACCAGTGATTGTGGTTATCCTGACTTAAGTTTAGTGTTATCGTTTTTATATGTTTCGATAAAATCAGTTAAATCAGGGCATTATTTTGTGTAATCATGCCCTCATTTATCATTTTTTTTAGTTTGTTTCTGCAATTTGTGACTTTGCATACACCGGCATGTTTGCAATTAAGTCTCAGGTCGCTAACTGTTTTATCGTTTAAATCCAGCATGGCGACTAAAGCAATTTCTTCTTTTTCACGTTCAGACTGGGCACTATTCATCAATTCAATGGTATTGATGCCTTCAATAAATCGTTTTCGTGCAAATAACGCAATCTTGTCAAAATCATAATTACCCAGGCAACCCGGGTTGTAACATGTCATACTAATCAGCCCTCATGAAATAGCTTAAAAATCATTATTGCTATTTTTATACATATAAATTATGGGCTTTTCGTAAAGAAAGTTATTTGATTTTAATCAACAATAGTAACTGGGG
>QIDK01000026.1 GCA_003228405.1 Gammaproteobacteria bacterium | reverse complement strand
AGAGCGCCGGTTCTATCAGAAGATAACCGATATATATGCCCAGTGCTCGGCAGACTATGATCCGGCATCAGAACTCACTCAAACTTTTTATGCCACAGTGCAAAACAAGTTGCACTGGGCCATACACGGTATGACAGCGGCAGAAGTGGTAAAACAGCGCGTCGACAAAAACCAGCCATACATGGGATTAACCACATGGAAAAACGTTCCCAAAGGGAAAATTCTTAAAAGTGATGTAGCCATTGCGAAAAACTACCTGAATGAACAAGAGTTGAATGAACTTAACCATATCGTGGTGATGTATCTCGACTTCGCAGAATTGCAGGCCAAAAAGCAGCGATTAATGCAAATGGCAGACTGGGTGGAAAAGCTGGATGCCTTTTTACGGTTTAATGATTACGAAGTGCTGGATAACCCTGGGGATGTTTCCGCTGAAGTAGCCAAAGCCCTTGCGGAAAAAGAATATGAGCAATTTCGTATAGAACAGGATTACCAGCACGAATCAGATTTTGACAAACTGGTGAAGCAATCAACAATAGCCAGCAAAACAAACAAAGATCAGGACTAGGACATGGGCACAAGAAGCAGGGGCGGCAGTATTACTATGCGATGTAAAGGATTATGATAATTCCCAATGCTTTAATCTGTTTTTTCATCACAAAATTAACTATCTGGGATTTATTAAATGAAAACAGACATGACATTATTTGAGAATTACCAGATTCGCCGAGTATACGACGAAGAGTCTGAAATCTGGTGGTTTTCGGTGATTGACATTGTACAGGTATTGACCCAACAGGATGATTATAAGGCGGCCAGAAATTACTGGAAGGTATTGAAAAACAGGCTAAAAAAGGAAGGAAGTGAGTTGGTTACAAATTGTAACCAACTGAAGTTACCGGCCGCCGATGGTAAGCAATACCTTACCGATGTCGCCACGGCTGAAGCCTTGCTACGTCTGGTGCAATCCGTACCCAGCCGCAAAGCCGAGCCAATCAAGCTCTGGCTGGCCAAGGTAGGTTACGAGCGAATGCAGGAAATGGCCGATCCCGCAAGGTCTCTTGATCGTGCCAGACAAACCTGGCAAAAACATGGCCGTAGCAAAAAATGGATCCAACAACGCATGACGGGGCAGGAAACCCGCAACAAACTCACTGATTACTGGAGTGACCATGAGATTAAACAAGGTGAAGAATTCGCTATTCTCACCAATATCATTCATCAAGAATGGTCCGGGGTAAGCGTAAAAAACCATAAAAATCTAAAAGAGTTGAAAAGCCAGAATTTGCGTAATCACATGAGTGAGGCAGAGTTAATCTTTACCGCGCTGGCCGAATTATCCACCCGCCAGATTGCCGAAACTGAAAATGCAACGGGCATGGATGAAAATAAAACCGCAGCAAAAACAGGCGGCAACATTGCAAAAAAAGCCCGCAAGGATCTGGAGGAAAAAACAGGTAAAAAAGTGATTACCTCCGATAACTATTTACCGCCTGGCAAGAAAAAGCGCATCAAGAAAACCAAAGGTGAAACTAAATGATGGTCACCTTTGTCTCCCAGTACGAGAAAAAGACGCTCAATCGAGCTCGGCGCGTGCTCGACAGCTTCGTTAATCGTATTGGGGATAATGCCTGGCAAACCGTGATCACCCAGGAAAGGCTTAATGCGGTGAAAAAGCTGCTGAGAAAAACCGCCTCAAAAAATACCGCCGTGAGTTGCCACTGGATACGTTCAAGAGCACGTAGTGAATTGGTTTGGGTGGTGGGGAATAGAGATAAATTTAATCGTTAGGTTGTGGTGCCTGTGAATAGCGCTGAGCAAAGATATGCTTATGGATGAGTTTTGCTGGTATAACATTGAGGTTATATCACTGTTGGCTGGTATCTCAGGATTATTCCACAACCTCGCGAAATTAGGGAGTGAGCACTGATAATAAGACGATGACAAACACAAACGACAGACCGCTTTATTACAAATACTGGGGGAAGGCCGGCAAAGAAGACAACAGTTATCACCTGCTGCCTTATCACTGTCTGGATGTGGTGGAATAATGATTAATTTTAACCCGAAAACAAGCGGTTGGGCTAAAACCGATTCAGAAAAAAATCCTGGTTTATCAGTGTTTGAACACTGTAGGCATGTTGGCTGGGTGGCGCTCGAGCTAGTCAATCAAAACCAAACTATACCCCATGCTGAAATTACCCCATTGGCTGCTGCAGTTATTGTAGCTATTCATGATGTAGGAAAATGGTCACCCGGTTTTCTTCAGAAGTGTATCCTGTGGCTTGAACGTGAAAATCTGACATTAGTAGCAAAACGCGAAGCATGGGAAGCTCAGAAAGATGTTCGACATGAAAAACACAGTCAGGACTCAATACAATTATTACTTCAGTTGCGTGGCATCAAACAATCAGAAGCCGTGGCATGGGCGATGGTTGCTGGAGCACATCATGGTAAAATGTACAGGGCCGAAAATTATGGAAGTGGTGATTTAACCCCTTTGATCAATGAATGGCATAGACAGCGGCATCAGATAATCGAAGCTATAGAATTAGAATTTGATAGCAAAATATCTCTTGCTGAAATAAAAAAGACAGATACCATTGTACCCTGGCTGATGGGCTTGACCAGTGTGGCCGACTGGATTGGCTCTGATGAAAAACATTTTCCTGTAGAAAGAGGGCTGAATTCAGAAAACAGTAGAGAATCAGCTAGGCTTGCAGTTGAAAGTATCGGACTAAGCAAGCCACAGATAAATCGTAATTTAAGTTTTGAAGAAATATTTGGCTTTGGTGCAAATGACATGCAACAGAAAGCCATGGCCGTCATTACAAAACCGGGGATTTATGTAATAGAAGCTCCAATGGGGCTGGGGAAAACAGAGGCAGCACTAGCATGCGCTTATAAGCTTCTGCAATCAGGGCAGGTATCAGGGCTGTATTTTGCGCTACCGACACAACTCACTTCAAACCGAATACATCTTCGAGTTAAGGAGTTTGTAGAAAAAATCACCTCAAATTCCGACAAAACTCGACTTGCACACGCTAATGCATGGTTAGAAGATGATTATTATCAACCCAAACCTGTCCAAACATTGTTAAAGCAAGCCAATGGTGATGCAACTACCAGCCGCGATTGGTTTGCCTCAGCCAAAAGAGCGCTGATTGCTAATTTTGGGGTAGGCACGATTGATCAAGCGCTGATGTCAATAGTTGCAGTGAAACACTTTTTTGTGAGGCGTTTTGCCTTATCGGGCAAGGTGATAATTATTGATGAAGTTCACAGCTATGATCAGTTTACCGGTACTCTGGTAAATTGCTTATGTGATGAATTACAAAAACTCGGTTGCACCATCATCATTTTGTCTGCGACATTATTGCCCAATGTCCGAAATAAAATAATTCACGCTCAAGAGGATGAAGTACAGGAAAACGGTTACCCATTAATTACTGGCAAGACAAATACCGGAGAGTTGATAATACCCCAAAGGTCAATGCCTGCACCAAAGCCCGCAGTAAAACGTATTTTTAAAAAACAGAACCAGTTAATCCCAGAGACGATTGAAGCTGCACGACAAGGTGCAAGGATATTATGGGTGTGCAACACAGTTAATGCAGCACAGAAAATATTTAGCCAATTAATCGAGGTTGATAATAAACTGGAGATTGGATTGCTGCATTCCCGTTTTCCACATTTCATCCGTCAGCAGCAGGAAGAATACTGGATGGAAAGATTGGGGAAAAACTTTAAAGGTAACGAGGGCTGTATCCTGGTGTCAACACAAATTGTTGAACAGAGTGTGGATATAGATGCTGATATTCTTGTCAGTGAGTTGGCACCAATGGATATGTTGTTGCAACGAATGGGGCGTTTATGGCGGCATATGGATGTTAGGCCACAGGAAGCAAGACCTGTAGAACAGCCTGAAATATGGATTATTGAAGAATCAAAAAGCCTTGCTGAACTGCGAGAAGAAAATTGCAACGAGCTAAAAAAGGCACTTGGTATAAAAGCTAAGGTTTATCATCCTTATGTGTTACTGAAAACCTACGAGACATTGGATCGATTTGAGATAATAAAACTGGCTGATGAAGACGGCGATACAGATATAAGAAAACTTTTAGAGTCAACCTATCTAAATGATACAAACGATCCTGAATCCTGGGTAACGCTATCTGGTGAACTGGAGGGGGATGGATTTGCTGAAAGAAGGATGGCAGAGGAAAATACAAGGTTATTTTCCAGGTTGGCTTTAGACGATCAGGAGGGAAAGCAAACCCGTCTGATTGAAATAGAAACTATGCCATTATTAATAGCAAAAAAAATAAATCCTGACAAAATAGTTTTACTTAATAATTCCATTATTTCTTTGCCCATTGAAAAATTTAATATACATGATGCACGTGCAATACATGAAAATATCGTACGAGTGCATGCCTGGCCTTACGAGTTTGTAAAAAAAGAATCTGCGTTGTCTTTTTATATGAAAGGAAAACATTGTCTGGCATTGCTTGGAGAGGATAACCAGTTAATTATACAGAGCTTAAAAGAAAATATGGCTATTCGATGGGATGAAACTATGGGTATAGTGCAAACCTGCGATAAAGGAGATAGCGATGAATCTAGTGACTGATCCCTGGTTGCCGGTAACCAATAGCAATAACCAGCTTTGTTATATCAGCATGAATCAACTATTTGAACAGCCCGATGAATGGCTGGATTTAGTCCTGCGGCCACATGAGCGGGTTAGTGTAATGCGGTTTTTGATATGCGTTGTGCAAGCTGCGTTGGATGGGCCGAAGGATGTTGATGAGTGGAATGAGTTGTTAAATAAAATACCAGAACCCGGTTTAAGTTATTTAAATAAATGGAAAAGTAGATTTGATTTGTTTGATAATATAAAGCCTTTTTTACAGGTTAGAAAACTAGAGCCTGGCAATGAAGAAAGCACCGGCCCTTCAGTAACCAAGCTGGATAGCACGTTGGCAGTTGGGGAAAATGGTTCAACTTTATTTGACCACGGCGCTGCTAGCGCCTTAAACAGTAATACTGTCAATAGAAAAATGCTGAATAGAAGCCTTGCTGTGTCATTGATTACTTTTGTCAATTATTCACCATCTGGTACGCAATCATCAGCAAAATTAGATGGTGAATTAATAAGTCATAGTAGTGGTGCTATGGATGCACCATGTGCAAATCAGAATATGCTTCATACGTTCGTGGTAAAAAATACTCTAATTAAGACAATTCATTCCAATTTAATAGATAAGGAGACTTGCGGTGAGTTTTATGGCGATAATTCATGGGGCAAGCCTGTTTGGGAAATAAACGAACCAAAATGCCTCGCAGATAAGGAATCATTTAATAATTCAGTAAATACATATCTTGGACGATTAGTACCACTTAGCAGGTTTTGTAAGCTAAAAGAAAATTCACCATATTTTATATATTGCAAAGGTTTTCAATATTCAACTAAACCGAAAAAAAAGGCGGACAGCAAAAGAGTTTATAGAGATTTTAAGCCTGAACCATCATCAACGGTATTGATTAATTCTGAAGGTGAGTACTCGCTGTTGAAATCTGGTGTTAATGCACCATGGCGTGAAATATCGGCTTTGGTTTCAAAAAGAAGTAAGGGGTCAAATGGTGGTGCTCTGTCATTAAAATATCTGAGTCAAACAGAAAGTTTCGATATATTGGTTGTTGGTCAAACTAGAGATTCTAAGAATGTAGCGAAAATATTAGATTTAGTAGAATCAAAAGTACATATACCTGCATTTATGCTTGGTAGTGCAAATCAACACGCTTATGAATCGAATATTAAAGTTTGCGAAAAAAAGTCTTACACATTGTTTAAAGGAGTAGAAAAATATAGGATCACTGTTGATGATGAGTGGAAAGGAAGAGTAAAACGAATTGTTGAAAATAGCACGTCAGAAACTGATAGAAAACTTCGCAACATCTTCAGGAAGAATGTAATTAATCACTACTGGACTCTAATAGAAAAACAACGCCACCTATTAATGAATTACATTTCATTGCTGGGAACCGACCAGGATCAAACACGAGAGGAAGCTAAAAAGGCTTGGTTAGGTGCGATCAATCTCGCAGTGCGAGAAACATTTCAGACGCTTTGTTCACAGGAAAGTCCCCGCCAGATACGTGCCTATGTAGCTGGGTGGCAGATATTGTATCCATCTAAATCAAATCAGCAGGAGGTAGCATGAGTCAGACATTTACCGAGGGCTTTGTGCAGTATTTGCAAGGCATGCAAAACGATAGAGGCAAGCTGGCGACATTGCGTAAAGGTCTGATTGAAAGTCAGGCGCAGGCAACATGGCCATTACTAAGCCGGTTTGTTAATTTTGATAAACCTTATCAAATGAAAGCAATCCAAACAGTCGCGGGCTTATTTGCTCATCACCCGAAGAACACTAATACTGGCAATTTCGGTAGTCTTTGTTATCAATTACTGGTTTCAGATGAAAAGCAGAAAATGGCTAAAGGTGAATCAGGGCCGATTTCAAGGAATTTTCTATATGCGTTAGCCGCCAATGGCGATGAGATATTCGCACGTGTCAAACGGTTGGTATTAAGAGCAAAAAGGGATGAAATACCTGTCAATTATGTTCAGTTAACGCAAGACCTCTTGAATTGGAATTCTTATAAAAAAGAAAGAATCAAACTGGCATGGGGAAAAGAATTCTGGAAGGTAAATGCTGGCGAGGAAGTGGTATCTGTTGAGACAGCTAATGAGGGTAGTTCAGATGACTAATCTGGTTAAAATAATGCTCCCCTATGATCAGCTTGCCAAAGAGAAAATCAATGACAATTATGCATGGCACAAAAAAGCCTGGTCAGTTTTTTCTCATCATCCTGAGCTGGAAGAAAGGAATAAAAGACCTGAAAAAGAAAAAGGCTCTACTCCATTCTTAAGCCGTTACACGCAGAAGCCAAACTATGTCGAGCTGCTGCTGGTATCGGATTACCAGCCCAATAAACCAGACTGGTGTAGTAGTGAACAGTGGCAGGTATCAGAAATTGATGAAAGCTATTTATCTCAGTCTGATTATTATTTTGATCTTTATGCCAACCCGACGAAAACAGTTAAAAAGCCGGACGGTAAAGGTGGCTATACCAGGCACGGGAAACGCCTAACGCTAATGGATAATGAAGCCCAATTGGAATGGATAATACGAAAATCCAGTAATCATGGTTTTGTCCTGAGAGACGATATTCCATTGCAAATAGATAAACCTGTTGACCATCGTTTTAATCGTAAAGGTGAGAAGGGATTACACATCGGTGTACGGTTTCAAGGCGCCTTGCATGTGGCCGAACACTCAGTATTTAAAGAAGCATTTCGTAAGGGTATTGGCACAGCCAAGGGTTTTGGATTTGGTTTGCTGATGATTAAACCTGCGCAAATTTGACTGTTAACTAATTTAAGGAAAATAACATGAAACACTTAGAGCTACATATCTTGCAATCTGTACCCGTAACTTGCCTGAACCGTGATGATTTAGGCTCACCTAAAACCGCATTTTTTGGTGGTGTGCAAAGAGCCAGAGTTTCCAGCCAGAGCTGGAAGCGGGCTATACGAGAATATGCCCACGAAATAAGCCCTTACTTTGAGGGCAAACGTTCTCGGTTGATTATTGAGCCCCTTAGAGATGAATTGATTGAACTAGGGAGAAATGATGAAGAAGCACTGGAAGTTGCCAAAAAGATTGCTGAAGTGATTGGAACGCTTGATAAAGATGCAGAAAAGAAGACTGGAGTGCTGCGTGTTAAAACAGTTCACTTTACGAGTTCTGCTGAGATAAAAGCACTGGCCGAGAAATATGTTGAACTTGAAGATGCAAATAAAGCAGTAAAAAAGGTGGGTATGAATGTTTTAAAAGATGCCGCGGATATATCATTGTTTGGTCGCATGGTTGCCAATGATCACTCGCTGACAATTGAAGGCGCAACCATGTTTAACCATCCAATTTCAACACATAAAGTTGATAATGAGCTGGACTTTTTCGCAGCAGTGGATGACTGGCAGAAAAAGGGCGAATCCGGGGCAGGCATGACGGGTACTCTGGAATTTAATTCCTCAGTTTATTATCGTTTCGCGGCGCTTAATCTGGGCATGTTAGCAGACAAAGAACACCTCGCGCCCATGACACTAGAGGAACGAAAAGAGGTTGTTTCAACATTTATTCAGGCAACACTGGAAGCAGTGCCAGGAATGACTGAATCTAATTCAGGTAGAAAAAATTCCATGAATGGCTATACACGACCCGCCTATGTACTGGGCATTGTTCGAGATAAAGGACATCCGGTTCAACTTATTAACGCCTTTGAACAACCTGTCTGGACTGGCGTAGGTAAAGGTGTCATGGCTTCATCAATTAATGAGCTGATAAAAGAAGAAGAACAGCAGAAAAAAACCTGGAGCCTGGACAAAAATCAAATTGCCAGAGCTGTGTTATTAGAAGACAAATATAAAGAATCCGATAAAGATGGCAAAAAAGTAAATGCTACAGATGAAGTATTGAATTCTGAACAATTCATCGCGGAGCTGGTAAATCATGTCGAATAATAAACTTCTGGCGCTTCGCTTAAGTGGTGTGATGCAATCATGGGGTTTTAATAGTGAGTATACTTATCGAAATTCCGGCCTGTTTCCAACCAAAAGCGCAGTATTAGGTTTGTGCTGTGCAGCTAAAGGGCTGGCACGTGGCACTGAGGAAGAGAAGTGTTTTTTAGAAAGTGTGTCCGATAGTTTAATGACCGCTATAGCCTTACCACGTAGCCAGTCTTCGGGTGATAAAACATGGCAGGTTAACGTAAGACGTATAGAGGATTTTCACACAGTAGAAAAGACAAAAACAGCAGCGGGAAAAATGAGCAAACATGCAGTAATGACTTATCGGCAATATCTCTGTGATGCAGATTTTATTATTTTGCTTCAAATAAAGGAAAATGTGGCAAACGATCTTAAAAAAGACCTGCTAGATCCCTGTTGGGGTATCTGGCTTGGCCGAAAAACCTGTATTCCCAGTGCGCCAGTTTTTGCTGGGGTATTTAATACTGTTAATGAAGTTAGTAACACATTGTTAGATGGAAAAGAGCTTGATGTTTTTACCTATCAAAAGGAGGTTTCGTCTTTTTCAGAAGGAGCTGACACATTGATGGATGTTCCGTTGGATTATGCGATAGATAAACGTGAGCGTGGTCAGAGGCGCGTTGTTATCAATGATGCAAAGGCGTGAAGAAACACATGTCTCCTGCCTTGCTTTACTTAAGTTTATGCGGTCGAAGACAGAATACCACGGCTTTAGCCGTGGATGAATGAGCTATCAATGCCAATTGAGGCTTCGGGAAATTGGTATTGAGTCAGCTCCGTAAGGAGCTGTGATGCCGCGAAGCGGCGGGCGTAGCCAAAGAATCCCGGCTTTAGTCAGGGGTATCTATATGTTGTGCCCGGTGATAGAACGTATACGCAGAACGGCTAAACATAGAGCCTTTGGCTGCGGTTTGCTGCTTATACGAAGAGTTTGAACGATGCTTATTACATACTATCAATGATATAATATACATCAATATACATCAGCTAGTGTCCGGTTAGCTATAATATTGACGATTTATAACTGTAACTTATTGATCTATAAGCGCCACAGGTTATGCTTCGCGTTCAAGTCGATGACACCCTATATCCGTTGTAACTTGATGTTTCATAGACGCTAATCGAGATGTTTAAATGATTTAACCGGACGCTAGTGAATATACATACATTCAAAACAGGTAAAACTCATGCCATTAAGCACATTAATTACCAACAATAGAGAAGCCATAAAAGAAATTGCGCGGCGGTACAACGCTTCAAATATACGTGTGTTTGGCTCTATGGCCAGAGGCGACGCTGGCCCAGACAGTGACGTGGATATACTGGCAGATTTAGACGCCAATACCAGTTTGCTGGATCGTATTGCCCTGACTCAGGAAATTGAAGATTTATTGGGCAGAAAAATAGATTTAGTGACGCCAGACAAACTTCATAGAGTTATAAAGGACAAAATAATTAAAGAGGCTGTTTCTATATGAAAGATGCGCGGCTGTATCTTGTTCATATTATTGAAAGTCTGGATAAGATCGAGCAATTTACGAAAGAAGGTAAAGATGCTTTTTTGTCCAATGTCTTGATTCAGGATGCTGTATATCGGAATTTTGAAATTATTGGTGAAGCGGCCAAGCGTTTACCGAGTGATGTAAAACAAAATATACCTAGCGTGCCCTGGCGGCAAGTTGCTGGGTTCAGAGATGTATTAATCCATCAATATGATGGTGTTGATCCATTACAGGTATGGCGGGTGATTGAAAATGATTTTTTGGGTATCAGAAAATACATACAGAATTACCTTGATTCACTAAATAAATAATCCTGTTGTGTTGATAATTACAAGAATATTATCAGCAACTAGCGTAACCAAGCAAGATCCTTGTGTTTCTGCCGATTAAGCCCATTCCCATGAAAGATCGCGTCTCAATGATCTTTATCGAATACGGTCAGATCGATGTTAAGGACGGCGCCTTTGTTGTGATCGATAAAACTGGCGTGCGTACACACATTCCAGTCGGTTCGGTTGCCTGCATTATGCTAGAGCCCGGTACCCGAGTTTCGCATGCAGCGACCAAACTGGCAGCCCAAGTCGGGACGTTACTGGTCTGGGTGGGTGAGGCCGGGGTGCGAGTTTATGCATCAGGTCAACCAGGTGGGGCACGGGCAGATCGATTATTGTATCAAGCCAAGTTAGCACTGGATGATACCTTGCGGCTAAAAGTCGTCCGTAAGATGTATGAAGTCCGTTTTGGTGAAGAGGCGCCGAAACGGCGTAGTGTGGAACAATTGCGTGGCATTGAAGGTGCGCGAGTACGTAAGATGTACCAACTTCTGGCAAAGCGCCATGGCGTGCAATGGCATGGCCGCCGTTATGATCCGAAAGACTGGAAAAAAGGTGATGTAGTTAATCAATGCATCAGCGCGGCTACTGCTTGTTTATATGGGATAACCGAAGCAGCAGTATTGGCAGCGGGCTACGCGCCTGCAGTTGGTTTTATTCATACCGGTAAGCCACTGTCTTTTGTCTACGATATTGCAGATTTGTTTAAATTTGATACTGTTGTGCCGATGGCTTTTAAAATTGCAGCCCACTCACCTTCCCATCCAGACAAAGAAGTACGGCATGCCTGCCGGGATGCCTTTCGCGAATCACGGTTACTTAAGAAAATTATTCCAGCAATTGAAGATGTGTTATCAGCGGGTGAGATTGAGCTACCCAAACCGCCTGAAGAGTCTGTACCACCCGCTATACCCAATGCGGAATCAATCGGGGATGAGGGCCATCGAAGTGGTGGTTAAATAATGGCTATGACTGTTGTTATTACTGAATGGCAATCTGGTTGCTGGAAGTACGTGCCGGTGTTTATATTGGTGATGTGTCAAAGCGAATCCGTGAAACTCTTTGGCAATATATGGAAGCTGACCTGGGTGAGGGCAATATCGTTATGGCCTGGGCGACCAATACAGAATCGGGTTTTGATTTCCAGACAATGGGTGAGAATCGACGCATTCCAGTCGACATGGACGGACTGCGGCTGGTCTCGTTCTTACCAGTCGAAGAACCTGCTCTTTAACAATTCGGGAAAATCTCAAAAAGGGGTTGCCGCGCACCCTTTATTTTTGGTATGTCATATCGGTAGGAAATATGGTACCAAAAAACCTTTGGTAGAATAATAACTTAC
>QIDK01000097.1 GCA_003228405.1 Gammaproteobacteria bacterium | reverse complement strand
CCATAAGCTTTACAACACTATCATCCTGTGTGTCTAGCACCCATATACTTGTTGAGGTTCTAAAATAAATCAGCCCGTTAGCAGTATCTGCTACAAACTCATTGTTTCTCCCTAAGGAACCATCACCAAAAGTTCGAACCTCGCCAACACTGGTTCCAAGACTCGTGTAGGTTGTGACTTTTGTAGTGCCCGCATTGGTTCCATTTGTTTTCCATATTTGCACATAATTACCATCAAATGCCGGAAAGTAAAAAGTGCTATTGACATATACGCCAGCAGCAAAACCATCTAGTCCGTAAAAGTTATTTGTAGATGTATTAATACTTTTCAGTAGAGATTCACTACCATTACTTCTGACTATATGCCATTCATTACCCTTGGTATTATCAATTGAAGCCGGAAAGAATAAGCCTAAAGGTGTGGATATAAAGCCCGAAGGATTACTACTAGTAGTGCCCGGGCTTATTTCTTTAAATAATCTCGTCCCTGCCACGCCATCATATACAAAAAGCTCAGTATCAATAAGCCCACCCCCTATATCTCTGGTGGCTCTAAAATAAATTTTGCCATTATATACCGTTAAATCTGTTGGTGAGCTTGATCTGGCTTGTCCATAACTTGTCCCTGTAAGTATGTCGCTTACTAATGTGGCGTTGCCTGCATTATCATCAAAACGCCATAACTCATACCCGGTAGATGCAGTAGTAGCCGAAAAATATAATTGCCCCCCATAATTAACAAACCACAGAGGGTAGCTATAAGCACTGCCTGGATTTATATTTGCTTCAAGCGTTGCATTATCTGATGAGTTTATAGACCATAGCTCATCACCATTAACACCATCATTAGCAGTAAAGAATAGTTTATTATTTAGTATAATTGTTTCAAAAGAATAAGATGACATTGCATCATCTGATGTACTGGGTCTTATATTGGTTACTTTTACTGTAGAGGCTTCTGTACCAGTAGTTTTCCATATCTCAATTCCATTACCATCATTCGCTGTAAAATATGTTGCGCCATTGTATTCAATAAAATTACCAGGATTTGAATTACCAGCAGTATTTATATCTTTTAATAGAACAGTTGTTGCTGCAGAACCATTTGTTTTCCATAACTCAATGCCATTCACTCCATCGTTAGCAGAAAAATAATAGTTTGATGTAAGCGGTTTACAGCTAATAACAACATTGCTTACATTTGCCCCACTTAACAAGCCTGCTCCATTAATGACAGAACAGGTTGCGGTGGTACCTGTCGGTTGCGTGAGTATGCTAATCGCATAGGATGAGCCATCTACAAGAGCAGCAGGAAATGAATAAGCCCCGTTAGCATTAATGGTTATGTTATCACCTCCATTATTCTGCAACACCAGGCCGCTGCCTGCAAAGTCACCAATTGATCCCCCTATAGTAAAAAATTCAGTCACGCAGTTGATACTAATAGACTGAATATTACTTCCAGACATGGTTCCTGATGCATTTGTTATTGTACAGATTTGACTCAGATTTGTGGGCTGTGCCAATAAGCTAACATTATAATTTGAACCATCTGTTATAGGTGCCGCAAATGAAAATGCACCATTTGCACTAATGGACAAACTATCACCTGCAGTATTTTGTAACATTAAACCAGAACCTGCCAGCCCTGAAACCGTACCACCAACCTGAAATGAATTTGTTACACAGTTAATGGATATACCGGATACATCAGCCGCACTAATAGTACCACTGTTATTTGTTACCATACATTGCTGGCTTAAACCCGCAGGATTTGTTAAAACTGAAATTGAATAGCTCGATGCATCAGGCAATGTACCACTAAACGAAAAACTGCCATTACTATTTATAACCAGGTCATCACCATTATTATTCTGCAAAACAAGCCCTGAACCACTGAGCCCGGTTACAGCTCCGCTAATAACGTAGCTTAATTCACAGGTAATATTTATATTGGCAATATTTCCACCGGCAATGATACCCATTGAATTTGAAACACTACAAAACTGGTTTGTATTTGCTGGCTGTGTTAATACATTTACATTATATGCTGCATCATTAGCGACACCTGATGAAAATGTGTAATCGCCATCCGCTGTTATTGAAAGATCATCGCCTGAATTATTTTGCAAAACCAGTCCACTTCCAAGCAGACCTGAAATAGAAAGACTAATAGAATAACTATTTTCACAGCTTACACTGATATTCTCTATATCTGCACCACTGACAATGCCATTCGCATTGGCAACCGTACAGATCTGATCTGGATTAGCAGGCTGTGCCTGAACGCTTACGTTATAGCCTATCGAGTCTTCTAATTTAATACCAAAGCTGAAACGACCATCGGCAGTAAGAGTAATGTCATCACCATAATTATTCTGGAGCACCAGAGTACCACTGAGACCTGATACACCACCACCAACCGTATAGCTAGTTGCAGTTGAAGCACCTCCGCCTCCACCTCCACATGCCTGCAACAATAAGACAGAGGATAAAACAATAAATGTTGAAAAACTTTTTAAGCGTGAAGAAATAGAACTTATTAAACTCATACTAATAACCTTTTTGATGATATTTTTTTAATTTTCAGTTAATCGATATTGTAATTCAGTGTGTTATCAATTTGATATTTATTTAAAATAACCTGCGGAGCGGCATAATAAATTGATTCAATATTATTAAAATCTATAAATTAAGCCTGAAACTGCCCAGCAAATCTGTGGACAGAGATATTCAGAAAAACTTTAGAAACAACATGAATATATCCATTATTTACATACCGATATTTCGGCTTACTTCTTGTTTAAAACATAACAGCCGCACAATGCGATTACTGTTGAAGCAGAATTAATTTTAGAGTAATTCGAGCAACTTGAATTTTGATGAATTAAAGCATAACCATAGAGATACGCGTGTGACCTAAGTCACAAAAAACTTACCTACCTGTCTGCTTAAGTAGTTTAATGATATCGGTATGCTTATTATTTCTGGCAATAGAAATGGCGCTCCGGCCTGCGTTATCTTTTTCGTCTATACCAGCACCTGCTGCAACCAGGGCTCGTATAGCATCTGTATTTTCTTTATGAGAGGCTATTATTAATGCGGTTTCACCCCGCTTATTTTTCTTATTTATATCTGCTCTTTTACTGAGTAAGAGTGATACAAGTTTATTGTTTTTATCCTTTACGGCAATCATTAAGGCTGTCCAGCCTCCATTATTATAAGATGGGCATTCACATCTGGCATTAACATCAGCTCCTCGGTTCAGTAAGGTCTGAGCCATTGAAGTCTTTCCATGTTTTGCACTCCATAGCAATCCTGTCCAGCCAGACTTGTCTTTTTCATTTACATCGACACCTGTGTCAAGTAAATACTCTACCGTGTTGTTCAGGTCTTTTTCAAATATGGGTTTCAGAAAGCGGGAAGTTGTCGCTGCTTTCAATGCCTGTAAACCAACCTTGTTTATTGCCGCCCCTTTATTCAAAAGAATGCGTAAAAAATCAGTTTTACCTCTTTTCGCCGAAGCGATAAAGGCCAGGTTTATTGCGTTGGCATCGGCACCATTATTCAACAAAATACGCAGTGTACTTTCATCTACTGCCCATAATAATGCGGTGCCTCCATACCGGTTTTTTTCGTTAACATTTGCCTTTGCTTTTATTAACGCATTAATTACAGGTACCTGGTTTTTGCTTATTGCATACATCAGTGCTGTATTGCCTTTTTTATCTTTTACATCAGGGCTCATTTTTGCTAGTAGAAATAATTCAACGGCAAGAATATCTCCCTTCTCGGCGCTCTCAACAAAAGCTGCATCGCTAAACTTCAAAGATAACTGGTTTATTTTAACCCTTGCTGCTTCTGGTGAGTCTTCCGCAGATAAGCTAAGTAGTGTTTTCAAAGCCCCTGTAAATGTCGCCAAAGATATAATGATAACGCCAGACACAAGTATTGAGGCGCCTACAGGATTATTTTTTATGCGCGAAAGGATACTATCGAATAGTGTGTTTTTCTGGCTCATAATTAATATAGATTTTTGATTAATCTTTCCCTGTGTAATGCTTCGTAAATCTATTGGCTGGAAAACTGATTTGCTGGATCTCCGGCAAGTTGTGGATATAACATCTGCCTGTCAGTGTGTATTTTATTAAGATCCCTGCAATATGAGTATTTTAGAGCCTTAAGTTAGCCTGCTTCGTTCAATTTAGATATTACATTATTAATGCATTCTGTCTAGATTGTTGGGCTTCGTGCCTCAGCCCAACCTACGGGAATACATTCACAGCCTCTAAAGCCTCACCTCCGGGTTTGAGGTATTTATGAACCTGGCTGCGGAGCTGGGGCTTTAGCCCTGATGAAATTAACAATACAGGTTAAAACGTTATAGATAATTATGTGTTAAAATACTTATTCAATACTTAGAATAATTTCCACTGCCTTCCACAGTTAGCATATCCAAAGCTTGTTGTTTAAATTTGTGAATATATTCCGGGTATCCTGGTAGTAGCCACTCTGAAAAGTGGACTATGCTCATTAATACTGTGAAAATGGCTCTCTGCAGCCTTTGCGCGCCCTATCATACAGGCAAATATACACATGACTTCCGATGCGGTAACTTCGTTTGATCAATTATCTCTGAATAAATTCATCCTTAAAGCAGTTGATAATCTGGGTTATGAAACCCCCTCTGCCATTCAGGCTGAAACCATTCCATTATTACTGGATAAACGCGATATTATTGGCCAGGCACAAACCGGCACGGGTAAAACCGCCGCTTTTGCACTGCCCATTTTGTCTAATCTCGATTTAAAGCAGAAGGATCCGCAGGTTTTAGTGTTAGCACCAACCCGTGAGCTGGCCATTCAGGTGGCTGAAGCCTTTCAGAAATACGCAAAACATCTAAAAGGTTTTCATGTGTTACCGGTATACGGCGGGCAGGATTTCCGGGGCCAGATCAGTGCCTTAAAACGGGGCGTACATGTAATTGTCGGCACCCCTGGCCGGGTAATGGACCATATGCGCCGCGGCACCCTGAAGCTGGATAATTTAAAAACACTGGTGCTGGATGAAGCCGATGAAATGCTCCGCATGGGCTTCATTGATGATGTGGAGTGGGTACTGGAACAAACCCCACCGACACGACAGATTGCGCTGTTTTCAGCAACCATGCCGCAACAGATTCGGCGCATTGCGACCAAATATTTAACCAACCCGGAACAGGTTACGATTAAGCAAAAAACAGCTACCGCCAGCACCATTCGCCAGCGTTTCTGGCCGGTCAGCGGTGTGCATAAACTGGATGCCTTAACCCGCATACTCGAAGCAGAAGAATTTGAAGGCATGATTATTTTCGTGCGCACCAAAAACTCCACGGTTGAGCTGGCGGATAAACTCGAAGCAAGGGGTTATGCGGCGGCGGCGATTAATGGTGACATTCAGCAAAAACAACGTGAGCGCTCGGTGCAATACCTTAAAAATGGCAAGCTGGATATTTTAGTGGCCACCGATGTGGCCGCCCGTGGCCTGGACGTGCCACGCATTAGCCACGTTATTAACTATGATATTCCCCACGATACGGAATCTTATATTCATCGTATTGGCCGCACTGGAAGAGCCGGGCGTGAGGGTGACGCGATTTTATTTGTCGCACCCCGTGAAAAGCGCTTATTACAGGCCATAGAAAGAGCCACTAATAAATCCATCGACATGATGGAACTGCCATCGACTGAAATTATTAATGAACAGCGCATAGAAAAATTCAAGCAGCGCATTACGGATACGCTGGAATCGCAGAAGCTCGATATGTTCTACAAAATGATTGACGAATATCAGCAGGAACACGAAGCACCGGCGCTGAATATTGCCGCGGCTCTGGCACATTTATTACAGGGCGAGTCACCGTTTCTGTTACAGAACAAACCACACAAGAAAGCGGATAAAAACTGGAAAGACAGTGGTAATTCATCCGACAGAAAGCCCTCACGCAGAGTACGCGAACGCGATCGTGGCCGAGACAGTAACCGTGACCAGGACAGAGGTCGTGATCGAAGTGAACGCACATCAGCAAAAGACAGACCACCCGCCGAAGATATGGCAAGCTATCGTATAGAAGTGGGCAATAATCACGATGTTAAACCCGGCAACATCGTTGGCGCCATTGCCAATGAAGCCGGTTTAGACAGTAAAAATATCGGCCATATAAAAATCTACGACGATTACAGTCTGGTTGATTTACCTGATGGCATGCCTAAGGATGTTTTTAATGACCTGAAAACAGTATGGGTTTCCGGTCAGCAATTAAAAATTTCACGTCTGTTAAAAAGCAAAGGCAAAAAAACCGAGAAAACGGATAAGAAAAAAGCCAAGAAAAGAAAAAGAGATAAAAAAAATATCGGTAAACGAAAAGCGCCGAAGAAATCAGATTGATCAGCATCCGCCGGTGGCGGCTATTTAGCTCTCTGCCAGAGCCCCCTGGCTAAGAGTGAGGTATTTTTTATCGCCTGCATCAGGCTAAGCCAGCCTGCTTAACCCCTTATATCGGCATCACTTACAGGCATAAAAAAAGGCAGAGTCTTAGACTCTGCCTTTTTAGTTCTTAACTCATATTAACTATGAGCTTAGAAACACACTCATTAAAGTGCTACGATATTCTCAGCCTGAGGGCCTTTCTGGCCTTGAGTTACAGTGAACTCAACTTTTTGACCTTCTGTCAGAGTTTTAAAACCTGAACCTGAAATCGCACTGAAGTGAGCAAACACGTCAGGACCATTTTCCTGCTCGATAAAACCAAAACCTTTAGATTCGTTGAACCATTTAACGGTACCAGTGGTAGTAGACATAAATTTCTATCCTATTTTTTTCAAAAGTAATTATGCTCCTTAGCAGTTATCTTTTCGATTAACATACTGTGGGGCGGTTGTGCTGGAAGTGTTTACATATGTGAACAGGACGGAGTACTACATTTGGAACTTCGAAATGTGATGTGCATAAGTATTCAAAGCACTTTCTAGCTAAGAGGATTATATACCGCTTTATACTGGAGTCAACGGTATTGACAATTAATATTTGCCTGTTTTAGCACAAATTCATGGCTAAATCGTGTTATTTGCTTTCAAATTGTTGAGATGAGCTGGTTTGACTGAAAAAAGTCTTTATTTTTGTAATCAAAGAAGGAGCTGTCTGTTTTTTATGAACAGGTGACAACTTACTTTTATGTGTCTTTCTATATTCGATTAATTCTTGCTGGCGACGCTCATAACTTTCATTGGCACGGTGCACCATATCACTATATTCCATAGATGACATATCTCCACAGGTACTATCAACCTTGCTACTGAGTAATGGTTTGCTACTACTGCCTTTAGGTGAACTACACATCGAAATCTCCAGCTTACTGTGCCACTTACCCGTTATTTCTACAAATGCCAGGTTAACGGCGCACTCTTTTTATACCTGCCTTTTAAATTTAAAATCAGTTATCTATAAGTTGCAGGTAGTTAAGGTAATTGACAGAACTAAAGAGCAATAGTTGCTTTATGCCTGATCAGCGGTAGTTTATACAGGCCAGCCTGCAGGCCTGGCAAATGCGCCTGAAACCAGATACACACCTGTTAACTAGAAAGTATAGCCTCAAAAAGCAGAAAAAATCTGCATAAGGACATGTTTCAGCCCAACAGCACTTTTGCCTTTTATCTTTATGGCTGAGCACTTGCTTGATCTATATCAATATATTTATATTTACTAATACTAGAATTAGCCCCCTCTTAAATACATCGATACAGGCAACGATTTCAACACCGGCGTTATGCGTAACTTATCCAGAATAAAAGCCCACATACTGCTGGTGCTAGCTATAAACCATATTTCCGCGCAGTCGCTTTATGCCTCGCTCCCCCCCTTATTACCCAATTTAGCTATTTTTAACCCATTAACTTTAATCTCAGGAGAATACATATGAGTATTTGCAAGCATGCCCTGACAAAGACTTTACTGTCTCTGACCATTGCCAGCGCATTTCCCGCACAATTATTAGCCAACACGGCTGATGATGAAATAGAAGCTCTGTGGCAAACAGTAGAGCAACTTTCACAACAGGTAGCTGAAGCCGAAGAATGGAAGGCACCGAACACCTTAATTCACATGGCCGGCTATGCGGACATTAATTTCATTAGCACCGACACTGAAAACAGCTTTGCCACGGGCTCATTTGCGCCAATTTTTCACTATCAGGTTCAGGACAGAGTCATGATGGGCGCTGAGCTGGCTTTTAAAGTTGATGATATGGGCAATACAGAAGTCGATATGGAGTATTTCACTATCGATTACTTCCTCAACGACTATGCGACATTAGTAATGGGTCGATTTTTAAGCCCATTAGGTCAGTTCCGTCAAAATCTTCACCCTACCTGGATCAATAAACTACCTTCAGCACCACAGGGCTTTGGTCATGGTGGCGCAGCACCTCTAGCGGATGTCGGCATGCAGGTTCGGGGTGGTTTTAAAATGGGTTCATCCATTAACGCCAACTATGCCGCTTATGTCGGCAATGGTGTGGCCAGCGAAATGAGTGCAGACGGTAGTGAACTGGTAGAGGCTCATTCTCCCGGCTTTAATGCCGATATGGATGGCTCCAAAAACTTCGGTGGCCGCTTTGGGATATACATGCCTTCCAGTAAGCTGGATTTAGGCCTCTCCTGGGCCACAGGTAAAGCCGCAGAAATTGCAAATGAAAATACCGTTTCACCACCACAGGACTTTACCGTTAAGCGTGACTGGGATTTCATCGGTGCCGATTTTACCTGGCATCTGGGTGGGTTTGATCTTCGTGGCGAATACGTAAAACAAAGTTATGGCGCCCGCGCAGATAACTCAAGTGAAGCCGCTGATTTTGATGCGGTTTATGTTCAGGCAGCCTATCGTTTCCCGGCTTCAAAATGGGAAATTGTCGCGCGCAGCAGCAGCTATAACAATCCCGAGGACAGTTTAGATCGCTCAACAGCCGGTGTTAACTATATCTTTACCAGCAGTGTTATTGCAAAACTTGGCTATGAAAGCAATAGCAACAGAGCCAACACGGCTGGCGATAGAGTACTTGTTCAAATGGCCTACGGATTCTAAGGAGACATATACATGAAAATTTTTACTAAAAGCATTTATGCCTTAATGGCAACCGCAGGCTTGCTGATGATAAGCACAGCCGCTCAATCAGGCGAATGGCCACCCACTGGCAATGCCAGCAAGGGTGCTAAGGCATGGTCAGAAAATTGCGGCCGTTGCCACAATATCCGTGATGGCAAAGAGTTACGTGATGACCAGTGGATTAGCACCATGTTTCATATGCGCGTACGTGCCGGTTTAACCGGTGAAGACACCCGCAATATACTGAGCTTTTTACAGGCATCTAATAATGCCACCAGAAAGCCTCTCAAACATACTTCTGCAAAGGCTAACACAGCTGCAACCGCAGGCTTAACCGGTGCAGATGTTTACGCCCAGACCTGTATTGCCTGCCATGGTGGTGATGGTAAGGGCATTGTCCCTGGCACGCCTGACTTTACGAATAAAGATGGCCGCCTGAGCAAGACAGATGATGATCTGATGAATAGTCTGATGAATGGCTTCCAGAGCCCCGGCTCTCCCATGGCTATGCCCGCGAAAGGAGGCAATAGCAAATTAGCACAGGGTGATTTGAAAAATGTTCTGGAATATTTAAGAAGTACTTTTTAAATTTATTTCTGGATGTGATGTACTAGCGCACATTTTTCACATAGAAACCACGTTGTAATTTTTACAGCGTGGTTTTTTTTGCTCTAAAATAGTTGAAAATATAACTGCTGGCGATATTTTTATGGCCAGGATCAAACGCCAGCCCCGCGGAATAAACGCTAAGAACGGCGTGGGCCGTGTTTGTAACGGAGTCGTCGTCATTCCAGCATGCCTGTAGCTGGAATCCAGTGGCTTTAAAACAAAGCCAGGTCGCTGGGTTCCGGCTCAACAACATACCGGAACGACACAACGTTTTTACAGTTAAATGATAAGCGAAGTGATTTAAGTGCAAAGTGTTCTACAACAATACCGCAGCATAAAAGGTAAGACCAGCCTGGCAGGTGCCCGTAGTAATGACGCCGCTAAGTTAACAGGACATAGTGTCCACAGGCATATTTATTAAGCTTACTCAATTCAGGGCATCTCTAAGTTTCTTTACTTAAAAAACGGCTCAGTTTATGATGCCTGATATTTAGTCTATGCAGGCAATAGACTCAGGCACCCGATAAGAGTGGATTGCACATCTCTCCACCCAGGCTCCACTGTTTTATACCAACTGATTTAAACTTAATTGACTTAAACTCAAGGAGAATACGTATGAGTATTTCCAAACATGCACTGGCAAAGACCTTGTTGTCTCTGGCCATTGCCAGTGCCTTTCCTGCACAATTATTAGCCAGCTCAGCTGATGATGAAATTGACGCTCTGTGGCAAACAGTAGAACAACTCTCACAACAGGTTGCTGAAGCCAACGAATGGAAGGCACCGAATACCTTAATTCATATGGCCGGTTATGCGGATGTTAATTTCATTAGCACCGACACTGAAAACAGCTTTGCCACGGGTTCTTTTGCACCGATTTTTCACTATCAGGTGCAGGACAGAGTCATGATGGGCGCTGAATTAGCCTTTACCGTCGACGATATGGGTGAAACAGAAGTAGAAATGGAATACTTCACTATCGATTACTTCCTCAATGACTATTCCACATTAGTCATGGGTAAATTTTTAAGCCCTCTGGGTCAGTTCCGCCAGAATATTCACCCTACCTGGATTAATAAACTACCCTCGGCACCCCAGGGCTTTGGCCATGGTGGCGCAGCACCTCTAGCGGATGTAGGCATGCAGGTTCGGGGTGGTTTTAATATGGGTTCATCCATCAATGCCAATTATGCCGCTTATATCGGCAATGGGGTAGCCGCTGAAATGGATGTTAATGATCTGGAAGAAGCTCATTCTCCCGGTTTTAATGCAGATGCAGACGGCTCTAAAAATGGCGGTGGCCGTTTTGGAATGTATATGCCTTCCAGCAAACTCGATCTTGGCCTGTCATGGGCTACGGGTAAGGCGGCTGAAATGCCAGGCTTTACAGAAAAACGCGACTGGGATTTTATTGGTGCTGATTTTACCTGGCACCTGGGTGGATTTGATCTTCGTGGTGAATACGTAGATCAAAGCTTTGGCGCACGCACGGATGGCTCAAGCGAAAAAGCAGACTTTGATGCATATTACGTTCAGGCAGCCTATCGTTTCCCAGCTTCAAAATGGGAAATTGTTGCTCGCACCAGCACCTATAACAACCCTGATGACACTTTAGATCGCATAACTGCAGGTGTAAACTATCTGTTTACCAGCAGTGTTATTGCAAAACTTGGCTTTGAAAGCAATGATAATAATGCAGGCACGGCTGGAGATAGAATACTTGTTCAAATGGCCTACGGATTCTAAGGAGACAGATATATGAAAATTTTTACTAA
Source organism: Gammaproteobacteria bacterium (assembly GCA_003228405.1). GTDB lineage: Bacteria > Pseudomonadota > Gammaproteobacteria > SZUA-229 > SZUA-229 > SZUA-229. The sequence goes on along the minus strand of QIDK01000097.1, from coordinate 486 downwards.
AAGCATTTATGCCTTAATGGCAACCGCAGGCTTACTGATAATGAGCACTGCTGCGCAGTCAAACGAATGGCCGCCCACCGGCGATGCCGGCAAGGGTGCAAAAGCATGGGCGGATAATTGTGGCCGTTGCCACAATATCCGTGACGGCAAAGAACTACGCGATGATCAGTGGATTAGCACCATGTTTCATATGCGTGTGCGTGCCGGTTTAACCGGCCAGGATACACGCGACATACTGAGCTTTTTGCAGGCAACTAATAGCGCCAGCAGTAACTTCACCAGACCAACTCCATCAAAAGCCAAATCGACAGCCACTGCAGGTTTATCAGGAAAAGATGTTTACGCTCAAACCTGTATTGCCTGCCATGGTGGTGATGGCAAAGGTGTTGTTCCCGGCGCTCCTAATTTTACGGATAAAAATGGCCGTCTGAGCAAGCCTGATGATGAGTTAATAAAAAACATGATGAATGGCTTCCAGAGCCCGGG
>QIDK01000157.1 GCA_003228405.1 Gammaproteobacteria bacterium | reverse complement strand
AGCGGCTGAAGGCTGGCCCAGACCTCTGGTTCTATTTGTATTTATAAGCGGTGTTTTTTTAATGCGCTCGGCAGGCTGCGCCATTAATGATTTTGCCGATCATGATATTGATCCCCATGTAGAGCGCACCAGAAATCGCCCACTGGCCGCCGGCCGGGTAACTCGCAAAGAAACCCTTATTGTCTTTATCAGCCTGTCATTAACCGCCTTTGCACTGGTTTTATTAATGAACAGGCTAACCATTTATATGAGCCTGGTAGGCGTTGTGCTGGCGGCCAGCTATCCATTTGCCAAGCGTTATCATTATATGCCGCAGGTACATTTAGGCGCTGCTTTCGGCTGGGCCGCACCCATGGCCTTTACCGCTCAGGCGAATGAAATCACCCCGGTCACCTGGCTTATTTTTATGGCCACGGTGTTATGGGCCACCGCCTATGACACCATGTATGCCATGGCAGACCGGGAAGATGATTTGAAAATTGGCGTTAAATCAACTGCTATTCTATTCGGTGAAGCCGATAAATTAATTATTGCGCTATTGCAGATATTATTGATATTTGATCTGGCACTTATTGGCAGCAGTTCTGAACTCGGGCTGTATTATTATCTGGGTTTAGCTGCAGCCAGTGGCTTTGCAATTTATCAGCAATACTTAATTAAAGACCGTAAACCAGAAAGATGCATCCGCGCTTTTCTCAATAATAACTGGTTTGGCTTTTGTGTTTTTATGGGAATATTTGTAGATTACTGGGTTAAATAAACATAGTCGTAAGTCTTAAGTCGTAAGACTTACGACTTACGACTTACGACTTATGACTACAAACTCCCCAGGCTGCACATCCTGAACATTCCACTCCCCAATCCTGCAACGAATCAGCCTTAAAGTCGGAAAACCAACCACCGCTGTCATTCGCCGTACCTGCCGATTGCGGCCTTCGTGAATACTCAGCTCTATCCAGCTGGTTGGGATGTTCTTTCTAAATCTGACCGGTGGATCTCTTGGCCACAGGTTTTCCGGCTCAGAAATTATTCTGGCCTTTGCCGGTTTTGTTTTTCCATCTTTTAACACCACTCCTTTTTTTAACTGCTCGATGGCAGCATCCGTTATTTCTTTATCTACCTGTACCCAGTAGGTTTTTTCCATTTTATTTTTTGGGTCGGAGATTTTATGCTGCAATTTTCCATCATCGGTTAGCAGTAATAATCCTTCCGAATCATGATCCAGTCTACCCGCAGGATAAACATCTTTTATAGAAATATATTGCGCCAGACTCTGATGTTTTTCATGGGGGCTAAACTGACAGATAACACCATAGGGTTTATTAAATAAAATTAACTGTGTCATTAAAACTGTAACCAATATTGAGAGCGCATAAAATTTAAGAACTGATACGAATGGCTCTTACTTACAAATAAGTCGGATGAAAAGAATACTTGCCTTATATTAGAGAAATATTTTCTCCTGCAGGCGCTATTTTTCTAAAGCTTATTAGTAGTATCCTTTATTTCTGATTCAGTAATACCTGCAATAAAACCCTGGCCTCAACGTATATAAATAGTTTGGTTTTACTGGCGAATACAAGCTTAAAGACCTTTACTTGCGGTCATTCGCGGTTATTTGCGTTTTTAGCGTTTTCTTTTTCTTTTTATTGGGCTTAAGTAAGTGCCATTCAGAACTGATAACTTATTAAAGCTTCAACCAACGCTGCCGTCGCTGATCACTCACATTCAACTGATCAAACAGCTGATGAAAAGCATCTTCATCGGGAATACCCTGCCACTGAATATGCTGCTCATGGTTATCAAATACCGCATCGGTCACTATTTCCGTCAGCCGTTTATTGGTGGGTAACAGCTGCTGATGCTCTTCCACAAGATTTTGAATGCGCGCTGAACCGCGGAATTTCATTTTTGAAATATGTTCTATATTTTCAATTATATCCTCGACATCATTGTATTTTTGCAACAGGTTTGATGCCATTTTATTGCCCACACCGGGAATCCCCGGAATGTTATCCACCTTGTCTCCCGCCAGTGCCAGCATATCGGCAATTTTTTCTGGCCTTACACCAAACTGTTTTTCTATACCTTTTGCATTTAATACATTGCCCCGCGCAAAGTCCCACCAGGCATCCCGCTCACCTAATACCAGTTGCGTTAAATCTTTATCTGCACTGACAATGGTAATATCGTAGCCTTCATTTCTTAAGCGCGTCGCCAGGGTGCCGATAATATCATCCGCCTCAAACCGGTTGCTGCCAAATTCAGGTATTCCCATGGCACGACAGAATTCCCGGCAATAGCGAAACTGGGTTATCAGCTCTTCTGGTGCGGGTGGCCGGTTGGCTTTATATTCTGGATAAATTTCACAGCGATAGGAATTGGTCTGGTGTGCATCAAAGGCACAGGCGATGTAATCTGGCTGTTTCTGTTCAAATAACTGATATAAAAATTCGCTAAAACCATACACCGCATTGGTGGGGTTACCGTCAATATCGGTAATGGCATCATCAAACACATGCCAGGCACGGAATATATAAATACTGGAGTCGATCAGGTAGGCGCGTTTACTCATGCGGCTATTTTAACCTGTGTCTCAGTAATATGCCGGGGTTTCTTCACTAAGCCGGGCTACAGAAAACTCACATGCCTCTGAGCCTCCGCATCTCCGTGCCAATAATTTACAGTGTCGCTAATTTCTCCATATCCTTACTGACCGCCGCCACTGACTGATTAAAATTTTCCTGCTCATCATCATTCAGATCCAGCGCAATCACTTTTTCCATGCCATCTTTACCCAATACGCAGGGCACGCCAATCGCCAGTTCATCGCAGCCATATTCATTTTGCAAAATGGCAACCGTTGGCAAAATTCGTTTACGGTCATTGACTATGGCATCTACCATCGCAGCTACAGCTGCGGCTGGAGCATCGAAAGCGCTGCTGTTCTGACGCAGGGCTAAAATTTCTGCACCACCATTGCGGGTGCGGGTAACAATTTCATCTATTGTTTTCTGCTCCATAAAATGACTCACGGGAATACCCGAGATAGTGGTATAGCGCATCATCGGCACCATGGAGTCACCGTGCCCCCCCAGCACCATGGCGTCTATATCCAGGGCCGAATAACCGGTTTCCATGGAGATAAAGCTGGCCATGCGAGTTGAGTCCAGTACACCGGCCTGGCCAAAAATTCGGCTGCGGTCCCAGCCGGTTTTCTGCCAGGCACGGTAGGTTAAGATATCCACCGGGTTTGAAACAAATAGCATTTTACTGTTGGCTGCGTATTTCAAAGTATGGGCTACAATCTCATCGGTGACTTTTACATTAATCTCTAAAACATCAGAACGCGACATACCGGGTTTTCTGGGCACACCGGCAGTAACGATAACAAGGTCTGAATCGGCCATCAGGGCGAAGTCACTGCCACCCGTTAGCCGGGTATCAAACTGAAATAACGGGGCGTCTTCCTGAATATCTAATGCGGCACCTTCGGCAGCACCTTCACGGATATCAATCAGCGCGATTTCTCGACACATATCTTTTGAAGCGATAAATTGTGCGGTGGATTCTCCGACACGGCCTGCACCAACTACTGTGATTTTATTCATGGCTGTTCCCTTTCATGCTGGAATATTTTTATATCAGTAAGAGTTTAGACTAAAACCTGACAGGATGATTCAAGCTGAAGGCACCCTCATGAAATAGTCCTTAAAATCAAAAAGATAAAGGCATTTTTACCGCAAATGAACGCGAATGTACGCAAATAAAAAAATATAATTTGTAGGAAGTAGCTTCAGTATCGTCAGCTGAAGCTGCCTCCTACAAAAATTGCGTATATTCGCGTTGGCGAGTAAGAACACACTGATTGAAGCGGGCGCATGAATGGGTTAGAGCTGCCATTTGCGTTTTCTTTTTCTGTTATCTTTTTGATTTTAATGGTTATTTCATGGGGACAGCTCAGAGGCAGCGTCTTTTTACTCGTGATGATGCTTAGCTACACCACTCTCAATAGCCGCCTTTGCCACTGCTACTGGCACCCTCTCGATTAATCTGGGGTCTACCGGCTTAGGGATAATATAGTCCGGGCCAAATGTCAGTTTATCCAGCCCATAGGCATCTAATACCTCCCTGGGAACCGGCTCTTTAGCCAGCTTGCGAATTTCATCAACCGCGGCAATGTGCATTTCCTGGGTGATGGTGGTGGCCCCCGAATCTAATGCGCCGCGAAAAATATAGGGGAAACCCAGCACATTATTAACCTGATTAGGATAATCACTGCGACCGGTGGCTATAATTAAATCATCCCGGGTTTGCCTGGCAAGCTGTGGGTTTATTTCTGGATTCGGGTTTGACAGTGCAAAGACTATGGGTCTGGCAGCCATTACACTAATCATTTCCGGGGTTAGCAGATCGGGGCCGGATACGCCGATAAACACATCTGCACCCTGCATTGCATCCAGTGAGGTTCGGCGATCTGTTTGCAGCGCAAATTCTGCCTTGTAAATATTTAAGTCATCTCTGCCGGCATGAATCACGCCATTGCGATCGAGTAAAATCATATTATCTTTGGGTGCACCTAAACCCTGCAATAATCGCATTGATGCAATACCCGCCGCGCCGGCTCCCATGCAAACAATACGCACGTCTTCGATATTTTTATCCTGTAACTCCAGTGCATTCAATAAGCCGGCAGCAATAATAATAGCGGTGCCATGCTGGTCATCATGAAACACGGGGATATCAAGCATACTGTCGAGTGTGCGTTCAATTTCAAAACATTCGGGGGCTTTTATATCTTCCAGATTAATGCCACCAAAAGTCGGTGCTATGCGCACAACCGTGTCGATAAAATCTTTGGGAATATCTGCATTCACTTCAATATCAAACACATCTATATCTGAAAATCGCTTAAATAAAACCGCCTTGCCTTCCATCACCGGCTTACCTGCTAACGCACCCACATTACCTAAACCCAGTACTGCACTGCCATTGGTAATAACCCCTACCAGGTTACCCTTGGCGGTATAGTCGTAGGCCATCTCGGGATCTTCCGCAATGGCTCTAACCGGCTCGGCTACGCCCGGTGTGTAGGCCATGCACAGATCATCCTGTGTATTGCAGGGCTTGGTAATATTCGTGCCAATTTTTCCAGGAGAAGGATAGCGGTGATAGTCGAGGGCGCGTTTTTTATCTTCTTCATTCATTTTACTGGGCCATGTTGTGTTTATTTAGTGTATCACTTTAAGCGCATCTGGATGACGCAGTGACATAAAATACCTGTTTTTATTCTGATTAGTTTTTTGCTGACTAGCACTCATTTTTTTCTGCCGTAACCAGCCACGAACGCGTATTTTTTTACCCTGCAAATTATTTAGCATATGCTTATTAAAATTTGGCAGATCATTTTTATAAATTTTAATGTCGACAATGTTGTCTAATAATATTGTGAGCTTATTCTTACTCTGCCAGATACGGCTCACCTTGCCCTGTAGCCGATAAAACCCCTGGCTAGTTTCATTTAACTGCCCGCTGTGCTTTACCTGATAGCGGGGCAGTTTCCATATACCCAGAGTTAACTGTCTGGCCCTGGCTTCCTGCTGCTGATAACAATGGCTCATGCGATCATTGGGCGGGGTTGTAAATGCAATGGCATACCCCTGCGCAATGAGCCAGGCCTGCAGATTTTTACCACTGGGCAGAAATACATGAGCCAGTGTACGCCCATATCGATCAAATCGTTGTGCCCCATAGGCCAGACCGATGCGCTGATTTGCCAGACCAAGCTGCTTCTGTAAGGCCGCTCTGGCACGTTCACCACTGGCTTTAATATCCCTGGCTATGGCCTGCCGCTTACTGAATATTTCCGGGGTATCAATACCAATAAGCCTGACCTTACGGCCATCTTTCAGCTGCAGGGTATCGCCATCGTAAACATATTTGACCCTGCTGGATTCATCGATACGCAGAGGCGGACAGGCATCTGCAAATACTGAGGGGGAGAATAAAACAAAAAAGGCGCTGAAAATCAGCGCCTTTTTTAACAAACGAGCTTCAGGCTGCAAAGAATTACTTCTTGCCACCAAAGCGCTTGTGAAATTTCTCAACCTGTCCGGCAGAGTCTAAAATTTTCTGCTTACCAGTAAAAAATGGGTGACATTGTGAGCACACTTCAATTGAAAGTGCATCTTTGGCATAAGTAGAACGTGTGTCAAATGTATTGCCACAGCTGCAGCTTACTTTAACGTCATGATAATTTGGGTGTATATCTGGTCTCATCTCGAGATCCTCATAGCCTTGCTACCGTAAAGAGCCGCGTATATTACTCGTTTAAGGGCTAATCGGCAAGGGGAAATAACGGGCTTTTTCATGCTAATATATTAGATTGGGTCTGCAGCTATATGTATAGGGAGTTTATACATGAAATTTTTCTTTAAATTACTGATAAAAGCCGGTGTTACACTGGGCATAGTGTTTTTCGGTTACAAATTTATATTATCTGGGGACTCTGGATTTAAGCTCCCCTGGGTCTCAGATGTCGCAGATGAAGCATCAAAAGGCATCAACGAATTAGGCAATGCAATCGTAAAAAAAGACGTCACCGTCTACCAGTGGGTCGATGCAAATGGCATAACCCAGTTTGGAGGCACGCCGCCCACAGGCCAGGGCGAGTATAATAAAAAACAGATCCGCGCCAGTACCAATGTTATGCAGGCCTTTCAATCCCCCAGCAAAGAAGCAGAGGAACCGAAGCAGAAATCCCGTGTGGCCCGCGTTGGCAGCGTTTATTCACCAGAGGGCGTGAAAAATATGATGGATGATGCAGGCAATGTAACTGAACAGATGAATGAGCGTATGGCGGAGCAGGAAAAATTACTGAATGAGCTTATGAATCAGCAGAAAGGCACTAAAAAACGTTAACTATCACCCTCCCTGAGGGAGGCTATAGCAATTTATCTGCCTCACCTCTTATTCAGGTGAATAGCAGAGAACCACTGACTGACTAATGAATCGAGTGAAAAGAATACCTGATTCATTAGTCAGTATTCGGGAATGGCGAACCGGAATGTTATTAAACTCACTTCAGGGTTAGTAACTAATATCGTAGCATTAACATCAAAAAATATATTTTCTGAGTGTTAAATTTTGATTCGAATCAAGTCAGTTTTATGTGAGTTTTGTTATAATTTTAATATATCAATTTTATTAGTGGCATCATCGAACAGACAGTTAACTCCAGCTTGTTTTTGGAGCATAAACATAGTTAAACAGCAAGACTGGAGACCTGATTCGACGCTCGACCATGGTGCATGGGGAGGCGACATGATTAAAATTAAATATATCATCCAGGTTTTACTTTATGTGTTTATAGCGGTCAGTTTATCTGGCTGTTTCCACAACAAATCAGGCTCAGCAACCGCAACTCCACCCACTCCACCCACTCCAATTGTAGGCACACCAACAGCGGATGCCGGTGTAGATCAGGATGTTGCCACAGGCAGTATGGTCACCCTTGATGGCTCGGGCAGTGCTGACCCACAGAATGACCCTGTCACCTATATCTGGACACAGACGATCGGGCCGGATGTCACCAGTGGCAGCGGTAATCTGACGGGCGAAGCACCCTCATTTACAGCTCCAGTGAATAATGTATCAACAGTGCAGTTTTCGCTTGTTGTCAGTAATGGCACGAATAGCAGCTCAACGGATAGTGTGCAGATCAATGTTATGGAGGACCCTAATAACGCCCTGTTTGTAGATGGCGATAACGGCAATGATATTACCGGCACGGGTAGTCGCAGCAACCCATTTGCCAGCATAGGCACGGCGCTCAGCGCAGGCGGAATGATTATTCCACCGGATGTCTATGTGCAAAGCCGCAGTGTCGGGGCAAGTTATGTGGAGTCAACTACACTTCAGGTACAAAATGGTACCAGTCTCTATGGCGGTTTTGATAGCAGCTGGGTACGCAATACCCGCGGTAATCGAAGCCTGATCTCGGGCGCATCTAAAGCCATTGATTTCAGCAGCATAGGCTCAGATACATGGTTATCGGGTTTCGAAATCACTGCCAGCACACCTGTATTAGCTAGTATCGTAGTGACGGGTGTTAATGTGGGTGGTGGCACCGCTGTGCTGTATCTTCAGGACAATATCATTACCACCAACAATGTGGCGGCTGGAGCTTCTGCAAATTCGGCCTCCAATTATGGCGTAAAGGTTGTCGGCCTTTTCGGCCTTGTTATAACAGATAATACAGTGACTTCAGGCAATGCCGGCAATGGAAGCAATGGCTCTACTGCAGCAAATGGAACGAACGCACTAAACAATGCACAGCAGGGTAGCCCGGGAGCTATTTCAGGAGGGGGAGGCGGCACAGGTGGTGCAGGTGGCATTAATCCTGGCAATTCAGCGCTAAATGGTGCCGCTGGCGGAAATGGCGGTTTAGTTCGTTACAATGGTCAACCTGGTGGTGGTAACGGTGGTTCAGTGGGCAACCCAGGCGGAAATGGCATTGCCGGTGTTAATGGTATATCGGGCACTCACAGCACCAATGCGGGTAATGGCTATGGTAGCATTGCAGCCGGCTCTTTTACCCGATCTAACGGCGGGGTCGGTAGTCCGGGCGATGACGGCACACCCGGTGGTAGTGGCGGCGGTGGCGGCGGTGGCATTTCTTTTTCCTCTGGTGGAACTGGCGGCGGTGGCGGCGGCGGCGGCGCAGCAGGCAGTGGCGGCAGTGGCGGCCAGGGGGGAACCGGTGGTAGTGCGTCTATAGGTATTTTCGTGCTAAATACCACCAATCTCACTATGAGCAATAATACAGTAACAGCCGGTAGCGGAGGAAATGCAGGCGGTGGGGCTTATGGTGGCGGTAGTGGCTTAGGCGGCAATGGTGCATTGGGTGGTACTGGTGGTTTCAGTGCAGGCAATGGTGGCGCCGGTGCTGCCGGCGGTAATGGCGGTGTCGGTGGAGAGGGTGCAGGTGGCGGTGGCGGCCCTTCTTTTGCAATCTACCTGGATAATATTTTAGCCTTCGATGTCACCGGAAATACAGCCCAGTCAGGTATAGGTGGCAGTGGGGGCTATAGTAGCAATGGCACTGCAGGAGATGGCGGCTTTAGTTATGGTCTATTTACCAATAATCTGGCTCCCGGAACCGGCCCGGCTATGGACGCAGCGAATAGCCTCACTGGCGGTACTGGCGGTACGGCTGGCTCGTCGGAAAATCCAGGTGGAAATGGCAGCACTGGCTTAAGTGGCGCTTATATTGATTTCTAACACAGGGGTATTGATAAGCATCAACCAGCAAGGCGGCCTGCTTTTTCAGGCCGCAGCTGATAGAGGTGAGCAGTAATCGGAGTCCGGGCTTTAGTCCCGAACAACAGTAAAAAACCTGGGCCACAAATCGTAAAAAAATCGACGCCAGGTTTTTGATTTATGATTCTTCAAGTCTTATCTGCATCATTGAGTGGTGCACTTACAAGCTGAATTCACCATGAATACATTCCATATCACATGACTCATAAAATAATATACTCTTGCATTCAGAACAATAATAATATTTTGTATCGGCACCCTTATTAAAATCAATCAACCCCCTCCGAGCACGGTCAATTTTCCAGGCGCCTTCAACGCCTGTTGACGTGACAAAACTTCCACTTGCGTAGCAATTAGATGCAGTTAAATCATGCGCATACTCTCTTGATGTTGCTATTCGTGAATGCTTGAAAAATAATAGTATTTCAGATTTTTTTAAAATAAAGGTTTTGCATGATTCTGCTGTTTCATTAGAACTGATGTAACCAGAATAGGAGCCATTGCGGTCAATATGAATGGATTTAAAATCAAGTGATTGCTGAGTTTGACTCGTATTATTGGCGACTGAGCAACCTGGTGCTAAGGTGGTAAAAAAGAATAGCATAAGTTTTACCATGATGCTGTAGCCGCCTCTGTTTTATTTTTATAAGAAACTGCAGGATGTCGAAATATTTCTGTTAACGGCACTTTAAGAGATAACCTTAATTTTTGGATAAGCCATTTAAGAGAATCATTTTGCTCTTTTGTTAATGCTTCATAAGTTCTCTTGTCAGGATCCGGTTCATTAACAGGAAGTGCCTGCCCAACAATTTCAATCCCTATGCTATCTTGATTGGAAGGATACCTGCCTGGAACATTTTTTGCTGTTTCTCTTCGGTGAGTGCCTGATGGATCGAAATTTTTGAGCAAGTTTAACTCTGTTGGTGAGCACTTCATTTCTGCAAGACAACGTGACCTGAGTTTGCCCACATGCCATGTTTGCCTTATCAGTGATGCGGTTTGATAGATTGTACCGTCTTTGTCTATTAGAAAATGAGCACCTGACTTTCCAGAATTATAACTATTAAATACTGATTTTGCAGTCGAACCTCCAGTTTGGTGTACTATTATTCCACGAACTTTACTCATTGGTCTTTTTTCGATTAGCAGGCTAATTTTTAATTTAATTCTTTTGTGAATTACCTTTCCACCTTTATCTATTATAAGCATTATGTTCTCCTTTTTAATAAGCTAATGCCGAGCTCAACTGCTCGAAAAGTAACGCGACTTTTGTGACATTATAGCGAAGCGCCACAAAAGATGCGTAACTTTTTGGAGCAGATTGAAACAATTTGTTATGCTGTTAACCATACTAATATTAAAAACACAACAAATGCGCCAAACAGCCAACCAAACACAGTTAGCCCTAAACTAATATAGATGGAATTCATAGTTGACGAGTCATTGATTATGTCTTTATTTATTTCATAGAACTCATCTATATCTACTCTATTTATAACAGTATACTCATGATCATTTATTAGTTTCAATGCTTCATCAAGCTGCTCATCTAGATAAACCCATAAAACGGGTTGTGTCATTAAAAATGGAGTAATCATTCTTGCTGTATTTTCACCACTTATAGTGGCAGGAATTCCGTTTGCTTCTAATATACCTTTTAGTGCATAAAGATAGCTGGTATCTGAATTTTTAGTTAATAATTTCATTATTTGTTTTTAAACATAAGGCTTAGCTCACCGGCAATTTAAAGGGGCATGTTTTTGCAACCAGAAAAACAGGCACTCTTAATATATGGCCTTCTTTTTTATTATGATACCAACACAGACCTACTATATCATATCACTGCTGCCCAGTTATCTTCAAAAACGTCGCCATTACTACAGGCTCCTGCCCCAGGCTTAGCTAAACCGGATAGCTAAACCGGACACCCATGCTAAGAGTTTAATAAAAACCGAGGTTTTAGATGATATCTGAGCCTTTTGTTAGGGTGGGTGTCCGCTTTAATTTACGCTTTAATTTAGGGTGGATGTCCGCTTTAATATTCGGAATTAATGGCGCTAGTGTTTTGTATTTTATGCAGCTTTGAATTAGCGTATCAACATCGTTACTGTTGAGGTTAGTTTTTACCTCACCCGCACTTGCAACACCTTCGATAATAAACAGACCAGGTTCTTTCAAGTCGTTTAAATAAGGATGATATTCATTAGTAATAATGATATCTAATTGAGTCGAAATATTTTCATCAAGGTCGATTATTTCTCCTTCGCCGACTCTATTATAAGGGGGCAGGTATTCTCGTAGAAACTGTCTAACTACTGATTCAGTAACTGAGCCACTATTACCGCGATGCTTATGGGTCGCACGGATTTCCTCCAGCTTTGACTTAAGCTGTTTTTCGACGATAAGTAATTTTTCTTTTATCAAAATGCTTCTCTTATAGCCCTAACGAGGCTGCAGAAAAACCCACAATTTCTCATCTTCTTTCATTTTCATTGGCATTTTTAAAAATTCAGGGTTTATAGATAATTTGGTC
>QIDK01000270.1 GCA_003228405.1 Gammaproteobacteria bacterium | reverse complement strand
GCTTCACCCGTTTTGTCAACGGGTCCATTGTCGGTGGTTTGCCCTACCCGCCACAAATTAAAATGTTGCGCAATCCAGTGGACCTGCTGGTGGCCACGCCCGGCCGGTTAATGGACCACATGGAACGGGGCCGCATCGATTTTTCACGACTTGAAATGCTGATACTGGATGAGGCCGATCGCATGCTCGATATGGGATTTGTTAACGATGTTAAAACCATCGTCAGGGCCATGCCAGCTACGCGCCAGACATTATTATTCTCTGCCACTCTTGAAGGTGAAATTTTAAAGATAACCAAACAAATCTTGAACAATCCGGTACGGATACAACTGGCCAGTAATCAAAAAAGCCATGCATCCATCACCCAACACGTTCATCGCACAGATGACATCAACCACAAACACAAGCTACTGTCCCATTATGCCCGTGATGCATCTTTGGCCCAGGCGGTCATTTTTACTGCTACAAAACGTGGCGCGGATAAATTATCGAAAAAATTACTGGCCGAAGGCCACGCCAGTGCGGCCTTGCACGGCGACATGAACCAGGGCAAACGTAAACGCACCGTGGATAATATGCGTCGCGGTAAAATTCGTTTACTGGTTGCAACGGATGTCGCAGCTCGCGGTCTTGATATCAGGGGCATTAGCCATGTCATAAATTTTGATATGCCTATGGTGGCTGAAGATTACATTCATCGCATCGGTCGTACCGGTCGCGGTGGCGCCAGTGGCACTGCAATTTCGCTGGTTGGTTCTGACGATCATGGCAAGGTGGCAGGCATCCGGAAGCTCACGGGTGGCGACTTAAACTGGACAATAGTCGAAGGCCTGGAACCCACTCGCGCCGAACCGAAACGTAAACAGCCACGACCGGGAAAGGGTAAAAGGCCTTACAAATACAAATCTGGCCAGGGCAAAAAACCCAACGTCCGGTATAAAAGTAAAAAGCGCAGCCAGGGTGGTAGAACCAAATCAGCCGGGGCCGGGCAACATAAACGTAATTTTAATAGTGACCGGAAACCACAAGCTCGTGCTCGAGCCGCGATGGTTTGATAAAACCGAAATAATAAAAACCTGCAATTAATTATCTGGCTTTATAGTAAGTACACATACACAGACTTTCGATGTTTTACACCCTGGTTTATTATTTTAATTTATTCTCTTTGTTATCCATAAAAGCGCTTCGTCATAGTCATAAAATACTTTTATATCCAGCATGGCAGATTTCCCCAGCTGGACATACTTTTTAGCCGTTAAATATTGTGTTTCTGTTGCTACCACAATGGCTTCCCGTGTTTTAAACTCGATTTCCGCTCCATCAATTCCTTGCCAGTTCTGAAACGATAATTGCAAATCTATTGTCTCGCGAATATCCCACAATTCATTAAATGTGGTTTTATATTCGGGATTCAGTTTTATTTCACTAAAGGCACGCTGGAAATCTTTCTCTGATAACTCGCCAACACAAATAGTAATCACTAGCTGTTGCGTTGAATCTACAGAAAAAGAAATTGGCATGTAAATATTATTTATCTATTTAAAACAAATACTTATAATTAACTATTGATCAGAAGCAGGAAGTTATTTTTTTTTGGCGATCATAGAATAACTTAAAGGTAACGCATTACTATGTTTTTCAAAATGAGCATAAGTACTCGAAACATCTTGCTCATACTCCCTGAACATTTCCAGTACCAAACTATTTTCCAGACAAGCTGAAATAACATCAGACAATTTATGATGAAACCAGTACATAGGCGATGATTTGTAAGTGCTCATATCCCAATAATTTATCATTTCGTCAATGATCAGGGGCTTATCTCGAAAATAAGAATACTCAATTGTTGGAGGATCGCTTTTGTCATCCCAGGAAAACATATCTATAAACGGGTGCATTTCATAAATAAATACAACGCCATCCTGCTTTAATAAACGAGAAACGACATCGAATAATGCACTTATATCAGGCATCAGGTTAATCGCACCGATCGTAATAAACACGATATCAAACTGTTTAGTATATTTTTCAGATATTTCATATATATCTGCACGCACCAGATCACAATTTATATTACCGGCCTCTGCCAATTCGTGCCCCTGTGCAATAAACTCATCTGAAATATCAAAACCCACACACTTGCCAGCGCCAAGATTTTTCAGAGATAATAATTCACGGCCATTATTACAGCACAGCTGGGCAATAGCTTTTCCGTCCAAACCGATTTCTTTAAAAATTTCTGTCTGTATTTTATCAAGATAACTATAACCAGGTTGCCTGAAATTTTTTAGAAGATCATTAAATCTGGATTTTTTATGAACAGGGCCCGCCTCATTCCATGCAAGTCTGTTTGCCTTGGTATACTCTTCTCTTTTCAAGGTTGATAATCTCCGTTACACAGTATAACCATAACGTTCAATGTACGGCTCTAACACCGGAATGATGGGCTCAAGCCATTTCTGGTAATTTTTATATCGGTGCACAGATCGGGTATAAACTTTCTCAGTTACCTGGGCATAACTCGCGGTACGGGCTCGTCTTTTATTTTTGTAAAATTCCAGGCATGCTGGATCCCATGGTTCGTTTATAAAGTCTATGATTTTTCTGGCATTAGTCTCGATATCTTCAACGATATCCTCATACCGAACAGACATATAATTCAGATCGAGTTCTCGCTTGTATTGCTCGACTATGTCCATTGCCCTTCCATAATGCCTGGCTGTAGTTTCCAGGCTGGTTGAGAAAAGATCACCATGGCGAACATCATTAAAATAACTGGACATCACTACATCCAGGGGATGACGTATAAGATGAATAATGGGCGCTTCTGGAAACATCAAATGGATCATACCCATATGCACTTCATTGAGTGGTGTTTTATCTGTAAACCTATTTACCCCGGGCTCAAGTAACCCGGCCATACGCTCCCTGGAAAGAAAATCCTGGCGCATTTTCATTACATCCCTCAAACCACTCTCATTGGCTAGATAATCCAGACATTGTGGATAGGCATGGTCCCTGGGGAACAGGCGATGAATATCCATCAATTGAAACATGATAATATGCAGCTCATCACCTGCAGCAATGTTTTTATGAGATGTAATTATTTGTTCTGCCATAGTCGTACCGGATCGGGGAAAACCTACTATAAAAATCGGCTGTTCCTCATCTGCGTTAGCGGCTTGTGCACGCGGTAACTTATCAACCCTGTCGCGCTTAAAATATTCTGTTAAATCCTGAAACAGTTTTTTGTTTTTTTCCTCTGCATAAACAAGACCAAGCTCTTCTCTCTGGTATTTATTAAAACTATCGAAAGCCTGCATCGCCTCTTCGTAGCGTCCCATGCGATCCAGCAACATTCCCAATTGTGAAAAATAATAACTTCGTGCCGGGCCAGCTACCTTCTGCAAGTCTACTTCATGAAAACTGGCAAGCGCACTGTCATAATCCCCTTTACGTCTTTCAATAACTCCTCTAACAATTTTTGCAGCATTATTATCTGAACCAAGTGAAATCGCACTGTTAATTAGAAATGAAGCATGCTCTATATTGTTACCAAATTCTTCAGCCTCTGCCCATAGCAATAAAGTTGTCACATTTTTTGGGTTCAGGGAATAAGCAGTCTGAAAGTTTCGATTGGATTCCTCGTTCCTCCCCAATTTACTCAAAACATTACCCAGCTCCTGATATACACGAATATTTTTCACATTGATGTTTCTGGCATGGGTTAAATGCGTGAGTGCTGCCCCAAGTTGCCCCACCATTAAATATGAAAAAGCCAGTTGAAATTGACTATCGAAATGCTGTGGATTGAGCTGCACTGCACGGTGGAAAAACGGGATTGCATCATTGGGGCGATTTAAGCCAAGTCTGACCATGCCACTTTCAAAAAAAACGTTTACCCGTTCGGACTCATTAACTCTAAGCTTTTCTAGCAGTTTCTCTGCCTCATCAAAGTAGCCGGTATTACGTTTTAATACCGCCATCAGGTAAAGTGTATCTACATGGTTTGGAGTAAGTACTAAGGCCTGGGCACAGTAGCCAATGGCATCACTGTAATTACTCACATGCGCGGCTTGTTTTGCTTTTTCAAGCAAGGCCTGTGACTGCTGAACAATCTCGTGTTCACTTTTTTGTGGTGAGCCGGATGTGATGGACGCCAACTAATTTCCCCTTGTTAACGACAGTATAGGTACATTCATGACTAATAATACGATTTACATATCTAAGAGTAAAATAATTACCCAATCAGGTTATTACTGGTGGGACTTGGTGTGTTAATTATGTCGTGGATCAATTATTCATATAATGAGGACACTACCTTGCTGGAATTTAATTATTAATTGGTAAAAAAATCAACGACCAAAGGTCAAAATACCGCGCTCGTCCTGTTCACGCTGCGCCCGCGCTCGTCCTTCGGCGCGTATTCGCTGACGCTCTTCGTAAAGATCGGGGTGCTTGGTTTTTAACTCATTATCGATCGCTGCCTGCCTCGCCTGTCGGTCCCCTTTCTTTTTCTCCCTTTTTGCTTTTAATTTCTCTTTATACCTGGCAATACTTTTTTTTCGTTCTTTTTCTGCAGCCAAACGATCCTTTGTTATTTTATCAAGCCTTTCGCGAAATTTTTTTGGCATACGATTCTGACGTGCCTGCCAACGCTTTGCAGAATTGCTATATTTATACTGCTCATTGCTGGCTTGATTTCTTGCTTGAAGGATCGCCTCACTTGGCAAACTTACTAATGGCTGCAGGTTGCTGCTACTCTGCTTACCCTTCGGTAGTATCTTAATCGCCAGCAATAATTGAGGCTTGGTATTTTTTTTGCTATAAAAAAAATAGGCGCTATTGGTATGCCGCAGCAACTGTTTCAGTCCCTCCATTAATGCCTGGTTCTTAAATTTTGCCGTAACAGATTGTTTAACTGCAGCATCCATCATTACACGAATACCACTTTTTCGTGCAATGATTGCCATTACCTGACGTAACTGAATGTCAGTTATATCAACAGTAAGTTGGTCGGAAGCCTGATTGTATTCGACTACGGCTGACGAGTGTGTAGCTACAGCGCGATTTTTGACAGTGGCTAATTCAGAGTTAGTTTGACTTGCTGCCACCCCATGAAACATACCCGCAATAAAAAGAACTGGCAGCCCGGCAACAATTCTTGTTACCAGCCATTCATGCATCATCATGGGAGGACTTTACTTTACGCCTGCAATACAGATTGTCTTCATGTGGAAATTTTCCTAAAAACTACAGGGCAAATATAACCCTGTAGATTCCATGCAACTTTAACAGAACCCAACCCAATTGCCTGAGAATATACCGCCAACATTCGAACCACCCTCGTTACCGTTGGTTTCACCGGTACCGGCAGTATAGCTAATCGATCCTGAGTGATTGGTTGATCCCGGGGAACCATCTACTGCAATACATCCACCATTACCACCTATAGAGCCTGTTATACCGCCATCAGCCGCACCACCATTGGCTACAAGGGCCGCAGTGTTCACAAGACCATTACCATACATGCCAATCATGCCACCACCGCCAGCGAGGTATTCGCCGTTGCCACCGCTAGCTGCCATGGAACCAGTATTGTCAACCGCTGCCAATGATTGAAACATAATCAAGCCACCGTCAGAACCCCGGCCTGCCATGGTGCCGACATTAATACTGTCATTGCTACCGTTGGCCTTCATGCTGCCCGAGTTAGTCACGCCACTATAACCATACATGCCAATCGAACCACCAGGGTTGAGATTAAGATTATTACCGTAGGTATTACCGGCACTCATATCCATATCACCCGAGTTGACGATTAATTGATTCTCCGGGAACCCCATATAACCATAACTTGAATACATGGTTACAAAACCACCTTCACCTCCATAATAGTCAGGATTAGCGCCTGAGGTAACCGTACTGTCGCCGCCACGGGCATCAATCGCTGCCTCAATAGTGGTATTACCACTGGGCATTGTTTGGCCAAGAGAGCTATAAAAAACATCAGACGAAATAATACCCACAAACCCACCATAACCGCCTACTCCGCCATCACCGCCTTTGAAGCTTAAATTGCTATAACCCAGTAGCGCAATCCGGGGACGATTTCCGGCACCGGGGATAAAAGGATCAGTAATGTTACCTTCACCGCCTTCAAAAACAAGAAAAGAACCGCCGTTACCACCGGTAGCAGACATACCGACACTGGCCGAGTCACTACCACTGATATCAATATCACCAGAAAGTATAATTCCGGCTTCAGTGCCTGTTGAGTAGTTGGTGACTCTGTACAGAATAACACGACCGCCTTCGCCACCATCGGGGTTGGCCACGTTGCTATCACCGCCACTAACATCAAGCTTACCGCTGCTCAAAACTGCACCACCATAAGTACTTAAGCCAATGTCACCGCCGTAGCCACTACCGGCACCACCAGGTGCCGTCACATCTCCACTGTTATACACACTGCCAGTATTTCTAGTGGTCGCCATAAGGCCGCCACCATCGCCACCGCCTATATCACCATCACCGCCGGTGGCACTCACTGCGCCGGCATTGGCAACTGAACCATTAAGTGAGTACAAAGTAGCCCCGCTGGCCGTTCCACCCGAACCCACACCCACACCGGTGGCATCACCGCCATCCAGGTCGAGACCGCCGGCATTAACCACACCATTGAGACCATACATATCTATGGTCCCGGCGTCACCACCATTGCCGGCACCACTATTGGCACCACTGGTATCGACATCACCGCGGTTATACATGGCAGTGGTGTAGAGATTAACATCGCCACCATTCTGACCAGTCGCTGCGCCATTGGTGTTTATATCACCATCGGCAAAGTAATAGTTTGCATTAATAAACAGGTTACCTCGCTGGGTCGGCGACGCATCCGCTGTGGTCACGATACCCCGGTTAATAAAGTCATTGTTGGTATTGATACTGGCATTGGGGGAATTATTTAAAGCTACAGTTAAGGTGCTGCCAGCGGAGACTTGCACCCCGGTGGCCACGGCATCAGCCACCAGGTCGCCAGAGGAAAGGTAAATGAGGCTGTTACCGCCCCTAAAATACGGGGTGCCTGCTGTAGCCACAGTGGCTATACCATCGGCAATGAATAAATTAAAGGTGCCGGCTGTGGGCGCGTAATAACTGTTATCAACAACGGCAACGTCAACGCCCTCAGCGGCAACCACACCTGTGGCGGTACGCAAAATATTACCGTTACTATGAATGTAATTAGTACCCATGCCCACAGCCCCGCCCTCGGCAATAACCGGGAACAGGGTGACAGCTAAGATCGTGGTATCGGCGGTGACATTCAATGGGTTGGCGCCGGTATCACCCAAACCATCAATGCTAATGGGCGTAAAACCGGCATCGGCCACACCTTCAGTGCGGATTTCAGTATTGCCACCAAAATAATTAACCACATAGGCAAAACCGCCGTTTCCGCCCTGGGCGTACCCGACACCATCAGAACCCTTACCGCCATTAAGATTAAGATCGGGCACACCCCCGCCGACACCTCCGCCGCCGCTACTACCACCGCCACTGCTGCTGCTGCTACCGCAAGCGGATATACCGATGGTTAGCAGTGCAATGCTGACCGCCTGGGTGAGGGGAGATTTAAAAAATTTCGATTTACCCATTATGTGACTCCTCTACAAATTATTACATGCTATTTGTTATTATTCTTTTATTTAATTCAAATGCCAAAAAACATTCCTGAATTTTTTTCAGAATTATGATTTTGTACCTCGATTTAATATTCACTTGTTGTTGCGTTAATTTTTTTTATTGTACTTGATAAAGAAACACGAGCAGCACGGAAATTAGTAAACATGTTTTTCCAATCCCCCACCGAATCATATATATAGACTAGAGAAAGTATAGGCTTTATGTAATTCGTGTCAATCTTTTCAAATCAAGGATAAAAAAGGTTCATAATCATTTTCTAATATTCGGAATCATGCAAATACGGTCACCTACCTACTCACGATCATGGATATAAAAAAATTGTATAATAAAGCTCAATTGCAAATTTGTAGATTTTCTGAGATATCCTAAATGATTAATAACTATGCGCCTGATCTAAAAAGCGCTGTGCAGGGCATTAGCTGGCCAGCCATCCCGGGACCTGAAGCGGCAAGTTCAGCGGCTGTTCTCTATCAGCTACAACAAAGCCAGTGGTGGTCCCCGGAGGAAATACTGGCAATTCAGCTTAAACAACTTGAATCACTTGTAAGCCATGCAATCCGGACCATTCCTTACTTCTCACAGACCTACTTTGACCAGGCAAATATAAAACCAGGCATTGCCATCACTCTGGATCAGTGGCAGGCCTTACCTCTACTGGAACGGATCCACATTCAGTCATCGGGATCAGCATTAACAAGCAAACATCCGCCCCAATATCATGGTGCCCTGTCAAAAATACACACTTCGGGCTCCACAGGCACAGCCATCTCGATTGATATTACAGGCATTAATCGTTTTTTATGGCATATTTTTTCTCTACGGGACCATTATTGGTTTCAGCGTGAACTGGGCGGCAAACTGGCAGCAATTCGAGCTGAATTCACAACAGAACCCGGTATCGCGAGTACCAGCACTAGCTGGGGGCCCGCAACCGGTCATTTATTTAATACCGGGCCCTGTGTAATGATGCATGCCAAAACAGCAATTGATAAACAAGCAGCCTGGCTCGTTCAGGAAAATCCCGACTATTTACTTTCCCTTCCTGGTAACTTAGCGGCCCTGGCGCGATGGTTCAGGGACCAGAACTTAAAATTACCCAAACTCAGGGAAGTTCGATCTTATGGTGAAACCGTTACAGAAGATTTGCATGCGTTTTGTCACTCGGTATGGGGTGTTGGACTCACCGATATATATAGTGCCCAGGAGGTGGGGTATATAGCATTGCAATGTCCCGAAACCGGCCAGTACCATATTCAGTCCGAAAATGTTCTTGTTGAAATTCTTGACGATGACGGACGAACCTGTACTGAGAACGAGGTTGGTCGAGTTGTAATCACCACATTGCAGAATTACGCAATGCCCCTTTTCCGATATGTCATTGGCGATTATGCACAAGCGGGTGGCTTGTGTAGCTGTGGACGTGGACTGCCTGTTATCAGGAAGATCCTGGGCCGGCGTCGAAACATGATTACTCTGCCAGATGGTAGCCGGCACTGGCCCAGCTTTCCTGCTGATGACTGGGCTGATATTGCACCCATAAAACAAATACAGCTTATTCAGAAAAGTCATGAATTAATTGAGGCAAAACTGGTGACCGAAAGTACACTTACTGAGGAACAGAAAAGGAGGTTGTACCAATACCTGCAAACGCGTTTGGGCCACACTTTTCACATCAATTTTTCGTTTCAGGAAAACACGATACGTAGTATAAGTGGAAAATTTGAAGATTTTATTTCTGAACTGTGAACTGTTTTCCGGGTTTCTTACATTAATTCAAAATGACCGATACTTATTCACAGTCCAGTTTTCATTATTTCATAGTGTAAATGTATGTAATTATTAATACCTGACTTGACTACCTAAAAATATCTTGCCCATGGTATAGGCAAAACAAGAGTACCGTGCCTATAATCAAAAAAAATATACGGCGTCTTTATTAAATGAAGAATAAAATCCTTCCTGTTCCGTTTGCCGATTCATCTGCGTTGGGCAATATTTTTCCTGCCATCCCCGATCAATTTGGTGCTGCTAAACTTTCTGCACAACTACAGTTTGAATCCACACAATGGTGGCAACCTGAAAAGTTGCACACGTCACAGTTTGACCAACTGAATAACGTGATGAAACATGCCTGGCAGGAAGTGCCTTTTTATAAAGGACGTTTCCAGGCAGCCGGAATTAATCCCGAAACAACAAAAATTGACCAGAATATTTTTAGCAAAATCCCGCTCCTGACCAGACAAGAAATCCAGGCTGCTGGTGATTCCATGATTGCCAAAACTATTCCAAAGGAACACGGTGGCCGCCACAAAATACAGACCTCTGGCTCTACGGGTCGCGCCGTTCAATTTCAGGGCACACAAATGGTCACATTTTTCTGGCAATCATTCACATTACGAGACCATCTCTGGCACAAACGTGATCTTGGGGGGAAACTGGCTGCCATACGATGGGCTGGAGAAAATGAGGGTTTATACCCCGGAAAATCAAGAGAGAACTGGGGCACTGCTGCAGAGCATGCCTATCAAACGGGGCCTGCATACTTTCTTCATATTAAAACTGAAACAAGCAAACAGGTTGAGTGGTTGTTAAATATACAGCCACAATACCTTCTTACTTTCCCGTCACAGCTCTCAGTGCTGGCAGATAATTTTAATTATTCAGACTCAAAACTAGAAAATTTAAAGGGGCTCATTGCAGTAGGTGAAACGGTATCGGATGAACTGCGAGTGAAATGTCGAAATCTCTGGGGGCTTGAAATAAATGATTGTTATACTTGTGAAGAGGTGGGTTATATTGCCCTGCAGTGCCCGGAACACAACCATTATCACATTCAGTCTGAAAATGTGTTTGTTGAAGTGGTCAACGATAAAGATGAACCATGCAAGCCAGGTGAAACCGGTCGTGTCCTGGTGACATCACTAAACAATTTTGCGACACCGATAATCCGTTATGAGCTTGGAGATTATGCCGAGGTTGGGGAACCCTGCCCCTGTGGTCGGGGCCTGCCGGTGCTGAAAAAAATCAAGGGACGATCACGGAATCGCCTGGCTCTACCGGGTGGTGGGCACACGTTTCCTTATTTTGGAAACCAGGAAGAATATTTGGCAATAACAACTGCTATACGCCAGTATCAGATCATACAGGAATCATTACAGGATATTGAAGTCAAGCTAGTTGTGGCAGAAGATATCACCGTTAAACAGGAAAACGATCTTAAACAATTATTGAATAAACACCTTGGCTTTGATTTCAATATCCGGATAACTTATCTTGAACAAATACCCAAGGGCCCTACTGGAAAGTATGAAGAATTTATATCCAGAATTATTTAATACACGATCAGCCTAAATCACGAACAGTTAATGCCGCATAATCTTTACTGGCTGAATCAGGATAATAATCAGAAACAACATGGTCGGCATCCGGCACATTAAAACCAATTTTCCTATACATTTCTAACAGGGGATCTATACAATGATTATCCTGTCTCTTCAGGGCGTATTCAGAAGCTGGAATCTCCCCATGCTTATCGCAGTATTTTTTATAACCTGGTATCACAGCACCTGCTACCACATATCGTAACTTGAGTTCTTTTGCCAACTCTGCTTCACGATTAATCGCTAAATCAAAAAGATCTTTCCCCCGATAATTCTTGTCAATAACACCGGAGACTATATATAAAGCATTATATTTTTCTATCTCACCTATTTCATCCAGGAAACCATCATTAGTAACCTGATTCCAATTTTTAAATTCACGGGGATTATTTGGATCATAAGTCATTGGACATGCAGTAACAGTTGCTACTAACCTGCCCCGTTGCTCAACCACAAAAAAACCCTGTCTGAATTTTTTAAGTCGTGCAATAAACTTTTCCGCTGTTGCCCTCCCTTCTTCTGGCCAGCTTTCCTCGACTTTAAGAATTTGTCCCAGATCTTTCTGGTTTGCATTACGAATAGTAACATCCAACATAACTCTCCTGTAAAATTAAAACCTGCTGCTTTAGTCTAATCCAATGAGACCCAGAAACTCGTCAGCACTGAAGTCAATTCTTTAATCGATATCCTGACTTGAATATCCACCAGATGCCTGCCAAACACAACAGCATAAATACAAAAATCATGGCCACGCTAATCACTACATTTACATCGGACACCCCATAAAAACTCCAGCGGAACCCGCTAATCAGGTACACAACCGGATTAAACAGGGTCACCTTCTGCCAGAATGGTGGCAGCATGTTGATTGAATAAAAAGCACCCCCCAAAA
>QIDK01000022.1 GCA_003228405.1 Gammaproteobacteria bacterium | reverse complement strand
TTTAATAACTAAAAAGTAAATCGATTAGCAAAGTCTATTACTTCATCTGTCATATGAACTGTTAAGCAAGTCGCTTACAGCAAACACACACAAGGGACCATATTAATGTGATCTCATCACTGCCTGTTATTTCTTAATCCATTAAAGCTACAGGGCCACTAGACATTCATCGGTTAACCTTGAAAATTAAAGCGGACACCATACTAACAAAATACCCAGATATCATCTAAGTATCCGTTTATATTAAGCTCTTGTCATGGGTGTCCGTTTTATAGCTTTTGATGTTTAGGGGCAAAAGCAGCAATTAAAGCAGGAAAGGGTGGGTTAATCGTAAACGTCTTTTCGGTGGCCGATACGTAAAATCAGTACGACCAGGGTGTCGTCTTCAATCTTGCAGATCATGCGGTAGTTGTGAACACGGTAACGCCACAGACCCGCTAGCTCGCGGGATAGTTGCTTGCCAAAGCGGCGAGGATCGTCATCCGTGGCAATGCGTTCACGAAAATAACGTAGAATATCTTTTTGGGCTTGTTTATCCAGTTTGCGTAGTTCTTTAACCGCTGCATCATCCCATTCAACGCTCCAGGTCAATGCCTTGCTCCAGTTCTTCTAGCGACCAGCGCTTACCTGGGTTTTCTAGCCGGCTAAGTGCCAGATACTTATCTTCAATCTCATCCAGATGGTCAAGAATGGCTTCTCTTGCGTAGAATGTCTTGGTGCGACCCGTCTTACTGGCCAGTTCAGTCAGGCGTCTCTCAATGTCTTCAGGTAAACGGATGGCTAGCATGATTAATCTCCAGTGCTATACGTGTATTACATGTATAGCATAGCAGGGTAGATGGTGTTATACAAGTATGAAAAATATCATGTAATTCAAATAGTTGGTATAATTACAATGAATTAAAACGGACACCAATTAGAGCGCAAATTAGAACGGACACCCATATCACTCATTAGCACAACTCCACTGTTAGCACCTGGTAATACAAAAATATTGTCGAGACATCCAAGGTAGTAAAGCAGAAAACTATAAAGATAATGTGGAGTATTTAATTAGCCTGAGTGTCCAATTAATATTCAATTAATATTGCATTAGTTATTAAATTTAAGATGGGTGTCTTTGCAATTCTTTTGCAATTCTTGATGAAGACGATCGATAAGAGCATAATCAAATCAAAATAACTTAAAACTATTTAATGAGGAACTTATCATGGCCTATGATTTTCTATACATCGTAAGACGTGTGTATCATGGAGAAAACAACTGGGGAGATATGTTTATAAAGACAGTTGATGATAAATGGGAGTGGTTGTCATACACCTATGAATTACCCTGGAATCCCGATGTTAAAGGTGAAAGCACCAAGGAAAAAAGCCGAATAAAAATCGGAACTTACCAGCTTAAAGTTAGAGAAGATGGTGATAGTCGTGATGCAGGTGGAAAAGGCTGGCGTTTGGAGCTAAAAAAAACGGGACATCGTAGTTATATTCAAATACACCGGGCCCATACAAGTATGTATATAGAAGGTTGCATCTTACCTGTTCATTTTAATTCTCTTTCTAGCACCTCAATTCAAAAAGGAGACATTAGAATTCGTACAAAATCATTGGAGTTAATGGAAAAAATTGAAAAGCGATATAATGAGCTGAAAAAAAGTAAAAATGGCAACCCAACTCTTGATATTGCCGCAAAATTACCGCCCAAACATCTTACAAACAGGGTCCATGCCTATGCATAAGCTGATATTAAGAATAAATGTTTTTATTTATCTATTGATTGCACCTTTCGTTTGCCCGGCTGATAACAGTGTGAGCACTGGTTATATAGATGGAATTACCTTAACAATTACAAATAAAACATTCGACCCGGAAAATCATGAAATAAAAAAATGTAAGCACGCTGTTTGTATTATTGATGATAAATATTTTTACGGTGGTAATGGAAAAACACCTGAACAGAAAGTTGACAGCCTGGTATATTCAAAAAATGGAAAACAAATACAACTTAATGTGTCATCCATGTATGGTTCTGGTATCACTAGTAACAACATGAAAGAGCGTTTTAATGTTCAATCCTGGGGTGGTGGAGCATACCGAGTCATAGGTTATTTTGGAAAAGGAAAAATTTCATATATAGGTCAATGGCTTGTAAGGCCAGAAGGTTCAATCAGGAACCATCTTAGCGATTACGAGTCACTGGTCAGTTTAATTTTCGAGGTAAAAAAAGATCACAATTTTGTGCAATAAAGCACTTAAATAGCTTATCAATTCAAGAAAAATTAAACGGACACCCATACTAACAAAAGGCTTAGATATCGTCTAAGTATCTGTTTTTATAGAACTCTTAGCATGGATGTCCGTTTTATTTTTCGTTTTATTTTTTATTTACCCCCAGAATGTAAGAAAACCACCTTCTCAGGTAAGCACAGGATGTGAACAAGCTTTTATATTTATTTTCACGTATTTGCGTTCATACGCGGAAAAAATTCTTTATTTTAGTTATTTTTAACCGTGTTTCGCATTATTAACCTTATTTCATGGGAATAGTCAGGAACAGGCTACCTGGTATTTAATTATATAAAGCAAAGCTTAATCAGTTATTTTGCGTGTTTAGCAGCTAAAATATCTGTATTTCTGCTTTTTCTTCATGTTTTCTGGTTTTTTTATGCTATATCTAATGTTAGTTAACTGATGAAACCGGCTAGTAGAGATGTTGCAAGATGCAGTCTGCAATGTGCAAAAGTATTGCAGGATGCAATTTATTAAGCTGTCAGGAAATCATGCAAATGTCTAAGTCTTTGAAAAATAATACTATTTTATTATTGGCACGACCTCTGCTATATATACCGGTATAAAGGTGATACCTAAACGGTTTATTACTTTAAAAAGTTACCAGAGCTACAACTGGATTTGATTTTAAGATTTTATATAGCAACCACGCTGATGCTTAGATGCACGGAATAGCATCGCTCTTTTTATTACAGGTTAAACACGAAGTTTAACCTTAACTTGTAATAAGTTTTAAATGCAACCCACGCTGATGCATAGGGACACGGAGTTGTCCCGTTATTTTTACTCCTGAAACCTGCTATTAAAGCAGGTTTTTTTTTGTCACAATTTATTTTTTCTGGCTAAGGCAGTTATTGAGTGTAATTGCTGTTTGCTGCATTAGCGTAAAATAGTGTTGCTTGCCAGAAGGAATTTGTGAGCCGACAGGGTCAAGAGCTGATAACGTAACTGATTTATTTTCAGCCAGTGTTTTAACTAATGCAGGTATATTGGGTGGTTCATAAAAAATACACTGGATATGCTTATCCTCAATTAGCTGCTTAAGTTCTTTAACCCGTTTTATGCCCGGTGAATGTTGCGGGCTAGTGGTAATAAAATAGGCAGCGCTTAATTTGTTTTCGAGTTCAAAATACTGATAGGCATCATGGTAAACCAGGTAGGGCACATCTTTTGTTTTACTTAATAAGCTGGCGTTTTCCTGTTTAAGTGTTTCCAGTTTTATTAATAAAGCATCTAAATTCTGTTGATAGCGGGAAGCATACCCGGGGTATTTTTTGCTTAATATCTCAGTCACATAACGGCTTATCTGCTGTGCATTTTTAATAGATAACCAGATATGCCCATCTATATCATCGGTATGATGTTTATTTGAATCGAAACTGCGAGTCGTTAGATAAACAATATCTGCAATGTCTGTCAGCGGAATAAACTGTAAATTTTCGGTTGTATTTTTTAGGGCGGGGACAAAGCTTTCAATAGCATCGCTGCTATAAAAGAAAATATCTGCCTGATTTATTAAACGCTTCTGCGATGGGCGTAGCTGAAAATGATGGGCTGACTGTTGTTTTTTTAACAGTAATTCTGTTGCGTTAATACCTTCGGTAATATGGCTGATGAGGGAGTGAAGGGGCTTAATGCTCACCAGAACGTTTGCGGGTCTGGCATAGCTATTCGATGCTATAAAAAATAACAACAGGCTTAAAATAGTAAGCTTGTACGGTGGCCAGGTTATATAACGGGTAAACATCAAATTATGCTATTGTAAGTTGCTTTCTGGTGTGAATCTTACAGGTCAAAAAAAATTGGTCAATCAAAGGTATCAATGAGTTCATTTTTATTAAAAGCAGAGAACATTGGTCTGCAAATAAATCAGCGCCAAATCCTGCAAAATATTAGCATTAATATAAAGCCGGCAGAGATACTGACCCTGATCGGGCCGAATGGTTCGGGTAAAACCTCACTGGTCAGGGTGTTGCTAGGTTTAATTAAAGCTGATCAGGGGCGCCTGCAGAGGAAACCGGGTCTGGTGATTGGCTATGTGCCACAAAAACTGCATATCGATGCTGTTTTGCCCATGAGCGTGAAGCGCTTTTTACGAATGGGTTTAAAGGCAGGTGCTGATAAAATAGCACATATGGCGAGTACCCTGGGCGTGGCCTCATTGCTGGATCAGGCGGTGCAGTCGGTTTCAGGTGGTGAGTTTCAGCGCATCTTATTAACTCGGGCCTTATTACGTAAACCAGATTTACTGGTACTGGATGAACCGGCTCAGGGAGTGGATATTAATGGCCAGCAACAACTATATCAGTTGATTTCTACTATCCGGGAGGAGTATGGCTGTGGTGTCTTAATGGTATCTCATGACCTGCATCTGGTAATGGAGGCCACCGACCAGGTGCTGTGTCTGAATACACATATTTGCTGCAGCGGTCACCCGGAGGCGGTTAGCCAGCATCCGGAATATCTTAAATTATTTGGTAGCTCTCTGGAGGGTATGGCGGTGTATACCCATAAGCATAATCATTCCCATGATTTAAGTGGGGATGTGGTAGAAAATCATGGCATGGATTGTGAACATCATGATCATTGATGATTTTATTATTCGCGCCATAATAGCCGGCTTACTGGTGGTGCTGGTATCTGGCCCACTGGGTTGTGTGGTGGTATGGCGGCGCATGTCCTACTTTGGTGATGCACTGGCTCATGCCGCTTTGTTGGGCACGGCTCTGGCTTTAATGCTGGATATTAATCCATTACTGGGAGTGGTGCTGATTGGTATTGTGCTCAGTTATTTATTAATTCGGCTGCAACTTAAAAAAGACCTGTCCAGTGATGCTATTCTGGGTATTTTATCTCACGGTGCGCTGGCGGCGGGTCTGGTGATATTGGCTATTATGCAGTCGCAGGGTCAGCGTATTGATTTAATGGCCTATTTATTTGGTGATATTCTATCGGTTAGCTGGGTATATCTGGGCTGGTTAAGTCTGGTGTGTTTGCTGGTGCTGGCCGTTATTAGCTGGTTATGGCAGTCGATACTGGCGATTGCGGTGCATGAAGAACTGGCGCGCAGTGAAGGCATAGCGGTGGATCGAATACGCCTTATCTTTATGTTATTAATGGCTGTGGTCGTTGCGGTGGCAATGAAAATAGTCGGTGTTATTTTAATTACCGCCTTATTAATTGTGCCTGCTGCCAGTGCCAGACGGTTTGCCGGCTCTCCTGAAATGATGGCAGCAGGGGCGATAGTGTTTGGCCTGGTATCGGTATTAGGTGGTGTATTTGCATCCATGCAATGGGATACCCCTGCAGGGCCATCTATCGTTTTAGCATCGGTGCTATTATTTTTTATTTCACGTTTAAGTATGGTTTCTGAGCATTAAACTGAAGTTATCATAAATGTAATTTTAAGGAATTTAAATGAAAGATATCTATAGTGCTTTTACCGGAAGCATTCCACAGAATTATGATCGTTATCTTGGCCCCATGTTTTTTCATTTATGTGCTGAAGATCTTGCAGGCCGTATGGTTGATAGTTCTGCAAAGCAGGTACTGGAAATTGCCGCAGGTACCGGAATCGCCAGCCGCTATATTCGCAATCAGTTGCACGAAAATGCTCATATGACGGTTAGCGATCTGAATGCAGATATGCTTGCACATGCAGAACAGAAATTTAGTGCAGATGAAAACGTTGTTTTTAGTGTTGCTGATGCAATGCTGTTACCCTTTGAGAACAATCAGTTTGATGTGATCGCCTGCCAGTTCGGCATTATGTTCTGTCCGGATAAGGTGCAGGTATTTCGTGAAGCCCGTCGTGTATTAGCAGAGAAGGGGCGTTTGCTTTTTAGCGTATGGGATTCACTGCAATATAACCCGCTACCCCATACCGTAAATAAAATACTGGCAGATATTTTTGAAGATAATGTGCCTGCATTTTTACACGCGCCCTTCAGTTATTATGATCAGTCACAGATTCGAAATGATATGCAGCAGGCCGGCTTTACAGATATAGAATTTATAACGCTGAATGGTGAATGTGTATATGCCGACCCACATCATGCTGCCATGGGCATGGTGACCGGCTCACCATTGATGCTGGAAATTGAACAGCGGGCAGATACCAGTATTGATGATGTAGTAGAAAATATAAGCAGTGGTTTGCAGGCGGCTTTCGGGGCGTCAGACTGCCGTGTGCCAATACGCTGGACGGTGATTTCTGCTACTAGTTAAATGACCCGCTCAGTAGCACGTTAATTAATTTAGCGTGCTACTGGCCAGTGTTTACAGGCAGCTATAACTATTGGTAAGATCCAGTGTATCCGGTCGAGAATTTACAGTAAACGCCCCAAATTGTGATAGATAGAGCATGCTACTATTAAAGTAGACTATGTCATAGGCAGTATTGCCCCAGTCTATATCAATTTCATAGGCGGTGGCCTGTGTTGTGTTTGATCTACATCAATGGGGTGAAAATAAGTGGTATTAGATTAAGGCCTATAAATGCCAACCCAGGTATAACAAAGTTTTTTAAGCACGTAGGTTGGCGCTGAGGTACGAAGCCCAACAGTTCTGACAGATTTCACCGCTATTGTTGGGGTTCGTAAACTCACCGCCAACCTACGTAAAATCAGCTATTTTGCAATTCCTGTTTAAATAAGTGCTGTTCGGCACTGATGCTTCAGTTTTGTTTAAACTTCGCAGCAACGAAGTGGTATTTTTTGTTTCCATATTTAACTTCATTTCAAACGTGGTTAATTCCTTCTGTAACAATCTGCCACTTAAGCCAGTTAATATTAAGCGCTTCAGAAATGAATTTAATAATTAGTATTTATTCCTAACAGGTATCGACTATTAAACCTACAGTTTAAAGTAAACTTGTCCTACATTACTTTAAATATTTCTCTGTGCTTTTTGAGTAGAACTTTTTATAAGATGAAACTACCTGGAAGTTCAAAGCTTTCACCTTGGCCAGGACGCCAGGTTATGCGGTATCCAATGCATGGATACTATTGAGGCATATACATTTTAACAAAAAAAGGACTATTTAAATGAAAAAACCATCTAAAAATGAGAGCCGGAACCAGGACCAGAACCCGGATCAAATTCCGTTAAACAAGTTACAGGCAAAACGCCTGGCAAACATCAGTAATATCGATAGCAAGCTATTAATTAATAAGTCAGTCGCTGAAATTAAAAATGAATTTGAGTGGAAAATAGATTTAGAATTATTATTTTTTCGAAAAGTGTGTGGAAAAGTAGTTAAAAGGGACCCAGAGACTGATGAGCTTTTACCCGTACCCTTTGCAACCGTGTATGTAGAAGATACAGATTGCAATTTAATGGGCTTTTTCCCAGGTAAATCAAGCTGGAGCTGGTTATTTCCATTAGACTGCAATCGTGAAGTTATAAGCACGGTGACGACTGATGAATGTGGCAATTTTTGTGTTTATATACCTCGTTTCGAAATAGACTGGATCTTACGCTGGCGTAAACAGCGCTTTTGCTTCCCAACAATTTTTAAACGTCCAAATTTGCGTGATATTCTGGATGATTTAATTCCAGAGCCGGAAAAAGTTCGCATACCCTTGCCACAGCCTGATCCAGGTCCTATTTTACGTAACGGCGGCCTGACACTAGATTATTTAAAACAGTTTATTAGCAGTAAAAATATTGAGAAATTAAGCGTTTTGCAAAGTTCGGCAGAATTAGGTGGTTCTTCTAGTGAAATAGATCAACTTTATGAATCTACTGCCTTTAATAAGCAGGTACCACCACCCTTTCCTCGTGAATTTCGTGAGTTAAGTGCAGCAAATAAAATGAAAGAGTTATCTGCGCATATGGCTATTTCTGATAAGTCATTAGCTAACTTTAACCCACGTTATTTCATTGGCCCGTTTAAGCGCTGCTTTGATGTGTCTATGCCTGTATGGCAACAAATTAACGATGTTCCTGATATCACTTTTAGAGTGACTCAGGATATAGATGGTGATGGCACGGAAGAAACTATTTATTCTGAAAGCTTCTTTGATGTTCGCTGGGATAATACGCATATTTCGGATGTAACATTAGAAGCTTCACAAATTGCGTTAACCAGTATTGACTGTGATCAGGAATTTCATTTCCCTTGTGGCAGCCCTGAAATATCATTTGCTGGATATATGCCATTACATAATCCGGCAAGTCCTATCCCGCCTTATATTGATGCTAACGGATATGCAAAACGTGTAAACCGCCCGCATCCCAGTGGGGGTTTTTATGAGGCTCTGCCTGAAACCGAAGCGACCGCTTTTTCACCCTTTGCCGGTTACTTTCCCTTATTTGGATGCAATCAACACGACGACGCACAATATTATCGTCTGAAATACATTCATACACCAGAAAACTCAGTCACACCCCTGGCCCAATCAACCTTTCTGGGACATAGCTGGCACGTGTTTAAGAGTGGTTTACCTGCGCATCACGTTGTACCTGATGCTGATGGCTGGTATGAAATTTTAGATCCAGATATCGGCTGGTCACCAGAAAAGTTATTATTAAACTGGCCAACTTATCGATATGCTAATGGTTTATATGAAGTCGTAATGGAGCTGGCTAATTCAGCTAAAGCGGTTGTTCATACTACAGCTTCCATTAAAGCGCATATTGATAACCGTAAACCTCAGGGTATATTTACCTTGCTGCGCTGGAATTATGTTGGTGAAGATAACTGGAAAACGGTCGGTTTAAACTGCCCGGTAATACAACGCACCAAAGGTCGTGCGATTGATATAGAAGTTAGCTATGAGGCATCATCTGATCATCTACGCTCTATGCAACTTACGGGTAATGGCTGTGGTGTAAATGGAATTTTATCACTCAAATCAGCCGTCGATACTGTGGCCTGGTGGCACCGTAATGGCGCAGACAACTACGAGGCTAAAACTGCTGTATATTATTTAGCCGCTAATATGTTGCCAGGCGCCTATGGTTTTCACCTGGTCACAGATAGCCGGGCTTTTAATCCGCTAAAATCTGCGGGTTTAGAGAGTGACTGGGTTCTAAATTTAAAACATATCTGGAAGACCACCGAGCTGAGAGTATCTGTAGTTGATATTTGATCCATCTAAATATTGAAAGCAGGTAAATCGGGCCAGATTTTTCTGGCCCGATTTATAAACTTATTACTGAGTCAGAAATAAAGGATACTGATTATAAGTCATAGTAAAATAGCTCCTACAGAAGAAACCATTTTTGTTAACCTTCTGTGATATATGACAGGTATTCTTTTCATCTGATTCATTAGTAAATTAATCAGCTGGGCGGTACAAAGTGAAGAATAATATCTATCCTGTCTAAAACTTATGCTTTATCTGAAAACCCTGCTGAAATAGAACAGAATAAATGTAAAAATTATTTTGTTAAAGCTATTGAACAGCTTTGAATTAAAAAAATGTGTGCCTGCTAGGATATTTCCAGTTTATTAGCAATTGCCTGTCTGCTCATTTGCGCCAGTTGCTTATGTGATATGTCATTGGCCTTCTGCAGGTGAGAGTCAATGGGCTGAAGAAAATGTAATTCAATATTCAGGGGGCTGGATTTTGTTAACCCCATCACTGAATCTAGAAATGTCATATCATCAATATAGGCTACATGGGGGTTAATACCTTCTTTATATGGGTAGCGCAAAGCAATGGGTTGAACTTTGACTTGCGCATCTATCGCTGCCTGTAATAGCTGGCCATGGAAATTTCTTAAACCCGAGCCATCGGTCGTCGTGCCTTCGGGAAAAACCATCACACTGTCACCCTTTAGCAGGCATTGTGTAATTTCAGCCAGTGATTTCTGGGCGGCACCGTTAGAACCCCGTTGTATAAATAAGGTGCCGGCTTTATGTGATAGCCAGCCAATTAACGGCCAGTGACGAACTTCTGCTTTAGATAAAAAATGTAATGGTAATGACTGTTGCGATGCTATCACCGGAATATCAAACCAGGAAATGTGGTTCATTACATATAAAGTGGTATCCGTGCTCATCTTTCCATGCACGCAGATATGTGCCTTAAAAATTTTACACAGGTGATTATTCCACCAGCTAAACAACCGGCAGGCTGTGGGGGAACTGTGCAGGCCATTTTGTACAAATAACAGGGTGAGGCATATGCCTGAAAATAGATGCAGGCTAATGCGAAACAGTTTCCAGCTTAATATGAGGGGGAGAAGTATTTTCAATTAAGATAACACTGAATTTATGAAAAGCGCATGGATAAATCCAGCGCTTTTATATCTTTGGTTATTGCGCCGCTTGAAATATAATTTACTCCGGTTTCCGCAATCGCACGGATGGTCTCCAGGGTGATGTTTCCTGAAGCTTCCAGCTCAGTTTGTTTATTATTAATTTCAACCGCCCTGCGCAGTAAATCCACATCAAAATTATCCAGCATAATTCGATCGACTCCCGTGTCCAGTGCCTGCTGTAATTCATCCAGGTTTTCAACTTCTACCTCAATCATTAACTCCGGGCTATTAAAGCGCGCTGCTTCAATGGCTGCGGAAATACCTCCTGCCGCAAGAATATGGTTTTCCTTAATTAAAATTGCATCATATAAACCTATGCGATGATTATGGCAGCCACCACAATGGGTCGCATATTTCTGGGCGAGGCGTAAGCCGGGAATGGTTTTGCGGGTATCCAGTATTTTTACCCCGGTGCCGGCAATGGCCATTGCATATTCAGCCGCTTTGCTGGCGGTGCCAGACAGGGTTTGTAAAAAATTAAGTGCTGTGCGTTCACCGGTTAGCAGTGCCCGGGTTGAGCCACTTAATGAACACAGCTGCTGCCCTGCTTCTACTGTGTCGCCATCATCCACATCCCATTCGATAAATACCTGCGGGTCAAGCTGGTTAAATACTTCTTCAAACCAGTCTATACCGCAAATAGTAGCGGCTTCCCGGCTAATGATCGAGGCTAAACTAAAATCCTCTTCGGGGATCAGTCTGGCGGTGACATCACCCGTGCCTATGTCTTCTGTAAGTGCGATATGTACGCTTTCTTCTATGTAGCTAAGGGGTACTTGCATTATTGCCCGTTGTTCGTTGTTCGTTG
Organism: Gammaproteobacteria bacterium; assembly: GCA_003228405.1. GTDB lineage: Bacteria > Pseudomonadota > Gammaproteobacteria > SZUA-229 > SZUA-229 > SZUA-229. The sequence goes on along the minus strand of QIDK01000022.1, from coordinate 718 downwards.
GTCATTAGTTTAATTCATTTATGATCAAAATAATTTTTTAGTATATTTACACGGCTAAATATATTCGTCGAGCTGAGAATATGATGTAGATCAAGCTGTACTGCAGACGATAAATGCACACTGTCATAAGTCGGTAGATAAAATCCAGCAGGTGATAATTGTGCTGTAGATTTATGTTACGCTGGTAAGGCAATAAAATAGGCCATGGGATAGCAGTCTGCCTAAACTGTGAGGCCTGACAGGCTGGCGCAGTGAAGCTGTATTAACCCCGGTAGAATGGAGATATTACTGGAAATAACGGCTGTTTTTTATGGCATGGAAAACCGCGACCGCTGTTTGACGCTTTTACTGGGTGTTGCCGGAAAATGCACCTGCCGGGGCTTCAGCACCGCAATGTGCGAAATTTGCTTAGATGCGGTATTTAGTGTGATTTATTAACTAAATGCCCTAAATGTATATTTTTATTCAATTTTTCTTTACCTTTTGTTTTTTATAGACTAAGGTTAATGCTAACAAAATGATTAAAACAGGATAAGACATTGCCACGCCTTGCTGACGTTGTAACTCAAACATTCCGATCAATTAGTCCAGATGCTCTATCAGAGCGACTTTTCAGAGACCCCCTTGAACGCTGGTGGCATACCCACCAGCAAAAACTCGAAGACAGCCAATATGGCGGTGCTGTGCAGATAGCCTTTTTTATTTCCAGCTTTGCAGC
>QIDK01000073.1 GCA_003228405.1 Gammaproteobacteria bacterium | reverse complement strand
TTTATTTGCAGGACAAATATTAAATATTATAAATTCCTTTTACTCGAAAATTAACACTGAAATATCAACAGGTTAGTGTGGTGTTAGCATCATTTTTCACTCATTAAAGCGCAGAAGAACCTCTCTGCGTACCTCTGCGGTGAACTGCTTTTACCCAGGATCACCAGGCAGAAATGATTTATTAATTCTTTCTCGGCCATCCTTAACCGCTTTCAATACCTGCTCAGGCGCGGTGCCACCAATATGATTGCGGGCAGCCACCGAGCCTTCCAGGGTTAGTACTTCAAATACGTCCTGCTGAATAATATCCGAGAACTGCTGAAGTTCCTGCAGTGACATTTCACTTAAATCTTTGCCCGTATCAACGCCTAAGGCAACGGCCTTACCGACTACTTCATGAGCATCGCGGAAGGGCAGGCCTTTCACTACCAGATAATCTGCCAGGTCAGTAGCAGTAGAAAACCCCTGTTTAGCGGCTTTATACATATTGTCTTTTTTAGCTTCAATTGCGGGTATCATGTCGGCAAATGCACGTAATGAGCCTAAAAGTGTGTCGATTGTGTCAAAAACAGGTTCTTTGTCTTCCTGGTTATCTTTATTGTATGCCAGCGGTTGTGATTTCATTAGGGTGAGCAGCGAAATCAGGTGGCCATTAACCCGACCGGTTTTGCCGCGTACCAGTTCAGGTACATCCGGGTTTTTCTTTTGCGGCATAATCGATGAACCGGTGCAGAAGCGATCCGGTAAATTAATAAAATTGAACTGGGCAGAAGACCATAGCACCAGCTCTTCAGAAAAACGCGACAGGTGGGTCATAAGAATTGCCGCATCTGCACAGAACTCAATGGCAAAGTCACGGTCACTGACTGCATCGAGTGAATTGCGGCAAACATCGTCGAACTTGAGTTGATCTGCAGTGAACTGGCGGTCAATGGGATAAGTTGTGCCTGCCAGTGCTGCGGCCCCAAGAGGAGAGATATTTAAGCGGCGGGCACAGTCATCCAGGCGTGAGGCATCTCGCTGCATATTTTCAAACCAGGCCAGCAGGTGATGCCCAAAGGTAACCGGTTGGGCTACCTGCAAATGGGTGAAGCCGGGCATAATAGTGCTGGCTTCGCGCTCTGCCAGATCCAGCAGGCCGGTTTGCAGGCGACGAATTTCAGCCACTATAAAGCCAATTTGCTCACGCAGATAAAGACGAATATCCGTTGCTACCTGATCGTTACGTGATCGACCCGTGTGCAGACGTTTGCCAGCATCACCCACCAGTTCCGTAAGACGAGCCTCGATATTCATATGCACATCTTCACGGGCGATAGACCAGTTAAATTTGCCATTGCTTATTTCATCTTCAATCTGGTCCAGGCCTTTTAAGAGTGCCTGTAAATCATTGTCTGTGAGCACGCCAATTTTAGTGAGCATGCGTGCATGGGCACGTGAGCCTTCTATATCCTGTCGGTACATGCGCCGATCAAATTCAACAGAGGCGGTAAAAGCCTCAACAAAGGCATCGGTAGGTTCTGAAAAGCGGCCGCCCCATAATTTGCTCGGTCTGGATGATTTGCTCATGAGTGTCCTGAAACTGGTTTTGGAATAAGCGCTCAGTATAGCAAACCACCCCAGCTGTAACCAATTGAATGCTAAGATGCAGGCTTTCACCCAACCCGACCCGCCGGCAGAAATTGACCCTGTTCAGGCATTTTGTGAGAAGACGGGAACCAGGGTATTAAAATTTATGGATAAAAACATCCACAGAATCGTCTAAAATGACTACATGGATATGGAACTGAATTCTAAACGGGGCTTTATACCCAATTTTTGCGATGTCTCAGCGGTTTTCATGCTGGTATTACTGGTGGAGCTGCTTTCCCTGTTGCTGGCGCTCGCCCCCTCAGAGCAGACAAATTTCTGGGAGCGCCTGGCATTAATTTCATTTTTTTCTCAGTGGCTGGGCCTGGTTAATGCCAGTTTACTGTGTGTATTAAAAAACGCACTGAATAAGCAGACAGCTAATATATGCGCAGCACTTAGCCTTGCGCTAATGCTACTGGTCACGCTGATATTCAGCAGCCTGATTGTCTATTTTGGTGATTTAATAGGCATGTTTCATACAGAAAACCAGCAAGTGGGTATTTACTTTATATTACGCAACCTGATGATTAGCGGCATTATCTATGGCGTGGTTTTACGCTATTTCTATGTGCAATATCAATGGCGTTCAAATTTACAGGCCCAGAGCGATGCTCAGTTACAGGCCTTAAAGGCCAGAATTCGCCCGCATTTTTTATTTAACAGCATGAACACAATTGCCAGCCTTGTGCGTATTGATGCAAAAAAGGCAGAAAAGGCGGTTGAAGATTTATCGTATTTATTTCGAGCCAGCCTGCAGGAAGAAACCAGCCATACCCTGCGAGATGAGCTGGATTTAACCGCAAGTTATATAGATATAGAACATCTACGCCTGGATAAACGACTCTCGGTAAATTGGCAGCTGGATGCTGATGATAAGACAATGGACATAGAGGTGCCCACCCTGTGTCTGCAGCCGCTGGTAGAAAATGCCATTTATCATGGCATTGAACCCATGGCCGAAGGTGGCAATATAAAAATTTCAGCGCAACTCGAAAACAATCGACTATGCTTAAGTGTAAGCAATCCGCTAAGCAGGCAGAGTGCGATGACTCGGCAAAAAGGAAATCAAATGGCACAGACAAATATCAAGACCCGTCTGGCGCTAATGTATGGAGACGAAGCCGAATTTATTATTAATGCAGAGCCTGATCTGTATACGGTTTCTATAGGAATACCATTAAAAACATGAATATACTGATTGTCGATGATGAGCCACTGGCCAGGCAACGCCTGATTGGTCTGGTGCAGGATTTGAATGGATATGAAGCCTGTGCCAATGCTTCTAATGGCAAAGATGCGCTGCGCCTGGCACAGGAGTTAAAACCCGATGTGGTGTTACTGGATATTCGTATGCCGGGAATGGATGGCATAGAAACCGCGCATCATATGAATCGACTGAGTAAGCCGCCGGCCATTGTTTTTACCACTGCATTTAGCGAGCATGCTTTAAAAGCATTTGAAACCCATGCGGTAGACTACCTGCTCAAACCCATCCGGCAGGATCGTTTAAGCGAGGCACTTGCGGCGGCGGTAAGGTTAACCCGGCCACAACTTGAGCAGCTTAAACTGATTGATGAGCAGCCAAAAGTGCGCACCCATATTTGCGTGAAAACCAGAGGCACACTGGAGCTGGTGCCGATTGAGACGATTCGATATTTTCTGGCAGATCATAAATATGTCACCCTGCGTACAGAAGACCACGAATGCCTGATAGAAGAATCACTGAAATCATTAGAAAAAGAATTTGAACATATATTTACCCGTATTCACCGCAATGCATTGATTGCAGACCAGTTTATGAGTGGACTGGGCAAAAATTCAGAAGGGCACTGTGTGATTAGCATAGAAGGCATAGATGAGCGTCTGGAAATCTCACGACGCCACCTGCCCCATGTGCGTAAAAAAATAAAAAATCTGTCGACCTATAAATAATGAAATTTATTTAAAGCGTCACTGTAGTTTTGAGCTAGCGGCTTTTATCCCGAGCTGTAGGTGGGCTGTAGGTTGAGCTGGGGCACGAAGCCCAACAACTGTATTCTCGTAACCGATTGATTGTTGGGCTTCGTGCCTCAGCCCAACCTACGAAAAAATAGTGATTGTGACTATTCCTGGCATAAGTAAAAGCCATTCCGCCCAGACTGGCCCTACGCATCAGCATTAATCTGCGCTAAAATACGCTGTTTTAGTGTCCGGATAATTTCATGTCGCAAACCATTCGCATCGCCACCCGTAAAAGCCCCCTCGCCCTGTGGCAGGCTGAAGAAGTTGCCCGTCAGCTACAGCTACGGCATGCAGATTTAAATATTGAACTGGTCAAAATCGTCTCCCAGGGAGACAAAATTCTGGATGCACCCCTGGCCAAAGTCGGTGGTAAAGGCCTGTTTGTAAAAGAGCTGGAGCAGGCCATGCTCGATGGCGAGGCTGATATAGCGGTGCATTCAATGAAAGATGTTCCCATGCAGTTTCCAGAGGGTTTGCATCTGCCGGTGATAATGGAGCGAGAAGACCCCACCGATGCTTTTGTGTCGAATCATTATAATAGCCTGGAAGACCTACCTGATAATGCGCGCATAGGTTCATCCAGTTTACGTCGGCAATTGCAGATAAAAGAAGCAAAGCCCAATATTGAAATGCTCAATTTACGCGGCAATGTAAATAGCCGCCTGCAAAAGCTGGATAATGGCGATTATGATGCAATTATTCTGGCCACCGCCGGCCTGCTAAGGCTTGAGTTTGAGCAGCGCATTAAATCCCGCATCAGCCCCGAGCAAAGCCTGCCATCCGTAGGCCAGGGAGCCGTGGGCATAGAATGTCGAGTCGAAGATATAACCATTGAATCATTAATTGCACCCCTAAACCATGTTGATACCCATATTCGCCTTAGTGCCGAGCGTGCCATGAATAATCGACTGAATGGGGGCTGTCAGGTGCCTATTGCCGGTTTCGCCCTGCTTGAAAACAATGAAATATTTTTGCGCGGTCTGGTTGGCCGACCCGATGGCAGCGAAGTCGTACGTGGAGTGATGCGCGGGCCAGCAGAACAGGCAGAAGCTATTGGTACCCGGCTGGCCGAGCAACTACTAAATAATGGCGCTGATGTGATTCTACGAGAAATGGGAATGATTGATTGAGCCAGACACCATCAGCTCCGTCAGACACAAATCAGCCAGCAAAAGTGGTGCTGGTCACGCGCCCACAACACCAGTCAGCTGAATTTATTCAGCTTTTAGAGCAACAGGGTAGCTGCGCCATTGCCTTTCCCTGCCTGGAAATACAGCCACTGGACATAAATGAAAAGCTGGCAGGCATATTTTCATCATTAAACGACGTTGACCTGCTTATTTTTATTAGCGTCAATGCGGTAGAGCATTTTAAAAGACTCACCGCTTTACAGAGTATTAAGCCTGAAACCATTACCGCAGCAATAGCCACAATCGGCAAAGCCACCCGGTCGGCGGCGCAGGGCGCAGGTTTTAAGGTAAGTCTGAGCCCGGCCGAGGGCTTTAACAGTGAGGCATTACTGAAACTACCCGAGTTGCAACAGAGCCAGATAAGCGCAAAAAGCTGCCTTATTGTCAGAGGCGAGGGTGGGCTGGAACAACTGGCCGATACATTACAGCACAGAGGTGCCAGGGTAAAATACGCAGAAGTATACCGGCGCATAAAGCCCCGGCACGACTATAATGTAACACGTCAACAACTAAGCCAGCACTGGCATGAAACAGACATAAATGTCATTACCGTTACCAGCAATGAATCACTGCAAAACCTGTATGATATGCTTGAAGCTCCCGGTAGACATGCTATGTTAAACACACAGCTGATAGTGGCATCACAACGCAATTATCAGCTAGCCCAGTTACTGGGGTTTCAATCGGTTAAGGTTGCCAGCTCAGCATCTAATCAGCATATGCTTGAAGCCCTGAATAATGGATAATATTTAAAGTAAAACACTATGCCAAAACAAGAAATAACAACATCAGTTAAGGATGAAAAATCTGCAGGCCATGAAAATGGAGAGCAGCAAAATAATGCCCACAACAATGATACCAGCGAAAATGATATCCATAAAAAAGAAATGCCTAAAAAAGACGCCAGTAAAAAAGTAGCCGATAAAAAAGCAGGCCAGAAAAAAGTAGACCAGAAAAAAGCAGGCCAGAAAAAACCACCTGGTTTCGGGCTAATACTATTTTTATTGATAATAATAGTAGCTGCGGGTGGTGCTGCATCCTACTACTTCTGGACGCAACATCTGCAGCAGGCAAGAACGCTCAAACAACAGCAACAATCCCTGTTATCACTCAAACAACAGTTGGCACAAACAGGCAGTGATGTTGAAGATGCCGTAAATCTGAGTGAAGAGCATACACTACAGTTGCAACAGTTAAATCAGCAGATAATACAGACAGAAACTATTTCTCAGCAGGCAATTAAAATTGTTAATCGCAGCCAGCGTGGCTGGGCACTGGCAGAAATAGATTATTTATTACGCATAGCACATCAACGTATTGCGGTTGCCAGAGATATAGCCGGTGCTATCGCCGCATTAAAAGGTGCAGATGAGCGCATACAACAGCTTGGTGATTTAAATTTATTTGAAGTGCGTAAACAGCTGGCAAAAGATATTGGCAGATTAAATGCTATTCATCAGGCAGATGTCAGTGGCATTTCACTGGCACTGGATGAGATTATTGCATACCTGCCGGATTTACCATTTAAAACAGCAGAAAATGAAATAAAAAGTCAGCTCACAGGCAATGATATTGTTGAAGATTCAAGCGCAGAAGAAAAAACATTTGTAGACTCGGTTTTAGAAACCGTAAAACAGATTGGCGACATTAAAATTCATCAGCGTAGTATAAAAGCGGCAAGTAATGCAGAACAGCAAAAGCAGATAGAACAATTATTACGCACCTATTTACTGGGCGCACGCCTGGCCGCCCTGCGCTTTGATCAAACACAGTTTTTACATGAAATAAATCAGGCGGCTGAGACTATAAAGTTACACTATGCCGAAAATGATAATCGCATACAGCAGTTACAGAAAACACTGCTTGAATATTCTGCATTACAACTCAGCCCAGATTTACCCGAGCTGACTAAAGCCTGGTTATTGTTGCAACAGAAAATTGAAAGCAAAACTCAACCAGAAAGTAATATGGTTGAGCTGGAGTCTAAAAAATGAAACGTTTCATTCTTGCCATTTTATTAGCTGCTGTGCTTTCAGTGGTTATTGGGGTTGCTACATTTTATAATGGCGCAGGCTATGTCGTATTTAGTTTTGCAGAGTACACCGTAGAAACTTCATTTATATTTATGCTGGGTATTGTGGCGGCAGCATTTTATATTTTTTATTATCTAATACGCATAACATCGCGGCTAGTATATTTTCCCAGCTATATGAGCCATAGACACTCAGAACGCCAGTCACTGCGCTCAAAAAATGCGTTGATAAAAGGCTTAATAGAAATGTCAGAAGGCCGCTTTGAGCAGGCTGAAAAGATATTAATTAAGCATGCAGACTCGAGTGATACCTCACTACTCAACTATTTAATGGCAGCCAGATCAGCACAACAGTTGGCTGCCTATGATCGTAGGGATGAATATCTAAGGCTGGCTCATGAGTCAACGCCGTCTGCAGATATCGCTATAGGTTTAACCCAGGCAGAATTACAGTTAAGTCACAGACAGTTAGAGCAGGCGCTGGCAACATTAAATCATTTATCCAGTGTTTCACCCAGGCATGGTTATGTAAAAAAATTGCAGGCCAGAGCATATCAGCAACTGGGAGACTGGGATAACCTGTGCCCCATCCTTGAAGATGTCCGTAAAATGAAAGCACTGGATGAAAGCCTGCTTGAAAAAAGTGAATTAGAAACCTACTTCGGTATGTTAAAAAATAGTATCAAGCAACTTGATGCTGAGAAAACAGATCGCATCTGGCAGAAAATGCCTAAACGACTGAAGTCTAATTCAGAACTAATAATTTTATACACCACATACCTGTGTAAACAGAAGAAAGATAAAGAAGCAGAAGGATTAATCAGAAATTGTTTAAGTGAAACCTGGCGGGAAGATCTGGCAATTCTATATTCAAATTTAACAACTGATGATTGTAAAAAACAGTTAGAGACAGCAGAAACCTGGCTTCATGGTCAGTCTCGAAATGCCACTTTGCTACTGGTTCTGGGCAAGCTGTGTTTTAACTGTCAGTTGTGGGGCAAGGCGAGAAGCTATTTTGATTCAAGTATAGGTATTCAGCCTACGGCAGAAGCCTATTTAAGATTAGCAGAATTACTTGAGAATAAAATGGATGAGCATACCGAAGCCCAGAAAATGTACCGGCTGGGTTTAATGAAGGCGGTTGATAGTCAGTCAGTTATTGGACAACTGGGCCAGCCTGCTAGCGATAAGGCGGCCAGACCTTTGCTTAAAGTGATTCAGTAAAAGATATTTACCACACAGAGGACACAGAGAAAAGAGATAGTTTACCTGTTTGCGCGTAGCGCAAAAAAATCTCTTTGCCCTTCGTGTCCACTGTGGTGAAAAGTCTGTAAATTTATTCACACAGTATTATTTTTAGCTTAATTATTTTTCAGCCGCAATTGACTGAGTGGCATCTGTAGAATATTCAAAGGCATCTGAAAACATATTATCTTTAGAGGCACCCTGTTGAATAAATACATCAACCGACGCATTAACCATTGGCGGTGGGCCGCTTATATAAATATCAAAACCTGACATGTCAGGAAACTGATCAGCCACAACCTGATGTACAAAACCGGTTTCTCCCTGCCAGTTGTCATCATTCACAGGTTCAGAAAGCACAGCTGTAAATGTAAAATTACTGTTTTTCTGCATCCACTGCTTTGCCATATTATCCATATATAAATCACGCAGGGCACGCACCCCCATAAACATAAATATGCGCTGATTAAAGCCTGTATGCTCGATGTATTCAATCATTGCTTTTAATGGCCCAAAGCCAGTGCCGCCGCCCATCATAATAATCGGGCGATTGCGGTCTTCTCGTAAATAAAAACTGCCAAGAGGCCCCTGTAGTTGCAGGCCGGAATTTTCTGGCATGGAGTCAAACAGAAAGTCTGTAAATAAACCACCCTCTATATGACGTATATGGAGTTCGATTAAATCATCATTATGGGGAGAATTGGCAATAGAAAAGGCACGATGTTTTTCACCTTCAAGTATAAACTCAATGTACTGGCCAGCGTGGTACTGCAGGCGTTCGTCATTATCCAGGGTAATTTTAAGGGCGATAACGTCATGGCATAGCTTATTTTTCGAACTTACGTGGCAGCCAAACTGCTTCACTTCAAACTGAGTAGAGCTTTCGATTTCATCAATGCCTAGCTCAATATCCTGGTGGGTTTTGGCTATGCAGAATAGTGCCTGATTACTGGATATCATCTCATCATCAAGAGCAATGGGTTCATCATCATAATAAACATCACCTTTAACGATGCGGCCGGCGCAGCTGCCACAGGCGCCACCACGGCATCCATAGGGTAGCTCAATATTCTGCCGCATGGCCGCATCGAGAATAGTTTCATCCTCTTCTATATCAAACTCATGGCCAGAGGGGTGAATGGTAACTTTATGTGACATAAACAATCTCGAAGGTTAGGTGGCGACATTTTGCCCCATATCTATACAAAGTAAAAGCTTATAAGACTGGGGATATTAGGTATAATATGCATCCCCAATTTAGAGATGATATAAATGGCGCGCGTAAAGATTTATAGCACAGCCCGGTGCCCGATGTGTGATAAAACAAAAACCCTGCTGAGTAAATGGAAAATCCCCTATGAAGAGGCAAAAGTGGATAGTGACCACAGTGCACTGAGAGAAATGTCAGAATTAACACAGGGTGCACGCACCGTGCCACAGATAGCAATTGATGGTAAGTGGATAGGCGGATTTTCAGAATTAACCATGATGCACATGGATGATGAACTAGATGAGTTTATCGAAGCCTGATTTAAGCGGGATAAGTGTGCCCGCCTGGGTTTACTATGTAGCGCAGGATTCAGATGGTAGCTGGTGGGGATATTCGGTAGAGCCATTACAGAATCACCGCGGCTGGTACGAGAATGAGCTGGGTGAAAATATAAAGCTTGTGGAATCCGCCGCATGTGAAAACTGGCGACAGAACCTGTTTATTTATCGTAATAACTAAATCAGGTAAACCATAAAAAAACCCCGCTTTATCACATACTGAATTTCTTCATAAACAGAACCTCCCGCATCCTTTACGTCATACCAGCATGCCTGTAGCTGGTATCCAGTGACTTCAGGCAGTGAAATAATCCAAAACACCCAAACAAAAACCCCCAACAGGCTCAATATCATGTAACTACAACTCGGCACCCTTTACGTCATACAAAACATCAGTAGCGACTTAATCAAATAAACTATCAAACGGACTACTAACCAGCACCCCTGGTTTATTCAATACATGTGTATAAATCATTGTGGTTGATACATCTGCATGCCCCAGCAGTGCTTGCACAGTTCTTATATCAGAGCCCGATTCAAGTAAATGCGTTGCAAAAGAATGCCGTAACACATGACTACTAACTCGTTTTCTTATACCCGCTTCATCAGCAGCACGTTTAATCGATTTTTGAATATTATTATGGTGAATATGATGACGCATAACCACACCACTTCGTGGATCAACAGAATTTTTTACCGAAGGAAATAAATACTGCCATCTAAGTTCCTTAGACGCATTTGGGTATTTACGAGCAAGCGCATAAGGCAAATAAACTTCTCCTAAACCTGCTTTAAGGTCTTCCACATGTATATCCTTAACCCGGTTGATTTGTGCAATAATTTGTTCAAGGGCCAGGGCTGGTAAAGGTACAACGCGATCTTTATTTCCCTTTGCATTGCGAACTATAATTTGTTTGTAATCGATATCAATATCCTGAACCCTGAGACGAACGCACTCCATCAAACGCATACCACTACCATACATAAGAGACGCCATAAATTTATGCATATCACTATGAATATGACTGAGTAACAGCCTGACTTCCTTTTTAGACATTACCACAGGAAGTTTTTTAGGCTTTTTAGCCCGAACAAAATCACCTAAGTCGATATCTTCACGCTCATAAACATGGCGATATAAAAACACCAGTGCATTTAAAGCCTGCGCCTGTGTGCTAGCAGAAACATTGCGCTTTACTGCTAAATATTCCAAATAGGCCACAATATCACCAGTGCCCATATCCAGTGGATTTTTATTATCATTAAAAACAATAAAGCGAACCAGCCAGGCAACATACGCCTGTTCGGTGCGAATAGAGTAATATCTTAGTCTGATTTCAGTAATTAAACGCTCAAATACAGTAGGAAACAAAGCCTGAACCTGTGTTGTTAGGCTCTTGTTTTGAGAATCAGTCGCTAATTTAACAGTGGAAGCATTAGATTCCGTAACTGTCGGATGATCCTCCGACAAGGCCCTGGCTGATTCAATCCAGTCCTCCCAGGGAAAACCAGAGGCCCAGTTTGATTTAACAACATCTACAAAAAGAATCTTTAAGGCCAGAACAACCTGCATATACTGCCAGTCTTTCAAGCTTTCACTGCGGCCAATATCCTCAAGATAAGCCCTGACCTCAGCAGCAGAATGACGACGAAGTCGTAAGCCTTTATGCGCCGCAATATAGTTCTCAACACGCACAACATACCAACGAACAACAACCTCTTTTACCTTATAAGTATTTGATTTTTCAATATAAACATCCCAAAACCGAGAAACTGAATCATCCATAACACAACTCCGATTATTTACTCCACAAGCAAAGACTAAACGTGTAATATAAACATTGTCAACAACAAGAAAAATAAAAAAACTATGTAGAATTCTACCTATATCGATATTAGGGGTGTTCTACCTATTTAACTGTTATGCATAAAAACAAATGAAAGACTTAGACATATTAATCAACGATATCATTGGAAATAATGCAAAAGAAAAAATAGGCCTTCTTGTTTCCAGCTCTTTTGAAAATTGGTTGTATTTCTACATTATGGAAGAAGAAAAGCATTTAAAGTCAAACTCAGAAAATGTTGTAGTTATTCTATCCGTAGATAAAGAAAACCCAGTTAATATACCTATCATTAAGAACAAGAATGAAAGTGTAGGTGTTTTATATACAAGTAAAGAAAAAGCTATTAATTCTGCCGAATTTAAATGTACAATTGGAAAAATGAAAGGGATAAAAGCATTGCAAATGTTTAGTGAGCTAAACGACATAAATATTATTTGCATCCAGGGAAGTAAAGGCTATGTACAAATTAAAAAAGAAACAATAGTGAAATTAATTAAAAATGCATAACAAATCGTTGCACTCAGACCCAAAAAGTTACGCACCTTTTGTGGCGCTTCGCTATAATGCCACAAAAGGCACGAAACTTTTCGGTCTGGTGAACTAGGCGTTATG
>QIDK01000025.1 GCA_003228405.1 Gammaproteobacteria bacterium | reverse complement strand
CACCATTAACATCCGCCTGGCTGGGTCGATTCCATAACCCACTGGGATACTGGAATACCCAGTATCATCATGGCACTTATTTACAGACCTCGGTCAGCCGACCGGAAATCGCCGAGCTTGAGCACAGTGGCGGTTTGCTCCCCAGTCACATTACCGGCCTGTTAATGGAAACAAGCCAGCAATTAAGCAATGACGGGGCGCTGGATTTTTCATTTGCTGCAGGCACAAGCCCTGAATTGCGCCAGGAAAATACGGGGCCTGTATTACACCCCATGCAAATATTTAACCCTGGAAAAGGCAATCACAAATTTAATTTTACCGCACGCATGGCTTATCGACCGGATACTATTCTCAACAACCAGCTGGGTGCTTTTGCCAGTCAGGTGGAAATTGCCTCTAGTGTGTCCAGTGTTGATAGCATTAATCTGTCAATTGCCGGCCTGTTTGCCTACTGGGAAAAACAAAATCTAAAAATTTACAGTTCGTTATTTTTTGTAGATAACACGGTTACATCGGCTGCGGTTAAAAACAAAGGCTCGTTTAGCAGCGGTTATATTCAGCTGGATTACTTTTTGCACGATGACTGGACTCTGTTTGGCCGGCTAGAAGATAGCTATGGTGAAAACGGTGACCCCTATCTTGCTTTAATGAATAGTTTTTCACCTCAGGCCCAGGTGGCTGGCATACGCTGGGATATCACCCACAGACAGGCACTTAAGTTTGAAATATCTCGCAGAGAAAAAACGAGCAATACATCTGTGAGCACAGTACTAAACTGGTCGGCGGTGTTTCCATGAACCGACGTAGCTTTGTTAATATATTGATACTGTTGCTCATTCAGTTGATACCCGTGCCGGCTTCTGCCTATGAAAACAGGCATCAGGTACTGGTTCTGGTCACGTCAGCTAATAGTCAGATAGACAAATTACAGCCCAGACTGTTTCGCAAACTGTTTCTAGTTGTTCCTGTCACTGTAAATAATCAGCCATTGGTACCTTTAATTAATGACAGTGATGAGCTGCTATACGCCGTTTTTCTACAGAAGGTGGTTTATATGTCAGAGCGACATTATAAGCACATGCTAATTTCTAAAACTTTTCGTACTGGACGGCCAAGGCCTGCCAGGTTTTCAGATAATTCTAAACTGGTTAAAGCACTTAATTCGATACCTGGCTCTGTTAGCGTTATGTGGCGTAAAACAGCAGAGCAGGAAAACTCTGTTCGTATTTTGCAGGTGCTCTGGGAAAGTCGACATTGATTAAATATCATTTTTCAACATTAACCGGGCGCTTTACTTTATCCGCATTTCTTGTACACCTGGTTATGGTGCCATTATTGTTTGGCGGTGTACTTTATCTGGTAGAAAGTAACTACAAAAATCATTTTGTTAACCAGGTGCGTAATGATGCCTTAATTCTCGCATCATTTAGTGAATCACAAAATGAGCATACCCTGCTATATCAGCAAAAAATCATCGAAGATGCCGTTGAAAGTGGTCGCCTGCTTACAGCACAAATAGCAGATGAAAATGGTAAATTATTGAATTCCTGGGGTGAGACTGAATTAATAGAAAACTATGAAGAAGATTTTTTCTTTGCTGAGCACAATGACACAGTATTTAATATTATTGTTCCCAGATATGACTCAGAAGGTAATACTCAGGGAGAGCTGTTTCTGAGTTACGACGAACAATTGACACGTGATCAGATTTCGCAGACATATATCTATGGTATTTATCTGAGCCTTGCCTATATCAGTATCACCTTTACGCTGACTATTCTTTTAGGTCGCCAGGTCACAAAGCCCATTCAACAGTTACGTAAAGCATCTTTTGATATTTCAATGGGCCAGTATGACAGGGCACTGAATGTTAAAACCGGTATTCAGGATATACAGCAACTGGCCAGAACACTGGAGCATATGCGACATGAACTGGTAATGAAAAACAGAGAGTTACAGTATCATGCAATGCATGACCATCTAACCGGACTACCCAATAGATTATTACTCCGTCACCGTATTGATCAGGCCTTATCAGAAAACAGTCAAAACCAGAAGACCATGGCCATACTATTAATTGACCTGGATCATTTCAAGGAAATTAATGACACTCTGGGGCACAAGGTCGGTGACGAAGTTCTAAAAATATCTGCTGAGCGTTTGCAGGCCGGTGTTCGTCAGTCGGATACGGTAGCGCGCCTTGGTGGCGATGAGTTTGCAATTATTTTACCCAATATTGATAGAGAAAATGCCATAAAAGTTTCGCAGAAACTAGCGAAAGTTTTAAAGGAGAATTTTACTATTGATAGCAATGAATTTCAGGTCGGCGCCAGTATTGGCGTTGCTTTGCACCCGGAGCACGGCAAAAGTTTTGAAGAGGTTCTGCATTGTGCTGACTCTGCCATGTATGCCAGCAAACGCAAACGGCAGAGTGGTGCGACACTATATGATAAACAGCTCGATACTGGCGATATCAGCCCGACTCAAAAGCTATGACTCAATAATTACTGCAGCAGGTTTGCCAGCTGTCTGCACGGGCAAGCGCCCAATCCTGTTTCCAGTTTTCTGGAATGGTCTCTTGCTGTAGCAGGCTATTTTTATCAATCCAGTGATATAGCTCGCTATAGGTTTTAATGGTTGCACTGTCCACACGCCGGTGAATATGACATGCCCTGACCTGGAATGGATCACTTAAACCCATGCTGGTAATTATTTCCATTAAACTATGAATACTGGTTTTGTGATAATTGGCCACGCGTTGTGCTTTATCTTTTATATTTAACTGCCGATATCGTGAAGGATCCTGTGTGGCAATACCGGTTGGGCAGGTATTGGCATTGCACTGACGAGACTGAATGCAGCCCAGCGCAAACATCATGCCGCGAGCAGAGTTGACCGCATCAGCCCCCAGTGCCAGTACCCGCAATAAATGAAATGCAGACAGAATTTTGCCGGAAGCAATCAGCCGCACCTGATCTCTCACACCAATTCCCGTTAATGCATTATGTACAAAAGACAGGGCATCACGCAGGGGTGTGCCAACCGAGTTGGTGAGCTCAACTGGTGCCGCACCTGTGCCGCCTTCACTACCATCAATGGTAATAAAGTCAGGTACTATTCCGGTTTCCAGCATGGCTTTGCAGATTGACAGAAACTCACCTTTATAACCAATGCATAATTTAAAGCCAACTGGCTTTCCAGCAGATAATTCTCGTAGTTGTTGAATAAAATTTAATAAGCCTGTCGGATCAGAAAAAACAGAATGAGCTGGTGGCGAAATAACATCATGGCCCATGGGAACATAACGTATCCTGGCAATTTCTTCGGTTAGTTTTGAGGCGGGTAAAATTCCTCCATGGCCGGGCTTGGCACCCTGAGATAATTTTAATTCTATCATTTTAATCTGTGGCAGCTTTGCTTTTTCTTTAAAAAGTTGCGCATTAAACTGCCCGTCCTCTGAACGGCAGGCAAAATAACCCGTGCCAATTTGCCAGACCAGATCACCACCCCCGGCAAGATGATAGGGGCTAACACCACCTTCACCTGTATTGTGATAAAAACCGCCCAGTTTAGCCCCGGCATTCAATGCCTGTATGGCATGTTTGCTTAATGCGCCATAACTCATGGCTGAAATATTTAAATAAGAGGCCGAATAGGGCTGGCTACAATCGTTACCGCCAATCATCAGCCGGGGCATTTCAGCTGGCATGGGCTTTGGCGACAATGACTGATTTGTCCACTCATAACCCTGTCGATAAACATCAAATAAAGTACCAAACGGACGAGTGTCGCGAACGCCCTTGGCACGCTGGTAAACCAGTGAACGATATTCGCGGTTAATAGGAATACCATTAATATCAGACTCGACAAAATACTGCTGGATTTCCGGGCGGATAGATTCAAATAAATATCGCAGGCGGCCAATGACCGGGAATATGCGGGGAATCGTGCTGTGAGTTTGCAGCATGTCGTATACACCCAGGCTAATTAACGGCACAATCAAAATCAACAGCCACCAGGCATTTTCAAAAAACTGCGCCAGAAACACAGTCAGGAATATGGAGCTAATAGAAAAAATGAAAAAAAGTTTGCGTACCATGGGTTTCTCTAATTATAAGTAATAGACAGGCCAGGAAAGCTCTGCTTAAGTCTGTTTAATGAGACCTGGGCTCAAAAGCGCCAGCTACAGAATAAAATCAGAGCTTCAGTTTAGTACGTAGGATCATAAATCAGTTCACTGATGGCTGCAGATATATTTTCTGGCTGAGGTATTTGAGCCAGGTTTTGCCTGTAG
The DNA here is from genome assembly GCA_003228405.1 of Gammaproteobacteria bacterium. Taxonomy (GTDB): domain Bacteria; phylum Pseudomonadota; class Gammaproteobacteria; order SZUA-229; family SZUA-229; genus SZUA-229. The sequence continues at coordinate 8,101 of QIDK01000025.1, read as the reverse complement.
GCGGTGTCTGCCACGGCCAGTGCAATTTGAAAGGAAACCTGTCGCAGCTGGCTTAAGGAAGGAAAAATATTTCCCTGCTCAAGTTGTGATGAGCTAACCTGTGATGACAGGGCACGAGCTGCCGCCATAAACATTTCATCGCTAATATATGAAGCCCGGCATGCAATCACACCCAGGCCAATGCCGGGAAAAATATAGGCATTATTTCCCTGCCCCGGTTTAAAAACCTGCCCCCTGTAGCTAACCGTTTTAGATGGACTGCCAGATGCAAAAATAACCCGGCCATCCGTCCATTCATAAGCCTGTTGAGCCGTACACTCCGCATGGGACGTTGGATTGGACAGGGCAAAAATAATCGGCTGCTGATTAATACTCGCCATCAACGATATGGCTTCTTTAGAAAATGCACCATGCACCCCGGTTGCTCCAATTAATATATTCGGGCGAATAGAATTAATAGCGCTAATAAAATCTGCATTTTCGTGGCGATGCGCGTAAGGCAGATTATGCGGATTAAGAAATTCTCTATTTTTAACCAGCAGACCATTACGATCGACAAACCATAAACACTGGCGTGCTTCATTTTCACTTAAACCTGCTTCGCACAATGCGGGCACCAGTAAATCAGCCATACCAGTAGCGGCAGAACCCGCGCCTAAAAACATTATCCGGCAGTCTGTGAATGACTGTTCTGATAATTCCAGTGCTGTATAAATACCCGACAGAACAACCGCTGCTGTACCCTGAATATCATCATTAAAACAGCAGACTCTATCGCGATAAATATTGAGCAACGAATAGGCATTGGCTGTTATAAAATCTTCAAACTGAATTACCGCTTTAGGGAAAACATCCTGTACGGTACTGACAAATTCATCCACCAGTTGTAAATAGTCATCACCACTTATGCGTGGCTGCTTCAGGCCCAGATAGAGAGGGTCGTTAATAAGCTGACTGTTATTGCTGCCCACGTCGAGCATAACCGGCAGGCATTGCTCCGGGGCAATGCCTGCCCCTGCGGTATATAAAGATAATTTTCCTATGGGTATGCCCATGCCATTGGCACCCAGGTCACCCAGCCCGAGGATACGCTGGCCATCGGTCACCACAATCATGCGAATATCTTTTTCAGGCCAGTTTTCTAAAATGCTTTTAATGCGGCCACGATCCTGTGGTGTAATATAAAAGCCCCGCGGCTCACGAAAAATATGGGCAAATTTCTGGCAGGCTTCACCCACTGTGGGGGTATAGATAATCGGCATTAACTCTTCTATATGTTCAATTAACAGGCGGTAAAATAACCTCTCATTACGCCCCTGCAGAGCAAATAAAAAAATATAACGTTCAATATCAGAGCTTTTACGCCGTAGATTATTGAGTACTCGACTGATCTGGGTTTGCTGAGTGGTAATGGTGACGGGCAATAAGCCGGTTAAGCCCAGAGCATCACGCTCCTCCTGACTAAAGGCGGTGCCTTTATTGAGTTTAGGATTGTGCAGAACATCAAAACCGCGAGGTGATCGTTTACTCATCTTTTAAATTAGCTAGCCATTGGGAGAAACATACTTATAATATAGGGTAGTCGATGATATTAAATTTGTAATCAATTTTAATGAACTTTATAAAAAAAAACAGATCTATTGAACTTAATACTGAATAAAAAATAAAGAAAACTGCTAATATGCTTTAGAAAAATAGCATCTGCAGACGTTAGCTTTAGCTGACGATAATGATTGTGATCATTACTTATCCTTTTCTATTTACCATAACTGGAATTTTGCTTATAAAAAACCGATGCCATCATCGCCTTTACGCAATCACGCTGCACCGATAAAATATGCAGCAAATCCTGTTTATTAAAACAATTTAAACCTCCAGGAAAGAACCTGAAATGAACCTCAATAATTTAAAGTTTTTAATTAAAATATGTTTTCTTGCTGCCGCAACTGGATTTTTAATTATCTGGTTTGGTCTGTTCAACATCTCTGCAAGAGTAGAACACTGGGACATCACCTCTAATTTTATTGAGTTTGTACGCGAACGCTCAATCCGTTCTAATGCCGAAGCAGTAACCGTACCTGACCTTAGCGATAAAACCCGAGTCGCCAGAGGCGCAGCAAATTATGCGGCAATGTGCGCACAATGTCATCTGGCTCCGGGTTTCAGTTCATCCGAATTACATGAAGGGCTTTACCCACAACCGCCGGTTCTGTCAAAACCTGACAAACATGAGCGTGAACCAATAGAGACGTTCTGGATCATAAAAAATGGTCTGAAAATGACCGCCATGCCCGCATGGGGAATATATAATAGCGATGAACAGATCTGGGATCTAATTGCACTCATTGAAGCGCTAAAAGATATGAGCTCAGATGAGTACCAGAAACTCGTTGCAGCAGGAGAACACACGCATGCAAAGGGGAGACATGCTGGTGAAAATGATTCAGGCTCAGAAAAAATGATTCATACTAATTTGCTGCATGCGCCGGATGAATAGCGCTATGATGGGTATAGCTGTTTTGGCTAGCTCATAGTTTCATGGGTCGCCTGATGGTGGCTCGGTTTTTTTCTATTAAAAATTTATCCAGTCCATTATGGCGCAATGATATCTACTTTTAATTATTCTCAACACGAAACCGAATAATATGAATTCGTCATACCTGCGCAGGCAGGTATCCAGCGCCTGACAGCTTCTTAAAGCCACTAGATTCCTGCCTGCGCAGGAATGACGACATTTTTTAAGTTAACGGGACACTAGTGAAATTTTTATAAAAAAAAACAAACCGAGTCACCCGCAGCCGAACTCACAAAACTCAAATCCCCATACAGCTAAGAGTCAGCCAAAACAGTAAAACATTACACATCATAACCAAGATTAGGCGACAGCCAACGCTCCGCCTCCGCTAAAGTCATACCTTTACGTCTGGCATAATCTTCAACCTGATCCCGATTAATTTTAGCCACCGCATAATATTTAGATTCCGGATTACTGAAATACCAGCCACTTACCGAGGCCGCGGGTAACATGGCAAAACTTTCAGTGATAGTCATGCCCGCATTTTTATCCGCAGCAATTAACTGCCATAGTTTGGCTTTTTCTGTGTGATCCGGGCAGGCAGGGTAACCCGGAGCCGGGCGAATACCTTTATATTCTTCGGCAATTAATGCCGCATTATCCAGCGATTCATCTTTGGCATAGGCCCAGTATTCTCGGCGCATGCGTTTATGCATAAGTTCTGCAAAGGCTTCTGCCAGTCGGTCTGCTAATACCTTCAGCATAATCGCCTGATAATCATCATGGTCTTCTTCAAAGCGTTTTACATGTTCATCTATACCAATGCCTGTGGTTACTGCAAATGCACCAATATGATCATTTAAATTTGTTTCTTTAGGCGCAATAAAATCACTTAAACAGTAGTTAGGGCGTCCCGGTGGTTGCTGGGTTTGCTGGCGTAAAAAATTAAGCGTCGTTAATGTTTCAGTCCGGCTATCGTCTGTGTAAATTTCCACATCATCATCATTGACACTGTTTGCAGGGAAAACTCCCACCACGGCTTTGGCCTGTAGCCATTTTTCGCTGATGATTTTATTCAGCATGGCCTGTGCATCATTAAACAGTTTTGTGGCTTCAATGCCTTTTTCTTTATCGGTAAGAATTTTGGGGTAACGGCCTTTTAGTTCCCATGCAAAAAAGAAGGGGGTCCAGTCAATATAGGCTTTTATTTCTTCCAGCGGGTAATCATCAAAAACTTTTACGCCGGTAAATGAAGGTGTGCCAATATCACTATTAGTCCAGTCAATTTTAGCTTTATTGGCGCGTGCCTTTTCAAGGCTGGCCCAGTTGGTTTTTTTACGCCGCCCCGCATGGTTAATGCGCACCTGCTCGTAATCTTCACGCAGTTCTTTTATAAAGTTTGCTTTCAGGTCGGTAGAAATTAAACTCTGAGCAACACCCACCGCACGTGAGGCATCTTTTACCCAGACGGTAGTGCCGTCATAATTCTGTTCAATTTTTACGGCGGTATGCGCCTTTGATGTGGTTGCCCCACCTATCATCACAGGTATATCCATTTTAAGACGTTGCAGTTCTTTGGCCATATGCACCATTTCATCTAACGATGGGGTAATCAATCCGCTCAAACCAATGATATCAACATTTTCTTCTCTGGCTTTTTCGAGTATCTGATTAGCGGGCACCATCACGCCCATGTCCACCACTTCAAAATTATTACACTGCAGCACCACACCAACAATATTTTTGCCGATGTCGTGCACATCACCCTTTACCGTGGCCATTAAAATTTTGCCACTGGATTGCACCGCACCGTCTTTTTCCGCTTCGATAAAGGGAATTAAATGCGCCACGGCTTTTTTCATTACCCGAGCTGATTTTACGACTTGTGGTAAAAACATTTTGCCATCGCCGAATAAATCGCCGACCACATTCATGCCATCCATCAACGGCCCTTCAATCACCTGAATCGGTCGATCAAAACTCAAACGGGCTTCTTCCGTGTCTTCTACTACATAGGTGTCGATGCCTTTAATTAAGGCATGTTCGATTCTCTTGCCGACTTCGTACTCTCGCCATTCTAAATTTTCAACTTTTTTACCCGTGCTGCCATCGCCGCGATATTGATCGGCAATATCCAGCAATCGCTCAGTAGAATCATCGCGCAGATTGCGCACCACATCTTCCACTCGCTCACGCAGCTCTTCGGGCAGGTTATCATACACCGCAAGTTGCCCTGCATTGACTATGCCCATATCCATGCCGGCTTTTATGGCATGGTATAAAAACACCGCGTGTATGGCTTCGCGCACCGGGTTATTGCCGCGGAATGAAAAAGATACATTCGATACCCCACCGGATACCATGGCATGAGGCAATGTTTTCTTAATAACGTCAGTGGCTTCAATAAAATCCAGGCCATAATTATTGTGTTCTTCTATGCCGGTAGCCACCGCAAAAATATTCGGGTCGAAAATAATATCTTCGGGGGGGAAACCCACCTGTTCAGTTAAAATTTTATATGCCCGTGTACAAATCTCTATTTTTCGATCCCGGGTATCCGCCTGTCCGGTTTCATCAAAGGCCATCACTATGGCAGCCGCACCGTATTTACGAATCAGCTTTGCCTGCTCGATAAATTTATCTTCGCCTTCCTTCATGCTAATGGAGTTAACTATGCCCTTGCCCTGAATGCATTTAAGCCCGGCTTCTATAATGTGCCATTTAGATGAATCAATCATCACCGGTACACGGGAAATGTCCGGTTCGGAAGCAATAAGGTTCAAAAAGGTAACCATGGCTTTTTCGCCATCGAGCATGCCTTCATCCATATTGATATCGATTATCTGTGCACCGTTTTCTACCTGCTCACGGGCGACATCGAGTGCGGTTTCATATTCTTCTTCGAGTATCAGGCGTTTAAAACGGGCAGAGCCGGTAACATTGGTGCGCTCGCCCACATTAACAAATAAAGATTCTTTATTAATATTTAAAGGCTCCAGCCCGCTTAAACGACACTCGATTTTTATGTCGGGTATTTTTCTGGGGGGGTGTTTTGCGGCTGCTTCAGCTATCGCTTTTATATGCTCTGGTGTGGTGCCACAGCAACCACCGATAATATTCAGGAACCCGGATTTTGCCCATTCTTCAATTTGCACCGCCATGTCTTCAGGTGATTCTTCGTACTCACCAAACTCATTGGGCAGACCTGCATTCGGGTGGGCATTAATATTACAGCTGACAATGCCGGACATCTCTGCCACATACTGGCGCAACTCATCTGCGCCCAGGGCGCAGTTAAAGCCAAAGCTAATGGGGTTAACATGACGCACAGAATTCCAGAAAGCCTGGGCGGTCTGGCCGGATAAAGTCCGCCCGGAAGCATCGGTAATGGTGCCCGAAATCATTACGGGTAATTCGATATTGTTATCATCAAAATATTGCATAACGGCAAAAATAGCCGCCTTTGCATTCAGTGTATCGAAAATAGTTTCTATCAGAAGAATATCAGAGCCACCATCAACCAGACCTCGAGTTGCCTCGGTATAGGCTTCTACCAGCTGGTCAAAACTTACATTACGAAATCCCGGATTATTGACATCCGGTGATATAGAGGCGGTGCGGTTGGTGGGGCCGAGCACACCGGCCACAAAACGCGGGCGCTCAGGGGTCGCTACTTCATCAGCCGCTTCGCGGGCGACTTTTGTGCCCTCAAAATTAAGTTCATAGGCCAGCTCTTCCATTGAATAATCGGCCATGGCAATAGAGGTGCCATTAAAGGTATTGGTTTCTACAATATCGGCACCGGCCTGCAGATAGGCCTTGTGAATATCCCGGATAATCGTTGGCTGGGTGATGCTTAACAGATCATTATTGCCTTTCAGGTCGGATGCCCAGTCGGCAAAGCGTTCTCCACGATAGTCTGCTTCTTCAAGCTTATAGCTTTGAATCATCGTGCCCATGCCGCCATCCAGAATCAGGATACGCTGTTTAAGGGACTGTTTTAACTGCTCGATACGGGCATTTCGTTGAGTGTCTAAACTCATGTTTTATAACCAATAATGATACGGGGCGCGTATTGTAGCATTTATCATTATTGGCGGGAAATCATCAGGAGGTGAGGCTTTAGTCTCGCATTGATACTCGGGGCTAAAGCCTAAGACATATCCAAAATATAACCATTAAAATCAAAAAGATAAAAGCATATTCACCGCAAATAATTGCTCCTGCGCATGGGTGCGCCCGCAAAATTTAGTACATACATATTTCTGAATCAGAAATAAAGGATACTACTAAAAAGCTTTATAAAAATAGCGCCTGTAGGAGAAACTATTTCTCTAATATAAGGCAAGTATTCTTTTCACCTGATTCAATAGTATATGCGTTAAAGCAAAAACATTAGCTGGGTATTGTGCACCGCAGGTGCACAACCTGAAAAATTTGCGTGTTTTGCGTTTATTTGCGGTGAATATGCTTTTTGCTTTTAAAATACTCGTGGCAATAGCTCAGGGCTAAAGCCCCGACTCCTCCACGATTTGGCGAATTCAGGTTTTCCAGAAAAGATTTTGTGCTGGTTTTTATAAGCCAAAATAAATTAGAATAGCCGTATGAACTCACAGAACCTGAGCCTGTATATTACCGCCGAACATGAATGTGGTTATTATGACGACCGGCAGACCTCTAATCTGATTCCTGATCCCCAGGTTGAGATGAACGCAGCCTTATACAGTGTGCTCATTAGCAATGGTTTTCGCAGAAGCGGTGAATTTGTTTACCGCCCCCATTGCAAACAGTGCTCTGCCTGCACGGCCTGTCGAATTAATGTGCACAATTTTAAGCCTAACCGTAATCAGCGGCGTTGTTTAAAAAATAATCAGGATCTGACGACTCATATTGTCGCCGCGCGTTTTTCCGGAGAATATTTATCCCTGTATAGCCGCTATATCAATGGTCGACATAAAGATGGCAATATGGCGGACCCAAAGCGAGAAGACTTTATCAGTTTTCTGTTAAATAGATGGAATACCAGTGTCTTTATTGAAACTCGTCAGGCAGGAAAGCTACTCTGTGTAGCAGTGGTGGATTTTCTGGCAGCAGGCCCCTCAGCGGTTTATACTTTTTTCGAGCCGACTGAAAGTAAACGTAGCCTGGGCACCTTCGCCATATTACAGCAGATCTGGCTGGCAGGCTTATATCATAAAAACCATGTATACCTGGGATACTGGATTGAGAAGCACCCGAAAATGGATTACAAACAGAATTTTTCAGGGCTGGAAATTTATAGGCAGGATCAGTGGTTGGTGCCTGATTTATCCTGAAAAAATCAGCTGGATTATGGAATTCCCCCCCTCCGATTAATATGCGAATATTTGTGCCCTGTTATGGCTCATCTCCATCGGGGACAGACCGCCGCCCATTTTTAATTGGTATGGGGCGCTCTGTCCCTGAGCTATCCCCACAAAATAAGTATTAAAATCAAAAAGATAAAGGCATTTTTGCCGCAAATAAACGCAAAGACACGCAAATAAAAAAATATAATTTGTAGGAGGTAGCTTTAGCTGGCGATATAGAAGGCGATGCGGAGCGAGC